>DVGZ01000119.1 GCA_018712435.1 Candidatus Caccousia avicola
AGGACACAAAGCCATGGCGCAGAAGCACCTGCGCGAAATGCGGACGCGCGACCACGCCGCCTTTAGCCAGCTCCTCCACCTCCGAAAGCGGAATCCCCACGCCTTTTTCTTCGAGAAAGGCCGCGATGCGGTATTTGCGCTCGTCCCGGCTGTCTTTCAGCTTTTGGCACAGCGCCTGCATCTCCGGGCAATCCTCCCGCAGGCCAAGGCCCACAATGTGCAGATGCCGGTCCTCGCTGGCTCCCAATTCAATCCCGCGCAGGACGGTGATTCCCGTTTCTTCTCCGGCCTGTACGGCTTCGGAGAGTCCGTCCACGGTGTCGTGGTCGGTGAGGGCCAGACACTGGATCCCCGCCTTCCGCGCCAGGCGCACCAGCTCCGCCGGGCGGTACTGCCCATCCGACGCCGTGCTGTGCGTATGCAAATCGCACTGTTGAAGCATGATGAAAAATCTCCTTTGTTTCTGCCAGTTACAGATGAATCGTTTCTTTTTCCACTTCCGCGCTCATTTCGTTGAGAAGGGCGACGCACTCCGGCACATAGCGTCCCACCGCCGTCTCCTCGGACATCTGCACGCCATAAACACCGGATTTCATAATATCATAGAGCGCCTCAATCTCTCCGATGGTCGGCAGCGGCTTCGTTTCCATATTTTTCAGCACCTGCGTGGCAAGGAAAATTTTGACGTCCGCGTAAAGCGCCTTTTCAATAATATACCGCTGGAAACGCGGAATTTTCTCGATTCCGATATCGGTGGACAGGTCGCCGCGGTCGACGAGGATATACCGCACCAGCGGCAGAATTTCCGCGATATTCTCCACCGCGTCGATCGTCTCAATCTTGGAAATAATCTTCGTTCCGCTGCCAATCAGCGCGGCGGCTTCTTTCACATTCTCCGGCGTGCGGACGAAGGACAGGCCCACATAATCCAGCTTATAACGGTTTGCCAGGTCAATCAGCTTGCGATCCTTTTCAAACAGGAACGGGATATCGTGATGGATTCCGCGCACATGCACACCCTTGTTGTTGATCAGCACGCCGTCCGATTTGGAGAGGAATACAATCCCGTTTTCATCGGCGGAAACAACCTCAAATTCAAACACGCTGTCGTTTGCCCATGCCGTCATGCCAGGCTTGAGGTGACGGTAAAAACCCGTGTAATTGAAATGATCGTTGGAGAGCGTGAAGGTTTTTCCTTTGTGGAGCTGGATCCCCTCCGTAATATTTGCCGTGCGCACCTTGTTGCCCGGCAGATCCAGCAGAATCTCCGCGTCCGGGATCTGATCCCGGATCCGGTGGATATTGCCCTCGATCTCCTCCACGGAGCCGTGCGCGCCATTGATTCGATAAATGTTCTTTTCGCTGTGTACGTCGCGCAGCGGCACCTCTGTGCCGAGCGCCGGGCCGACGGTCAAAATATACTTTTTCATGACTGCTTCTGATGGGCCAAACGCCCATCCCCTCCTTCTTCTTTCGTCAGTTTAATAAATACTTCCGGATCCTTTTTCTGCTGATACCGCAGCCAGTATCCGGCAATCATCGAGGAAAGCATGGTGGTCAAAATGAGCACCGTGAAAAATTCCACGTTGATGATTTTACTTGCATAGGCAACCGTTGCCAGCACAATTCCAGGGCCGCCGCGCGCGTTCATCGTCACGGCGAAATTCAGGATGACCTTCTTTTTCAGGTTGGTAAATTGCAGCATCAGGACTGTACCGACGGCCTCCAATCCGAACGCCACCAGGAAGAAAAACAGAAAACGCGGAAGGGAGAAATTGTGCAGCAGATTGAGCTGAATGCCCACCAGCGCAAAATAGATCGGGACAAAAAACGAAAACGCAAAATCAGAAACCGCCTGCATCCGGGGCGCGGCCTCCGGATCGTTTTTCGAAACCGCCCGCACAATGTATCCGGCCAGGAACGAGGAATACATGATGTTGATCCCCAGGCGGCACAGCAGCGCACACGCCAGAAGCAATCCGAAAAAGCTGACGGTGTAAAAGCTGACAGCCTTCACCTTTTTGCGGTAGCCCACCCGCAGATGATCCGCAAACAGCTTGGCCACCACAAACATTCCCAGCGTGAGGACCACCACAACCGCCATATCGAGCGGATCGGCCTTTCCGGTCTCCGCCATGCGGGTGGAAAGATTCAGCAGAATCCACAGGCACAGATCCTGGATCGTGGAAACGGTCAGGACAGTGTTCGTGTAAGGCGTATTCATCACGCCCATATCAAAGAAGATTTTCGAAATTACAGGGATCGAGGTAATCGCCACACCGATCAAAAAGACCAGCAAAAACGCCGTGCTGTTCTTGCTTTCCCCGATGAAGGAATCCTCCATCAGAAAAGCAAACGGGATACCGCCAAGCATCGGAAGCACCGTCGCCCCGATGAACACACAGGCAATCGTGCGGCGGCTTTCCTTCCCCACCGCGATCTGCGTATTGTAGCCGGAGCAGAACATCAGGAAAATCAAGCCAAACTGATAGACCAGGTTGAGCACCTTGCCCTCCTCCGGGTACGCTTGGAAGATTCCTTCCATCGCACCGGGAAAAAAGTGATACAGGAAGGTGCCGCCGAAAAGCATCCCGCCCAAAATCTCTCCGATCACCTTCGGAGCGCGGATGGCTTCCATCAGCCGTCCGCCTATGTACGCGCCGCCCAGCAAAAGCGCCAGAGCCAGAAGCGTGGAAAATACGTTGCTGTCGCTCAAAGTTTCCAGAGTCACAGAGATAACCCCCCTTGGAAGCGCCATCCCTGATTTTCCTGTTGGATGGCATTTCTTTTTGAAGTATCTCCAGTATAGCGTGCGGGGCGGCGAAAGGGAACCGTTTTGGCGGCCTTTTAGCTGCACTCCAAGAAAGAAGGAAAACGTGAAATTTTCGCCATTCTTTTATAAAAGCGCAGCGCATTTTTCCGTGCGCTGCGCTTTCCGTAAGCAATTTACCTTGCCTGCAAAATCTTATAAACCCGCGAAATGCTGAGATTGTACTTGAGAGCCAGGTCGGACACATCATAGCGGCCGCTGTAGAAATCATCCTTGAGCTGGAGATTCCGCTCCTCGCGGTCGGCGGCGGCGCCGTAGGCCGGAAAATAAACCGTCGTGCCCGCCAGCTCCTCGAGAACAGAACGATACACGTCTTCCCCGAGCAGATCGCGCAGCTTTTTGAGTGCTTCTTTGGAATCCATGGCTGTCACTCAATAAAGATTTGTTTGCAGGCCAGGATGGCATGGAAAACCTCTTTGCGCATCATCAGCTCGTCCGGGATGTGACCTTCGGAGAGATACTTCCGGATGATGGTAAGCATCTTGCCTTTCGCATTCGAATGACGTATGATAAGGACAAAAAGCAAGGGGAAAGGAGATATTTTTTTATGAAAGCTTTTCTTGATGAGGATTTTCTTCTGCACAACGCAACAGCCCGGGAGCTGTATCACAGCTGTGTCAAACAACTCCCAATTATAGATTATCATTGCCACATCAATCCGCAGGAAATTGCGGAGGATCGAACCTTTTCCGATATGGCCGAGGTTTGGCTGGGCGGCGATCATTATAAATGGCGGCTGATGCGGGCCAATGGGGTGGCGGAGGAAGAAATCACGGGCAATGCACCCGGAGAGATCAAATTTCGCCGTTTTGCGGAGGTTCTTCCCATGGCAGCCGGAAACCCTCTGTATCATTGGAGCCATCTTGAGTTGAAGCGATATTTTGGTTATGACGGCATTCTCAACGGCGATACCGCCGGGGATGTTTGGGAGCTGTGCAATCAAAAATTACCCTCCCTCAGTGTACGCAGGCTGATTCTCCAATCTCATGTGGAAACGATCTGCACAACGGATGATCCGGCTGATGATCTGCATTGGCACCAGGTCTTGCGGGAGGATTCCTCCTTCCCCATCAAAGTGCTTCCGGCGTGGCGTCCCGATAAAGCGGTCAATCTGGATAAACCGGATTTCCGCAGCTACCTGGATACGCTTTCCCAGGCGTCCGGCGTGGAAATCATTTCTCTTTCCGATCTTCTCTCCGCTCTGCGCAAGCGGATGGATTACTTCCATTCCATGGGATGCCGGGTCAGCGACCATGGTCTGGACTCGATCCCCTCTGTGCGCTTTACGGAACAGGAAGCGTCCGCCGCGTTTGCCGCGGCAAGGGAGGGAAAGACTCTGTCACAGCGGGAGCAGGATGGCTACAAAGGCTTTTTGCTCCGTTTTCTGGGAGAAGAGTACGCCGCCCGCGGCTGGGTGATGCAGCTTCATTATGGCGCTCTTCGCAACGCCAACACGCGCGGATTTCGCCGCCTGGGAGCGGATTGCGGCTATGATTGCATCCGCTCCGGCGATTGCAGCGTAGCCCTGGCATCCTTTTTGGATGATCTGGATCAGAAAAACCGCCTCCCGAAAACTGTTTTGTACTCGCTGAACCCCAACGATAATGCCATGCTGGACGCGCTGGCCGGAACCTTCCAGGGCGAAGGGATACAGGGGAAGGTGCAGCATGGCGCCGCCTGGTGGTTCAACGATACCAAGCACGGCATGGAGGATCAGCTGACGCGTCTGGCTTCCGTTTCTCTTTTGGGAAGCTTTATTGGCATGCTCACCGATTCCCGCAGCTTCCTGTCGTATACCCGGCATGAATATTTCCGCAGAATCCTTTGCAATCTGTTGGGAACGTGGGTGGAGCAGGGAGAGCTTCCCAATGACAAAACCATGCTGCATACGCTGACGGCACGGATCTGCTATGAGAATGCCAAAGCATATTTTCATTTTGAATAAAGGGAGAACGAGAACATGAAACAGATACAAGAGGTTTACCAAAAAAGCAGTCTCCCGATTAAGGTGGTACAATTTGGGGAAGGGCGTCTTCTCCGCACGTTGATTGAGCCTGCGTTTCAAACGGCTATTGACGAGAAACGGTTGGAAGGCAGTATTGCCATCGTCAAGCCGACGGGTCGGGGAAACCTGAATACCTTCCAGCAGCAGGACTGTCTGTATACCATTGTGCTGAGGGGAAAACAGGATGGCAAAACGTCCGATGAAGCGTTCCCCATCACCTGCGTGAACCGCGCGGTCAATCCTTATGAGGATTTCGAGGCTTTTCTGGCGCTGGCCCGCCTGCCGGAGCTGGAATTTGTCGTTTCCAATACAACCGAAGCGGGGATCGTGCTGGATCCGGAGGATCGCTTCGATGCGGTTCCGCCCCGTTCCTTCCCCGGAAAGCTGACGCGGTTTTTATATGAACGGTACCGGTATGGCGAGGGATCCGAAACATGCGGGCTGACAATTCTTCCCACAGAACTCATCGAGCGAAACGGGGATCGTCTGCGGGACTGCGTGCTGAAGCTGGCGGAGATCTGGAAGCTCGAGCAGCCGTTTTGCGCATGGGTTCAAAAAGCCTGCCTGTTTTGTTCCACGCTGGTGGATCGGATTGTGAGCGGATGTTCGCCGGAGGAATTGCCGTTGCTGTGGGAGCGGTTCGGTTATCGGGATGAGCTGGCGACCGTGGGAGAACCCTTCGGAATGTGGGCGATCGAGGCCCCTGACCATGTTTCGGCCCGCCTGCCGATTGACGGACCGGGAAGCCCTGCGTTTTTTGTGCGCGACTTGGCTCCATGGAAACAGAGAAAGGTGCGCATTCTCAACGGAGGCCATACCGCTATGGTGCCGGCTTCTTTCCTGGCGGGAAAAAATCTGGTGCGCGAATGTATGGACGATCCGGCCATCCATCGTTTTTTGACAAAGACGGAAGAAGAAGAAATCGTTCCCTATGTCCCTCTGCCGCACGCGGATGCTCTGGCGTTTTCCCGTGAAGTGGAGCAGCGCTTTGCAAACCCGTTTTTGGATCACCGGCTCCTGGATATCTGCGTGAATTCCTTTGCAAAATGGAAGGAACGGATTCTGCCCTCCGTGCTGGATGCGTACCAGGCGGGAAACTTGCCGAGACGCTTGATTTTCTCCTTTGCGGCTCTCCTTGCGTTTTACACGAAAGCGGAGGAAAAGGAGGGAGAACTGTTCGGCCAGCGGGGCGATCAGCTCTACCGTCTGCATGAGTCCGACCGGATTCTGGCACTGGTGAAGGAGTACAGCGGCCTTTCTGCGGATGGATATGTCACCGCGGTTCTGCGGGAGAGCGGTCTGTTTGACGAACTGCAAACCCTCCCACAGTTCGCACACCTGGCGGCAGCCGATCTGCAAAGCATCCGGGAACAGGGCGCCGCAGCCGCCATGGCGGCCGTGACGGAAAGCGGGAACGGGCAATGAATGATATTTTCCGGATTCATGACGCCGACAGCGTTGTGGTTGCACTGCGCACTCTGGAGCCGGGGGATGTGGCGGAGGGAAACGGGTTCTCCGCCGCCGTGCAGGAAAGGATTCCCAAAGGACATATGTAGCCCCTCCCCGCAACCAGGCGGGACACCTTCCCTCTCAAATTCGCTTTCGCCCCAATGTGCCTCCGGTTGCGTCCGTACGCGAGCAGGCGGCAAAGGAGCTGGCCGGATATTACGCGATGGTGGAAAACATCGATCAGAATGTGGGAAATGTGGATCGTGTCCCGATCAATCATGTGGACGTGGCTCCCACTTCTCTGGGGCTGTGCGGAATCCCTGTTCCGGACTGGATGGAGGGAACGGATTATTCCGGTCTGCGTCTGCCGGATCGGACGCGGCCCGTTTATCCGGACAGCGCTTATCTGCAATGTGTGGTCCCGACTCACCACCATGACAGCGTCAACAAAGCCTGGCGCGGAATCGTCACTTGCAGCGGCTACAAATATGTATGCTTTGAGAATACGGATTGGCTGCTGTTTGATCTGAATGAGGATCCGTATGAGCTAGTGAATCTGGCTCACAATGACAAATATTTGCCGCTGCGCAAACAGCTTCGGGAAGAGCTTCAGCGGTGGATTGAAAAAACAAACGACACTTTCTCGCTGCCTGAGCTGTGAGGAAAGAAAATTTTGTTTATCGTTGAAACGGGGGAAGCAGTTATGCTTCCCCCGTTTTTTGTGTTAAACGAAGAGCCCTCCTTCAGCTGTCGGCCAAACGTCCACAGCTCGAAGTCAGAAATCACTTGGACCGGAGCCAATATGGCCTGTGGTAAAGTAAAGCCATCGTCAGAGAGAAGTGATGAGAGGAGGAAAAAATTGTATGCTGAGCGTCATTTTTTATCTGGCTGTCACGGTGCTGGTGGGATGTCTGTGGGGGCTGGCTCCCTTTTTTCTGGGGCGGTACCGGTATCGTCCCAACATGGGAAAGTGGGGATTTCTCTGGTGCGCCGTGTCCGGGCCGTTTCTGCTTTCGTTTCTGGTGGCGGTGGGCTTCGTGGTGGCGATTCTGGTGTCGGAGCGAGACGCCCGCCCGACCCGCCAGCCTCCTGCCGCGGCCCCGTATCCGGTGAGCCCGCCGGTTCCCGTCCAGCGGGAGGTATCCCGCACCGGCCTGGTCCTGACCTGCCTGGCCGGGCCTTTGCGGGGACAGACCTACCATATCCGGCAGGACGGGCTGATGTTCGGCAGGGATACCGATTGCAGCGTCCGGTTCCCGTCGAACCTGTCCGGTATCAGCCGCCACCACTGCGCGCTGCGCTGGCAGCAGGGAGTCCCCGTACTGGTGGATCTCCACTCAGGCTACGGCACGTTTTTGGGGGACGGACGGCAGCTGCCGCCGAACTATCCCACCCCTGTGGGGCCGGGCACCCGTTTTTATCTGGCGGCCCCGGATAATCTGTTTCAAATCACCACGCTGTAAAGCGGTATGCAAATCAGTCAACAGGAGGAAAGAAACATGGAGATTAAGAATCAACTGGCGCAATGCCCCAACGGCCACTACTACAATTCGGCGCTTCACACGAGCTGCCCGTTCTGCGAGCAGGGCGGAATCCCGCCCACGGAGCCCTTCCCCGGCACGCCCGGCCCCGCCGCTTCCGTGGAGCCGTATCCCTCCGCGGAGGGCGGCGTGAGCTTTTCCCGGACGGAGCCCATTGCCGTCGACCGCGCCGCGCCCGTGAACGCGCACTTTGAGCCCACCATGATCGGCGGCGATCTGGGCGTGGCGGGAGGAGGCGACCCGGTGGTGGGCTGGCTGGTGTGCGTGGAAGGCCCCATGCGGGGAAACGATTATCACCTGCATGCGGGCTATAACTACATCGGCCGCGAGATCGGCGATGTGCGCATCTCCGGGGACCAGCAGATTTCCCGGCAGAACCACGCGATGATCGCCTTTGACGACACGGACGGCGTGTACTATGTCGGCCCCTCCGCCGGGCGCAACCTGCTGAAGGTCAACGGGAAAACGGTGCTCAACGCGGTGGAGCTGCACAGCTACGACGTGATTTCCATCGGGACCACCAAGCTGATGTTTGTGCCGCTGTGCGGCGAGCATTTCAGCTGGAAAAAGGAGTAAGCGATGAACGGAGAAATTTCGCCCGCCCTGTTTTGGGGACTGGCCGGACTTGTGCTCGTCCTGATCGCCGCCGCGGCGTCCGGGATCACCGCGCTGGTGATCCGCCGGAAATCCAAATCCGCGCCGAAGCCCGCGCCGGAAGCCGGAGAACCCCTCTCCGTTCAGGTGGGGAAGCTGCACGCCCAGGGCGCGCGGGAGGGGCAGCAGGACTGCTTCTCGGTTTCCCCGGAGGATCTCTGGGAAACTCACGGCCTTTTGGCGGTGGTGGCCGACGGCATGGGAGGGCTGGAAAACGGGGATCAGGTCAGCCAGACGGCGGTCAGCGCCGTGATCAATTCCTTTTTCTCCCTTCCCACGGAGATGGAGCCCCAGCGGCAGCTGCTCACCCTTCTCCAGAGTGCCAACGGCGCCGTCAATTATCTGCTGGGGCCTGAGCGTGTGGGCCAGTGCGGCTCCACCCTAGTGGCGGGGCTTCTGAAAAAGGACGGATTTTCCTTTCTCTCGGTGGGAGACAGCCGGGTCTGCCTGTTTCGCGACGGCGTTCTCGTCCAGCTCAACCGGGAGCATATCTACCGCCGCGAGCTGGAGCTGCGGGCGGTCAACGGGGAGGGCACGCTGGAGGAAGCGGCTTCCCATCCGAGAGCGTCGGGCCTGACCAGTTATCTTGGAATGGGGCAGATCCGGGGCGTGGATTTGCCCGACCAGCCCGTCCGGATACAGCCCGGCGATCGGTTTCTGCTGATGAGCGACGGCGTATACAACGCCCTGACCAGCGAGGAGCTGTGCGGGGCCCTGTCGCTGGACGCGCAGGAAGCTGCCGACGCGATCGGCGAAATGGTGGAAAGCCGCGCCTGGCCCGGTCAGGACAATTACACCGCGGTCATCATCCAGTACGGATCATCGAAAACAGACAAGGTGGGAGAAAAACATGATTCAGCTCGCGGTTTATTCCGATGCAGGAGGAAGAGAGGAAAATGAGGATTCCGTGCGTTTCCTGCGCCAGGCAGAGGACGGCCTGCTTCTTGTGCTGGCCGACGGTCTCGGCGGTCACGGAGGCGGTAAAACGGCCTCGGCGGCGGCGGTGGAAGCCGTTTGCTCCGATTGGGAGGGGGAAGCCGATCCCGGCGATCTGGCCAATCGGATCGCGCGCGCCCATCAGACCATCCGGGAAAAGCAGACTCCCGATTGCATGATGAAAAGCACCGTGGTGCTGCTTGCTCTGCGGGGACAGCAGTCAGCCTGGGCGCATGTGGGAGATTCCCGGCTGTACCATTTCCATCAGGGAAAGCTGGAATTTCAGACCCGCGACCACAGCGCTTCCCAGGTGGCCGTCCTGCTGGGCGAGATCACCCCGGATCAGATCCGTTTTCATGAGGACCGGGGCCGGATTCTCCGGGCGCTGGGCCAGGAGGGGGATCTTCGCCCGGAAACCGGGGAGCAGACGCTGCCGCCGGGCCGCCACGCTTTCCTGCTGTGCTCCGACGGCTTTTGGGAATACGTTCTGGAACAGGAGATGGAAGAGGATCTCCGGGCAGCGGCGGATCCGCAGGGGTGGCTGGACGCGATGCGCGGCCGCTTGTCCCGGCGGACGCCCCCGGACAACGACAACAACACCGCCGCGGCGGTTTGGCTGGATCTTTGAGGGAAAGGGAGAGATTGTGATGAAAAAAAGAATGCTTTGCCTGCTGGTATCGCTGTGTCTGGTGCTGTTCCAGACAGCGCCCGCGTTTGCGGCAAACTCCAACGCGGTGTCCGAAGCCTCCAACGGCGTGGTGCAGGTATACGCGGAAACCGTCCGGTCCGACGGCACGGTGGCAATGGGCGTGGGAACGGCCTTCGGCGTGGGCACGGTGGGAGAACCGACCAACATCTTTGTGACCAACCGCCATGTCGTCACGGCGGAGAATGCCGACGGCAGTCTGACACAGTCCCAGACTGTCTATCTGATGCTGGGAGCGAACGCGCTGAGCGTGACGCTGCGGGCGGTGGAGATTGACGGCGAGCTGGTCATGTCCGAGGAATACCTGCCCCCTCTGTACACCGCCAACACGAGTCAGATGGTGGCTTGCGAGGTCCTCTATGTCTCGGACGAATACGATCTGGCCGTTCTCAAAACCAGGGAACCCGTGGAGGACCGGGTGGCTTTGGAGCTGGCCGGCAAGGCCGAACAGGCGTCCACGGGCCAGCAGGTTTATGCCGTGGGCTATCCGGCCGTCAGCGACGAAACCGCGACCGCCACCGGCTGGGTGTTCTCCGGAAATTACCTGGAAGATATGCCGATTTATACCTACACCTATACCTATAACTCTCAGGTTAGCGACGTGACCGTGACGACGGGCGCGATCTCCCGGTTTACCACCATGACGGGAGAGGGAGACGTCCGCGTCATCCAGCATGACGCCACCGTCCACGGCGGCAACTCGGGTGGTCCCCTGATCAACGAAAACGGCGTGGTGGTCGGCATCAATACTTATTCCGGCAGCGAGGCCAGCCTCAACTATGCCATTTATGTGGATTACGCGCGGGAAGTCCTGGACGAGCTGGAAATCCCCTACAACAGCGCGCAGACCAATCCGTTCCTGATCCCGGCGATTGCGGGCGGCGTTGTGGTTTTGGCCGTGATTGTGGTGATCGTGGTGCTGGTGGTGCTCCGGGGACGCGGGAAGCGGGCTCCCGAGCCGATCCAGGCTGCCGATCCCGTTCCCGTGCCGGAGACTCCCGTGCCCCAGCCGACCCAGCCGGTCGCGTCCCCGGCGGTGCAGCCCACCGCTCAGGCGGACAACGGCCTGCGGCTTCAGGGCGTGTCCGGAAGCTTCGCGGGCAGGCGGTTCCCGCTCAGCGGAACGCTTCGCATCGGCCGGGATCCCCAGCTCAACCAGCTGGTCTATCCCCCGCAGGTCAAGGGAATCAGCCGCACGCATTGTGAGCTGAGCGTGGTCAACGGGCAGGTATACCTCAAGGATCTCGGCTCCTCCTATGGAACCTTCCTGGCGGGAGGGCAGCGGCTGGCCGCCAGCCAGGCCGTTCTCCTCAAACCCGGCGATTCGTTCAGCCTGGCCTCCGAGCAGGAAACCTTCGTTGTGATCCAAAAGGGAGGGGTGTGACATGGATCCGTATTCCAACCAGGGACAGTCCCCGGCTTTTGAGGAGCCGGATTTGCAGCTTCCCTCCGGTACCCTTCTGAGCGGCACGCTCCACACCTACCGGCTGGATCGGGTTCTGGGACAGGGCGGCTTCGGCATCACCTACGCGGCCCTGAGCCAGGGACAAAATCAGACGGTGGCGGTCAAGGAATACTTTCCCGTCCGCTGCTCCCTGCGCAATCCCGACCGAAGCGTGAGTCCCAAGCCGGGCCGGGAGGAGGAATACCAGTCCGGTCTGAACAGCTTCACCCAGGAAGCCCGGATGCTGGCTGCGCTGGAAAACTTCCCTTCCGTCGTCCGCGTGCTGGACAGCTTTCAGGCGGGCGGCACCGCCTATCTGGTCATGGAATACCTCGACGGAATTCCGCTGCACCAGAAAGCGGCCCAGCTGGGAGGGCGTATCCCGCCGGAGGAGCTGCTGCCCAAGCTGCCCGCCCTGCTGCGGGATCTGGAAGCGATCCACCGTTTGGGCGTTCTGCACCGGGATATTACCCCGGACAACATCATGTGGATGCCGGACGGCACGCTCAAACTGCTCGATTTCGGTTCCGCCCGGACCATGGGCGGCAACAAATCCATGACCGTCATGCTCAAATTGGGGTTTGCTCCCGTGGAGCAATACCTGACCCACGGCCAGGGGCCCTACACCGACGTGTACGCCATGTGTGCCACTCTCTATTATCTGCTGACCGGCGTGCGGCCGGTGGACGCGGTTGACCGGCTGGAGGAGGACCGGCTGCGTTCTCCCATCGAGCTCGGCGCGGCCCTGACGCCGGAGGAAAACGCGGCCCTTCTGCACGGTATGGAGATTCAGCCCAAACGGCGCACCCAGACGGCGGAGGCGCTGGCGGCGGAGCTGTTTCCCGCCGCACCGGTGCCCATGCCCGCGCCCGCTTCTGCTCCTGCTCCCGTTCAGACAAGCAAAGTCCCTGCCGCGCCGCCCGCCGCTCCCTCTTTGTTCCGCCGTCTGTCCGCGTGGCTGAAAGGATTGTGGAAGGACGGACAGCCATGAAATGGAAAAAATTTGCTTTTTCACTTTGCAGCGGAATGCTGACAAAAGCACACGTTTTACAGTATACTGAAAGAAAAGGATGTTTGTCCGCCGGACGAAAGGAGGCGATCCCCTGTGACCCATGAATCCCATGATCTGCACGATCGCCCGCCCCGGCGGGATCAGGAGGAATTCTGTCCCTACTGCATGAGCCGGGTGGCGGCGGGGCAAAGCTGTCCGGTCTGCGGACTGACGCAGGGCGCTTACACGCCCGCTCCCCATCATCTCCCGCTCGGCACCGTTCTGGCGGGACGCTATCTGGTGGGGCGCGCCCTGGGAGAAGGGGGCTTCGGCATCACCTATATCGGCTGTGACCTCCGCTTGGAAATGAAGGTGGCCATCAAGGAATATTTTCCCGTGGATCGGGTATCCCGGTACGCGGAAACCTCGCTGGCGGTGGTCAGCCGGGTGGGAACCGCGTCCCAGGACTACGATCAGGGGCTTAAACGGTTCCTGTACGAAGCCAGAACCATGGCGCGCATGGAAAAGCAGCCGCAGATTGTGATGGTCCGCGACTACTTCGAGGCCAACCACACCGCGTACATTGTGATGGAGTATGTGGAGGGGACCAATTTCATGCAGCTGACCGCCCAGCGGGGCGGCCGGATCGCGGCGAGTGAATTGCTCCCCCTGATGAAACCTCTGTTTTCAGCCCTCAGCGCCGTCCACGCCGCCGGTCTGATCCATCGCGATATCAGCCCGGACAATCTGATGCTGGAACGGGGCTCCGTGCGGCTTCTGGATTTCGGCTGTGCGCGGGAATCCGCCCGGGGCACCGAAACCATGACCATCGCCCTGAAACAAGGCTACGCGCCCATCGAGCAGTACCAGCGCAAGGGCCAGGGGCCCTGGACGGACGTATACGCGCTCTCCGCGACGATGTATTACTGCCTGACCGGCAAGGTGCCGCCCCAGTCTCTGGACCGGATTCTGGAGGATGAGCTGATCCCGCCCCGGGATCTCGGCGTGGACCTGACGGAGGAGCAGCAGGCCGCGCTGCTCCGGGGCATGGAGATTCAGCCGCGCCGCCGGTATCAGACGGTGGAGGAGCTTCACGCCGGGCTGTACGGTTCCGTTCCAGGCGCGAAAGCAATCTCCCCCGCACCATCTTCCTCCCTCCCGGAGCAGACAGCGGAGTCTCCTGAGGAGCCAAAGGAGGAACCGGTTCCCGTTCCCGACGGTCCCTCCACAGCCGAACCTGTTCTGGAACCGCCCGCGACGGCGCTTGCCCGCTTCCGGTCGTGGATCCGGGACCACCGGCGCATCAGCATCGCGATCGGCAGCGGCGCGGCGGCGCTCGTCCTGCTTCTGACCGCCGCGCTGTCCGGCGTGCTGTTCCCCGCTCCCCCCGAGGAAGATCTCGTTTCCTCCGCCGGGAATTCCCCCGTTTCGGGGACGGAGAATGTCTCTTTGGAAAACGCGCCGGAGCCGGATCGCGACGCTCTCTTTGCCGAAGCCGTCACCGTGTCCACTCTGGAGGACTTCCGCAGCGCTCTGACCGACGGCGCGGTTCCGGCGATTCTCTGCGAAGGGCAGCTGGCCCTCCAGGAGATCCAGGATCCCTCGGAGCAAATGGAAATCACCAAGCCCGTTCTGGTTTCCGAGGGCTGCGAGCTGATAAGCAAAGGCGCGCTTGTTCTCCGGGAGAACGGCGTGCTGTGGATGGAGGGATCGCTTGCGGGACAGGGCTGTCTGTATACCGACGGCGGCATGTTCGTCGCGGACAAAGGCAGCGAAATTCACTACACGCTCTGCCTGGAACAGCAGACCGATCTGGTGGATTACGGCGCGGAGTTTTTTAACGAGGTGCACGTTCTCACCGCCCCCGATCGGTATGCCGAAGCGGTGACGGTCACCAACGGACAGGAATTCCGCGAGGCCGCTTCGCGTTCGTACACCAAGGCCATCCGTGTGGATGGGAACGTGGAGCTGCTCTCCGATTTCAGCGTTTCCGTGCCGGTGCTCATCACGGAAAACGGCAGCATCACGGTGGAGGCTGGAAACCATGCAAGCCTGAGCACGACGAATTCACTGCTCAACTATGGAACCGTCAGCGCGGGACTGCATCTGGCGGGCGACGGCGCACAGCTGGCCAACTATGGCCGGATCGAGCCTGCCGGCGGGGAGCTGTGGCTGGGCGATCTGCCGGATACGGGAACCAAAGCGGCCGTCAATCTCGGCACCATCTTCATTGACCGCTACAGCGTGATTTTCTGCGATTTTCTCAACATCGGCACGATCACCGTCGAAGGCGAGTTCAGCTGTCTCGGGCTCGACCAGGCCAATTGGTACAATTACGGCCGAATCGAGATTGCGGAAGGCCATGTGAACGCGGGCAGCCGGCGGTTCTACAACAACGGGGTCCTGCTTGTCGGCGGAGACATGGAGCTGGCGGGATTTCTCAAAAACAACGGCAATCTGACCGTCACCTCCACGGGCCGGCTGCAAAACAGAGGGCTGATGGACTGCTACGATTATGACCATTTCCTGACGATCGAGGAGGGCGGAAGCCTGGATACCGAGGGGGGCGTGCTGGTCACCCGCACCTACTCCAAACCTTCCGGGGAGATTACGGGGGATTTCCTGCAAGTCGATTTCTCTGCCATTGACGGCCTGGAATCCGTGAAGGCCACCGCGGCCAGCGCGCAGGAGCTTCTGGACGCGCTGGCGGATCCCGGCGTGGAAGCGGTGCTCCTCGAGGGGGATATCACACTGTCGGAGGATCTGCGCCTTTCCAAGGCTGTCTATGTGCAGAATGGCTCCTCCCTTACGCTGGACAACGGCGCAACACTCACCGTATCGGACGCCATCTTCTGCGTCAACGGCGCTCTGACCTGCGACAGCCTGACGCTCGAAAACGGCGCGATGATGGAGCTGATCGGGCAATGGGTTTGCGGAGAGGGAACCGGCTCCGCCCGGATCACCGGAAACTCGTGGCTCTATACACGCAGCAGCCGTCTGGATTTCACCTCCCTCTCTCTGGAGGAAGGCTCCACGGCGATCTACGATCCGGGCGAAGGGCAGGAGCTGTCCTCCGTCCTGCTGTCCGGCGGCAGTACGCTGGTGTATGCCAGCCCGGAAGCTTCCGCCGCCCAGTTCTCTCTGACGATGGACGAAAACAGCCGGATGCTCCAGCTCTGTGACTTCACCGTGCAAGCGGGAACGTTCCAGCTGAACAGCGGCTCCTACTGGCAATTCGGCAATCTGTCCCTGGGACAGGTTCAGATGACAGTGGGGGAAGAGAGCGATTTGATTTCCTTCGACGCTCTTTTCACGCTGGGGCCGGAGGCTGTTCTGGACAACCGCGGAGCCGTCCGCTCCGACCAGTTTCACGAGCTTTCCACCGCCTGGATCCAGGGGACGCTGCGCAACAGCGGTATGCTGCTGCTGAGCGGAGCCGTTTTGGAGGGTACTCTGGATAATCAGGGAACCATTTACTCGTGCTACGACTACTATCCTATCACCCTGTCCGGCAGCGGCAAAGTAACAGGAAATACCACGGTCCTGCTTCCGGAACAGTGGTCTACCTGACAAAAAGAACCGGCGTCCCCTGGAGCGGAAAACCGCTCGAAGGGACGCCGGTTTTTTCTTCTGTGTCAGGAGCCCTGGGGGATATCGGCGAAAAGATGATCGATGACCTGCGCCATCCGTTCGCTCATGGATTCCTCCTCCCCCGCCGTGAGGGCGTACAGCACCAGCCAATCGGTCGCGTTGCGCGGGTCCAGGGCGGGCATCCCGCAGTCCAGCAGGATCGCGTTGAGCACCCACCAGTGATCCTCCAAACGCTCCTGGATGGTCAGGTAATCCTCATCCGTCTCGTGGTATTCTCCATCCACCACATTTTCCGTGATGACATACAGCAGCAAAAGCAGCTTCCGGGACACGTCCTCCCGGTGCGCGCGGATGTTTTTGAGGGCCGTGGTGTTGGGCCAGTTGCGCTTGAGCAGCTTCTGCACCACGGAATAGCCGCCCCGGCTGCGCCCGGAGGGCATATGCAGGGAAAGGTAGCGCTCCATCACCGTTTCCAGCGAATAGTCCTCCTCCTGCGCGCCTTCCCAGCCGGTGTCCGGGTGCGTCAGCTGGCTCAGATATTTTTCAAAATAGTGATACGCCCGCAGATGGAGCTGGCCAAACTGCTCCAGATGGTCAAGGTAGGTCTGGTGCAGGCTGTCCACATCATAGACAAAGGAAAACGCGTGCTTGAGCTCCCGCGTCAGATGGACGCTGCTTTTCTGGTAGGCGGTCAGGCGCGGCGGAGCGGGGAGGGATTCGAAAAAGGTTTTGGCTTCCTCGTAGCCCCGATCGTTGCGCAGAAACCACACATAGATCGTGTCCTTCGGATCCCGGTAGTGCACCCCGTAGCCGGTGCACTGGCCCAGCAGAAAGCTGGCCTGGGCCTCGGAGAGATCGAGCGCAAAGGCGATGCGGAAAACGTCCTCGCGCCGGGTGGGCTGATTTTTGCCGTCCAGCCAGTTCTGCACCTTCCGGGCGACGGAATCCGGGGAGCTTTCCGGCTCATATGCCTGCAAAGAGGTGGTCAGACGCAGGGAGAGATCCGGGTACGGGTACTGATCCCGCAGGGTTTCCGAGAAGGTGCGCAGCATAATCCGGCCGTCCTGCAAATACTGGGACGCCATTTCCGGCGTCATCGCGCCGGAACGAAGAAATTCATATTCCGCCGCTGCCCGCGTGGTCAATTGGATTTCCATTCCGGTATCACTCCCCCTGTGCTTTTCCGCGCAAAACGCCGGAAAATCAGCTGCCTTCCAGAATTTTCATAGTTTTATTGTAATCGTACACAGGGGGAATGTCAACGAAAAGGCCCGATTCCGCTCCCCGGATTTTCTCCGCGCCCGCTGTCAGAAGCAGCAGAGCTGACCGGGGTTTGTGTGCCGATAGGGAAGAATCCTTTCTTATGTATTGGGGGTTATTTCTTTTTTCTCAGAACGTCATATACGATAATTCCGCCCAAAATCAGGGCGATCAGAAAACCTGCCGCTCTCTTTGCATATGCGGGTGTGAATATGAAGCAAAAAAGGCTGAACCCAGAACGAAAAATGCGTTCTGGGTTCAGCCTGGTGCCGCTGACCGGGATCGAACCGGTACGGTGTTGCCACCGAGGGATTTTAAGTCCCTTGCGTCTGCCAATTCCGCCACAGCGGCTTATGCGGAAGGATGCTCAAAAGTTTCCCTTTGAGCACTTCCGTATTATAGCATAAATGAAAGGCGAAAGCAATTCTTTCTTGACGTGAGAATCAGTGCAGATCTTCCTGATAATGCGCGCGCTCGCCGCCGATATATTTCGGGCGGGTGCGGGCGCACAGCAGGATGGCTTCGCCGATCCGCGAAACGCTCAGGCGCACCGGAACGGCGACGGGAGCCAGGTGCATCCCGATCAGCGTTCCGCCGATGTCCAGACCCGCGCGGGCGCGGATCGCTTCCACGGCGCAGGGGGACTCCATCCGCTGCCAGACGGCGGTCGCAAAGGAGCCGCCCGCCTTGGGCTGCGGGACAACGTTCACGCGCTCCAAACGGTGCAGGCGACGCGCCGCGTCCTCCACAATCAGAGCCCGGTTGAGATGCTCGCAGCACTGGGCGGCGAGAAAGATGCCCCGGCGTTCCAGAACAGGGTAGAGGCCGTCAACGATGGCCTGCGCCACCTCCGGGCTGGAATCCGTGCCGATGCGGCTTCCGGATACCTCGCTCGACGAGCAGCCCACCACAAAAAGATCGCCTTCCTCCAGCTTCGCCAGATCCAACAATTCGGATGCGGCCCGCTCCGCCTGTTCGCGGACGGTGTGCAGAAATTCTTCCTTATTCTCCATCGCGTTCATTCTCCTTTCTCCGTGTCCTCCTTCTTCCCGTAAGCGCGGTCCGCCGCCTCACGGGCCAGGTCAATCACCAGACGTTCGTTTTGCTCGCCCTCTGTCTGTTCTCCCGCCGGAAGCGTGGCATACACCTCCGCCACCATGGAGCGCATCCAGAGGCCGGGCGTGATGCGCAGGGAATAGCCGCAGCCGTTGCCGGTCAGCCAGTCGTAAAAGCCGGCCTTCGGCAGGCCGTAAGCGGAGAGGATGGTCATAATCACGCCGCCGTGCGTGACGATGACGGCGCTGGTGGTGCGGCTGCGCAGCATATCCTCCACCAGCTTTTCAAAGGCTTCGCAGACGCGGTGCATAAAGACCGCGCCGGATTCTCCGCCGGGCGGCGTGGCCTGCGCGCCGCTCTCCATCCACTTGGCAAAGGAGGGATCCTCCTCCATCAGCTCCTTGGCGGTTTTTCCTTCCCATTCGCCGAAATCGCATTCCCGCAGGCCCTCCACCACCACCGGCTCCGCGTCCGGATAGAGAATATTTAAGGTTTCGCGGCAGCGGAGCAGCGGGCTGCAATAGTAAGCCTGCGCCGTGGGATAGCCGCCCGCACGGCTCAGCTCGCGCAGCTGTTCGGCTCCTTCCGGCGCAAGAGGCAGATCCGTTCTGCCGATATACTGGCCGAGCTGATTTCCCTTTGTCGCGCCGTGGCGGATCAGATGAATCGTGTAGGACTGCATAGGTTTTCTCCTTTTCACCATAAATATTGGGCCTGATTCCCCGAAAAGGCCACTGTATCTAGCGGTTTACAAAATGTTATATATAGTATATACTTTACCTTATGTTATCTGTTTTTTCGACCCTGTTCGACAGGGCTCGACCCGACCCATTCAGGCCGGGATCGATGGGCAAGAGGAGGAACTTCGGATATGAACAGCCATTTTCCGCGCATCATCACCCTGCTCCGCAAGGAAAGGGGACTCAGCCAGAAAAAAGCCGCCGAAGCCCTGCAAATTTCGCAGGCGCTGCTTTCCCATTACGAGAAGGGGATCCGGGAATGCGGACTGGATTTCGTCGTGCGCGCCGCCGATTTTTACGGCGTTTCCTGCGACTACCTTCTCGGCCGGACGCCGGACCGCAGCGGCGCAATTCTCACGATGGAGGACATCCCCGACCCGGACGCGGCCGGAAAGGAAAACCGTTTCCGCGGCAGCCTTCTGCCCACGCTCAATAAGAAGCTGATTGCAAACTCGCTCAACATCGTTTATGATCTGCTGCAAAACTGCAACAACAAGGCGGTGACGAACGAGATTTCCGGCGCGCTGAGCGCGTCCGTTTACAAGGCCTTCCGCATTCTCTATTCGGCAAACAGCAAAAACCCGCAGGGGATGTTCGCCGTGCCGGAGCGATTGAGCAAGGGCGCGGCTGACGCGGCCCAGAGCATCGCGGAATCCAACGCCGCCTGTCTGATGGCGGGAGAGGACGCCGGGGAGCTGGAGGGAATCGGCAAGGACGAGCCGCCCGCCCTTTCTCCGGAGCAGATTTCGGAACGGTATCCGCTGTTCGCGAACTCGCTGTTTAACCTGATCCGCAACACGGAAGCGCGCATGGGCATTTCCCCGCAGGGAAAGAAAGACAAATAACGGCCGCCAGGCTGTGGAAAGCCGCTCCCATATCCGGGGGCGGCTTTTTCATCAGCAGAGCTTGAGAGCTTCCACGCCGCGGTTCGTCAGGTAGGCACGGCCCTTGCGCAGCACCGCCAGGTCAAACAGGAATCCCTCCCGTTTCGCCCCTTCCATGACGGTGTGGCAAAACATTTCGTATAGTTTGCTTCTATAATACACATCGTAGTCGCCCGCCGCCCAGACGGAAACAGTATAATCAAGGAACACAAGGCCCAGCTCCATCAAATGACGCAGAGCGTCGGAGCGCTCGCGCACCAGCTCCATGGAGTCGGTTTCCTCCGTGATGCGTACATAGTTGAGAGCGACGGAGACGAGCTCCGGCTCCTGATCGCTGTGAAGCTCAAAGCGTGCCACGGGATAGCGCGTGGACTGGCTCAGCTCCACCAGAATCCGCTTCTCGCGGGCGGTTAAATCCAAATGGGACAACTGCGGCATGACAAAAAGCACCCTTTCTTTTTCGGCTGGGAGTCTGCTGTTACAGCAGCCCCATGGCGTATTTTGCGGCCAGAATCCGCACAACGGACTCCATGAGCCGGTCCTGCGATACCTCGCCGCTCTCCACAGCGCTGAGCAGCGCCTGATAATCCGTGCGGGGATCGGAGGAGAGCAGGATATCGTTTCCCGCCAGAAAAGCGGTCACAGCGGGACTTTTTCCGCCGGTAAAATCGGTGATGGCATCCATAATGAGATCGTCCGTCATGACAAGCCCCGTAAAGCCCAGCTCGTCCCGCAGGATCTCGTTCACCTTGGGGGAAAGCGACGCGGGCGCGTCGGGATCCATGCACTCCACGACGTTATGGGACACGAGCACAAACTGCGCGCCCGCCTCAATGCCCGCCCGGAACGGCAGGAAATCGGAGGTTTCAAACGTCTCCATCGGCCGCTTGTCGTAGACAAGGCCGGTGTGCGTGTCGCCGTTGTTTCCATAGCCGGGGAAGTGTTTGAGCGTGCAGGCCAGCCCATTTTCCAGATACGTTTCCACACAGACGCGGATATAGTCTGCCGTCGTCTGCGCGTCCTGCCCGAGCGAGCGGTCATAAATGAAATCGGACGGATTGGTGGAAATGTCCGCCACGGGCGCGAGATTCAGGTTCAGCCCAAGGCTTTTCAGCAGCTGCGCCTTGTCACGCGTGTCAATCACAACGGAATCGAGCTGCGTCCGCGCGTACACCTGCTGGGGCGACTCGAATTTCTGGCTGGCATACTGGGAAAAGCGGCTGATGCGCACGACGGTGCCGCCCTCCTCGTCGCAGCAGAAAAACATGGGGGTACGGCTGGAATTCTGGAAGGAGGAGAGTGTTTCCGGTACGGTTTCCTTCGTCTTGCCCTCGAAGAAATCGGCCATCAGGCAGTAGCCGCCCGGCTGGCAGTCGTCGATCAGCTTTACGGCTCCCTCCGTGGGACAGCGGAAAATAAACACCTGACCGACAAGATCGGCGGTGGTCATGGATTTCGCTTTCTGATACGCCCGCTCATAGTATGCGGAAAAAATCCCCTCGTCATCCGGGATTCCGGGGGTTTTCGGTTCCTCCGGCTCCGAGGACGCCGGGGACGAGGACGCGGCCTGGGAGGAAGCTTCCGGTTCGGACGAGGGCTGCGCCTGCGAGGACTGCGCGGCGGAGGAGGATTCCCCACCGTTGACCAGGTCCACAACGACAGGAAGGGGCTTGACGCTTCCCAGCGCCCAGCCCCCCACAAGACAAACAACGGCAAGCAGGGTGATCAGACAGGCGCGCGCAATCACGCGCCCCGTACCCGGTCCGTTTCCTTTTTGATATCGCGGATCGCGCGGCATGGGGCAAGCCCCCTTTTGCTCCGTTTTCCTTATTGTACCCCTTTTTTTCCAAAGGTGCAACACCCGGCGCAAAAAGGATCCCGGCCCCTGCTCAGAAGCGGAAATCGCGGCGGTTGGAAGCCCGGATGGCCTCCACATTCTCCGTGGCGATCGCGCGAACCTTCTCGTTCGGAATCTTTTGCAGCTCCTTCTCGATCAGAGCAAAGCCTGTCTGCTTCGTCTCCTCCGAAGCGTAGTCCGTCAGGAACTCCGTGAGCGTCATCAGGGCGTTCGGATGGCAGCAGTTTTGGATCTGCCCGTTCTTGCACAGGCTCATGAAGCGGTCGCCCGTGCGGCCCTCGCGGTAGCAGGCTGTACAGAAGGAAGGCAGGAAGCCGAGCTCCATCAGCCAGTGGACCACTTCGTCGAGCGTGCGCTGATCGGAAACGTCGAACTGCTCGGAGTCGTGCGGGCGTTCTTCCTCGGTGTAGCCGCCCACGGAGGTGCGGGACGCGCCGCTGATCTGGGAAATGCCCACCTGAAGCGCTTTTTCGCGCACCTGCTGGGATTCGCGCGTGGAAATGATCATGCCGGTGTACGGCACGGCAATGCGGATGCAGGCGATGATTTTGAGGAAGGTTTCGTCGTCGATCCCGTTGTCAAACGTGTCGGGATCGATGTCGTCGGCACGTTTGAGACGCGGCACGCTGATCGTGTGCGGCCCCACGCCGTGAACGGCTTCCAGATGCTCCGCGTGCATGAGCAGGCCCGCGAATTCATATTTGTAGCGCTCCAGCCCAAAGAGCACGCCGAGCCCCACGTCGTCGATGCCGCCCTCCATGGCGCGATCCATCGCTTCGGTGTGGTATTCGTAGTTGTGCTTCGGTCCTGTGGGATGCAGCTCCAGATAGCTGTCGCGGTGGTACGTCTCCTGGAACAGAATATAGGTACCGATCCCGGCTTCTTTGAGCATCCGGTATTCCTCCACCGAGGTCGCGGCGATGTTCACGTTCACGCGGCGGATCGCGCCGTTCTTGTGCTGGATGGAATAGATTGTCTTGATGGATTCCAGAATATATTCGATGGGATTGTTCACCGGGTCCTCGCCCGCCTCAATCGCGAGACGCTTGTGGCCCATGTCCTGCAACGCGATAACCTCGCTGCGGATCTCGTCCTGCGTCAGCTTCTTGCGGCAGATGTGCTTGTTTTTGCTGTGATACGGGCAGTACACGCAGCCGTTGACGCAGTAGTTGGAGAGATAGAGCGGAGCGAACATGACGATGCGGTTGCCATAGAACGCCAGCTTGATCTCCTCCGCGAGACGGTACATCTCCTCCACCTTTTCCGGGATCTCGCAGGCGAGCAGCACGGAGGCTTCGCGGTGCGTCAGCCCTTCGCAGTGGACGCCGCTGCCGTTCTTTTTGGGACGTGCCTTTTCCAGCAGGCTGTCGATCAGCTCGACGTTGTTCTTGTTCTCCTCCGCGTAACGGAGCGTTTCCAGGATCTCCTCGTGGTTGATGAATTCCCCTGCTTTGAGGGATTTCGGGTTGTACTGTGCCATACTCTCTTTCCTTTCTTTGGGGTCAGATGTTCTTTCCCTTTAGATTTTCGTTTTCCATCTTGCTATATCGGACGTCGCCCCTTGCGGTGACGGCGGTATAACCAATCGCCTGCAAGCGTTCTTCCAGACGGCGGCGGTGCTCCGCGGCTTCCGCGCCGGTGTGCAGCTTGTTGTCGTAGAGCTCATACTTTCCCCGGTCCTCCTCGGGAGAAAGGTTCGGCATAATGACGTTTGCCCCGGAGAGAATGCCGCGTTCCCGGCCGTCGGAGGAGAGCGTGCCGAGCGCCGTTGTGGCGGGAAGCAGGACGTGCGGACAGATCAGACGGATCACCGAAAGCAGAAACAGCGTCTGCTCCACGGAGCCCGCCGGACACTGCGCAAAGGGCGTCGCATGGTGGGGGATGAACGGGCCGATCCCGCACATGTCCGGCTGAAATTCCTCGATGAATTTCAGATCGGCGGCGAGACTTTCGTCTGTCTGGTAAGGGGAGCCGACCATGAAGCCGCAGCCCACCTGATAGCCGATTTCCCGCAGATCGCGCAGACAGCGCATGCGGTTTTCGAGCGTTTGCACAGGCGGGTGAAGCTTTGCATAATGAACGGGATCCGCCGTTTCGTGACGGAGCAGATACCGATCCGCGCCCGCTGCGAAAAGCTGCTCATAGCTTTCGCGGGATCGTTCGCCCAGCGAGAGCGTGACGGCGCAATCGGGACAGCGCTCCTTGATGGAGCGGATCAGCTCGCAGAGAAGCGCGTCCGTGTAAAACGCGTCCTCGCCGCCTTGCAGCACGAAGGTGCGGAAACCGAGCGCGAAGCCGCGCTCACAGCAGGCGAGGATCTGCTGGGGCGTCAGGCGGTATCGCTCACAGGACGCGTTGCTCCGGCGGATTCCGCAGTACAGGCAATCGTTGCGGCAGTAGCTGCTGATCTCAATCAGTCCCCGCAGGTACACGTCTGTGCCGTACCATTGCTTGCGCAGCGGGACAGCCTTCTGGGCGGCATACGACGCCAGCTCCGGGGAAGCGGACCGCACCAGAAGCGCATATTCCTCCCGGGAGAGGGAATGTGTTTCCTCTAGCTGGTCGAGCAGGCGGGCACATTCCTCAAAGGGTGCTTTCTTTGGTTTTGACATAAAAAATACCGCGTCCCTCCGGGCAGACGGGGACACGGCAAAGCCGGACCCCAGCTTTCGCCGCAACGATGTTTTGGCGTCAGGAGGGTATCTTCCTTTTTCTTTGCATTGATTTTGAACTTGATGATAAACGTCCGGAAAAATTCGCTTTGCTCTTTTTCCTGGTTTTTCAGGGCTTCGCACGGCTTTTCAAGGGGACTCTGGGTCTCGCCTGCCGGCTCGGTCGGCGCTAATTCGTGCGCCACTGGCGCACCGCGCCCCCTTGACCCCTGCAAGGTCTCCGCTCCCGCTCCGGTCGGCGCCTTGTTTGTGTGCCACCGGCACACGGCGCCCTTTTGAAAAAGGCTGGCGAAAACTTTACGTTTGCCCTTTTTTAGCTTTTGGAGTACGCCGCTTTTGCGGAGATACCATTCAGCCTGCCGAGCAGGCCGGTGAGCGTATTGATCGCGTCCTGCGGCGCGTCAACCGCGACACAGATAATGTTGATTCCCTTTTCCCGATAGGGAATTCCCATCCGTCCGATGATATATTCACTGTAATCGTGCAGCAGACGGTTGAGCGCCCCGGTGCTCTCCGGGTTTTCAACGATGATGCTGATCACGGCCACTCTCGTGTTCACGGCGAGTTCCTCCCTTTTGTGCCGCTTTGTCCCGCCGGGTATGCGCCCCGGGGCAGAAAGGGTTTTGACAGGAGGCGCAGCCGCCCGCCGAAGCGCTTTTTTGTGTTTGTCCGCGCATCGCGTCCCCCTCTTTCCGCTTTCTTTCTATTGTAAAAGTCTCCCGATATGTTGTCAAGGAAAAAAAGCTTTTGGCGAAATCGCGGGAAGCGCACGGGACGGGGAAAAGTTGGTTGTTTTTTAGGCGCGCGGGGAGTATAATAAGCTGATAAGAAAATTTGAGGAGGCGCCTCTGTTTGAGTACGACAACTGTTCCGGATTTTCTTCCGGTGCTGCTTGGCAGCGATATGAACGTCTACGGCATGGCCCGATCGTTTCATCAGGCCTACGGTATCAAAAGCGTGGCGGTGGGAAAAGGAATGCTGGGGGCGACCTCGCACAGCCGGATCGTTTCGGTGGAAGCCGTGGAGCCGAACCTGGAGGACGACAAGGTATTCTGCGACACGCTGCTGAAATTTGCCGAACGGTATCCGGGCCGCACGCTTCTGCTTGTTCCGTGCGGGGATAACTATATCAAGCTTCTGGTGCGCAACCAGGACAAGCTGCGCGGCGCGTACCGCTTTGAGTGCATTGACGAGCCGCTTCTGATGCGTCTGAGCATCAAGGAAAGCTTTTATGAGGTATGCCGGGAGCACGGCTTCGCGTTCCCGAAAACAACCACCTGCTCTTATGAAAATTACAAGGGCGTGAAACTGCCCTTCGATTTCCCGGTGATCATCAAGCCAAGCAATTCCGTGGCCTATTGGAACTGCCGTTTTCCGCACAAGAAAAAGGTGTTTGTCGCGCAGAACCGCGAGGAATTTGACGCGATCCTCGACGCGATCTATGGTTCGTCCTACAAGGATCATCTCATTTTGCAGGAATTCATTCCCGGTGACGACAGCGGCATGCGCGTGATGAACTGCTACTGTGGACGCGACCGGAAGGTGAAGCTGATCGCTCTCGGTCATACGCTGCTGGAGGAGCACTCTCCGGAGGGAATCGGCAGCTACGCCGCGATCATCAGCACGCGGGACGACGCGCTCTCGGAGCGGATGAAGAATTTCCTTGAAGGGATCGGCTATGTCGGCTTCGCGAATTTCGATATGAAGTATGACCCGCGCGACGGGAAGTACAAGCTTTTTGAGATGAATCTGCGCCAGGGCCGCAGCAGCTTCTTTGTGACGGCGGCAGGCTACAACCTGGCCCAGTGGCTCGTGGACGATGTGATTCTGCAAAAAGAGCTGCCGCTGACCATCGCGGACAACCGTGTGCTGTGGAGCATCATCCCGAAGGACGTGATCTTCCATTATGTGAAGGACGAAGCCTTGAAGGAGGAAGCCCGCCGCCTGATCCGCGAGGGCAAATATGTGCAGTCGATGAGCTACCGGGGGGACACCTTCCGCAAGCGCTTCGTGCAGTTCCATCTGAGCCAGATCAATTACCGCAAGAAATATAAAATGTGCTTCGGCAACAAGAGCCTTCGCGACTGAGGGCGGAAAGGAAACAGCGCACATGCAGCAGGACAACCTTCTGGGCATCATCGGCGGGCTTGGCCCGATGGCGACCGCCTACTTTCTCGAGCTGACCGTGAAGATGACAGCAGCGGAGCGTGACCAGGATCATTTGCGCGCCGTTCTCATGGAGGCGCCCGAGATCCCGGATCGCACGGCGCACATTCTGGATCGCACCCAACCCTCGCCGCTTCCGGCGCTCACGGCATACGCCAAAAAGCTGGAAGCGCTCGGCTGTGCCTGCATCGCGATCCCGTGCATCACGTCCCACTACTTTTTCCCGGAGCTTGCCGAAACAATCTCAATCCCTCTGCTGAACATTGTGGAGGAGACGGCGCGCCATTTAAAGGAAAACGGCGTGCGCTCGGCGGGTGTGATGGCTACCACCGGCACGGTGCGCACAGAGCTGTTCCAGCGCGCGCTGGAGCGGGAGGGCGTGGGCTGTGTGCTCCCGGACGAGGAGCATCAGGCGATGGTCATGCGCGTCATCTACGACGATGTGAAGGCCGGACGGCCCGTGGAGCCGGAGGTGTTTGAAGCCGCCGCCTCCCATCTGCGCGAACAGGGGGCCGAGTGCCTGATTCTCGGCTGCACGGAGCTTTCCCTTGCCAACCGCGACCGTCCGCTGGGGCCTGGCTGTCTGGACGCATTGGAGGTGCTGGCGCGCGCCGCCGTGCTGGCCTGCGGCAAACCGCTCCGCCCCGCATACGGGCGGCTGATCACGCAATAACCGCCGGGAGTTCCCGGCTTTTCGAGACAGGAAGGATGGATGGCATTTGTGTGGATTTGCAGGCTTTTTCCGAAACGGCTGGAACGGTGACCGCGAGGCGGTGATCCGCGATATGGCGGACCGTATCCGTCACCGGGGACCGGATCAGGACGACTATTATGTGGACAATACGATCGCCATGGGCTTCCGCCGTCTGAGCATCATCGATCTGGAGGGCGGCAGCCAGCCGATCCGCAACGAAGACGGCACAAAGGTGCTCACCTTCAACGGCGAGATTTATAATTTCCGGGAGCTTCGCGTGGAGCTGCTCGACGCGGGCCATGTGTTCAAGACGAGTACGGACAGCGAGGTGCTGCTGCACGGCTATGAGCAATGGGGCGAAGATCTGCTCCAGCGTCTGCGCGGCATGTTTGCCTTTGTGATCTGGGACAGCCGGGAGCAGAAGCTGTTTGGCGCGCGCGATATTTTCGGCATCAAGCCGTTCTATTATTATCAGCACAACGGCGACTTTTTCTATGGCTCGGAAATCAAGAGCTTCCTTGCCCACCCGAATTTCGTCAAGGAGCTGAACGAGGAGCGTCTGCCGGAATACCTCTGCTACGAGTATGTTCCGGACGAGGAAACGATGTTCCGCCATGTGTACAAGCTGCTCGGCGGCCACTGCTTCACCTACCAGAACGGCAAGCTTTCCATCCGGCCCTACAACGAGATCCAATACCATATCGACGAGAAACCGACGCTCGAGGAGTGGGAGAAGCGGATCACGGACACCTTCGCGGAGAGCGTGCGCGCACATAAGATCGCGGACGTGGAAGTCGGCTGTTTCCTGTCCTCCGGCGTGGATTCGAGTTATGTGGTGAAGGAAGTCAGCAAGACGGCGGACGGCGTGAAAACCTTCTCTGTCGGCTACGCGGAAGAAAAATACAGCGAACTGCCCTACGCGCAGGATTTCAGTAAAGCTGTGGGCGTGCCGAACATCAGCAACAAGGTGAGCGCGGACGATTTCTTCGGCGCGGCTTCCATTATCCAGTATTATCTCGACGAGCCGATGCCGAATCCCTCGGAGATTCCGCTTTACTTCCTCGCGCAGAACGCCGCGAAGTATGTAAAGGTGGTGCTCTCCGGCGAGGGCGCGGACGAGCTGTTCGGCGGCTACCCGATGTATCTGGCCGGGATGCACTTTGACCATTACGCCCATCGCGTGCCGCGCGCTCTGCGCCGCGCCGCCGGAGCCGCCGCCTCGAAAATGCCCGCCTTCAAGGGCAAAAACTTCCTGGTGCGCGGCGGGATGGAGCCGTATCAGCGCTACATGCGCAGCAACTATGTGTTCACGCGCTCGAACGTGAACCGCTATCTGAAAAAGGACTATCATCCGAAGGATCCTGTTGACTATGTGAAGCCGTATTTCGACAAGGTGCGCGATCTCGACGAGCCGACACAGCTGCAATACGTCGATATCCATGTCTGGATGCTGTACGATATTTTGCAGAAGGCCGACCGCATGAGCATGGCGAACTCGCTGGAGCTGCGCGTGCCGTTCCTCGACAAGCGGATGCTTGCGCTGGCCACACAGATCCCCTCGCGTTACCGTGTCCATGGGGATGTGACAAAGGTAGCCCTGCGCGGCGCAGCCATCAAGCAGATCCCGGAGCGCACGGCCAACAAGAAGAAGCTCGGTTTCCCCGTCCCGCTCAACGACTGGCTGCGGCAGGACAAATACTACGCCATGGTGAAGGAAGCCTTTGAGAGCGACGTTGCCGCCACTTACTTCAACCAGGAAGCCATTCTCCGCCTGCTTGACGGACACAAAGCGGGCGAAAATCACATGCAGCCGATTTGGAGCATCTATTCCTTCCTTCTCTGGTACGACGAATTCTTTGTGAAACGCTGAAAAAACAGGCTGGGCAGCCCCATTAAGGGCCGCCCAGCCTGTTTTTTACGGCGAAGCCGCATGAAATTTTCGCCCTTCTTTTATAAAAGCGCAGCGCATTTTTCCGTGCGCTGCGCTTTCCGTAAGCAATTTACCTTGCCTGCAAAATCTTATAAACCCGCGAAATGCTGAGATTGTACTTGAGAGCCAAGTCGGAAACATCATAGCGGCCGCTGTAGAAATCATCCTTGAGTTGGAGATTCCGCTCCTCGCGGTCAGCGGCGGCGCCGTAAGCCGGGAAATAAACCGTCGTGCCCGCCAGCTCCTCAAGAACAGAGCGGTACGCTTCTTCTCCGAGCAGATCGCGCAGCTTTTTGAGTGCTTCTTTGGAATCCATGGCTGTCACTCAATAAAGATTTGTTTGCAGGCCAGGATGGCATGGAAAACCTCTTTGCGCATCATCAGCTCGTCCGGGATGTGGCCTTCGGAGAGATACTTCCGGATGATGGTACCGCTGATCTCCACACGCCCCGTGTCGTAGTGGCCGCAGTGCTTGTCCGTGACCACCTGCCCGCAGATGGTGCAGTAATACGGCTCACGCATGAGCAGCAGCTCGATGCCAAGGTCGTTTTCCGCTGCAAGGCGGCGGGCCAGAGCGTGTGCGTCATACGCGCCGTAGTAGCCGCCCACGCCCGCATGGTCGCGCCCGATGATGAAGTGCGTGCAGCCGAGATTCCGGCGGATGATGGCATGGAACACCGCTTCGCGCGGGCCTGCATAGCGCATCTGTGTTTTCAGCCCGGCGATGTACACGCGTCCCTTGGGATAGAAATGATCAATCATGGCGTGGTAGCCCGCCATGACGGCTTCCTGCGTGAAGTCGCCCTTCTTTTTCCATCCGGTGATGGGATTGATGAACAGGCCGTCGCACAGTTCAAGGCCGGCACGCTGCAAATGCTCGTGCGCCTTGTGAACGGGGTTGCGTGTCTGGAACCCGACCACGGTCTTCCAGCCGCGTTCCGCGAAGGCACGCCTGGTATCCTCCGGGCGCAGCGCTCCTTCCAGCAGGGAACGGTCGAGCAGCCGCACCGGACCGCCCACGCGCCACGGGGAACGTTCCAGCTCCTTTTTCACGCCGGGGTGCGCCGTCTCGCTCGTCAGAAACACAGCGGCGATATCCTCCGGCGTCAGCTCAAAGACGCTCTCCACGTCAATCTCCGCCACCGTGCGCCCGCCGGACGTCAGGCCGAGCGTTTCACCGGGGCGCAGGGCGTGGGCTGTTTCCTCTGGCACGTCCAGCGTCACCGGGATAGGAAACACCTCGCCATTCTTCAAGCAGCAGGAGTCCACAACACTGCGCGTGTCCTCCTTGCCCATGAAGCCCCGCAGAGGGGCCAGCAGGCCTGTCTCGATGTTGATGACATCCTGTAAGGTTTCCTCGTTGATTGCCGCCGTCCTCACGCGCGAACCTCCTTTTCCCAGCCCTTGCCGTACTTCTTTTCCATATAATCCAGCACAGCTTGGAACGTTTCCTCCTCGCTGAGCTTGTCCACCTCCAGCACCAAATCCGGGTGCTGCGGTTCGTCAAAGCGCGCGTCGATACCAACGATCGGCGTTTTGCCCTCGTTGTCGCGGTACACGCCTTTCACGTCGTTCTTCCGGCTGACAGCGAGATCCTTTTTCAGATAAATTTCGTTGTAGCCCGCAATCTTCTTGCGTGCCAGCGCGCGCAGGTGCTCAAGCGGCGCGATGTTGCAGATAATGCCGACGATACCGTTTTTATCAAGCAGATACGCACCGAGCAGGATCCGCTTGATGTTTGCTTCCCGATCCGCGTCCGTGTAGCCGAGATCGCGGTCAAAGAGATCGCGCACCTCGTCGCCGTCGAGCAGGTAGTTTTTCCTGCCTGCTTTGTTCAAGTATTCCTCCAACCGGCGGCCGATGGTCGTTTTTCCCGCCCCGGAGATTCCAATGAGCCAGATAATCATGCGTTTCCCTCCGTTCTCAGTGGTACAGCGGCTGTTCCAGCAGAGCCGGATCCAGCTTGAGGGGCTTCATCATGTGCAGGGGCTGGCCCCGACGATTGATAAAGTTTAGACCTTCTAAAAGACAGCACGCAAAGCGATAGCGATCTTTATTCATTTTTTCCACTACTTCCTGCGCCATTTGCTCAAAAACTGTATCAGAAGGATCTTCCTCATTTTCCTTCTTAAGATTCAGAATCTGAAAGCGTGTGTTTTCATTGCCATCCGGCACCTTCTTAATCACTTTTCTGCTAACTTTCAGCGATTTTTTCCAGGATTCGGCAATGCAGCTGTTAAGTCTGGTGAAATTTTGGATTTTTTCTTTTACCCATTCCTGATCGACATCTTCTCCGTTATAGTATTGAAAATCATATCCATAGGCCTCATACACATCCCGGAAAAAGAATTCCAGAAATGCCCGCTCATTATCATCAGCATACTCGTCATAGGTGCGGTATACTGTGGCTGGATCAAACCCCAATACATTTCCTTTCATAGACTCAGGATTTAATCCTTTTACGCCTGAACAATAAGTCATACTTTCTGTATAGGGAATATCAAGAAATTCCGCTAAAGCAGTAAATGTCGCTTTTGGATTTAATTTGCCATCCTCAAAACGGACAAGAATACTATCCTGAAACAGTCTGTCCTGCCAGTCAATCATAAAAC
>DVGZ01000120.1 GCA_018712435.1 Candidatus Caccousia avicola
CCCCATCCTGGGCCGCCCGGAAAACCCCATCACCGGAGAGGACAAGAAGGGCCGCGCGTCCGATAGCTACAAAAAGGCGTTCTGGCAGAACATGCGCAGCAAGAGCGTGTCCCACGAGGTGTTCAACGCGCTGCAAATCGGCACCGACAGCGAGGGCGGCTTCCTCGTCCCGGACGAGTACGAGCGCACACTGGTCGATACCTTGCAGGAAGAGAACATCTTCCGCAGGCTGGCGCACGTCATCTCTACGGAATCCGGCGATCGCAAGATCCCCGTGGTCGCGTCCAAGGGCACGGCCAGCTGGATCGACGAGGAAGCGGCGTATCCCGAAAGCGACGACAGCTTTGGGCAGGTTTCCATCGGCGCGCACAAGCTGGCGACCATGATCAAGATCAGCGAAGAGCTGCTGAACGACTCAGTGTTCGACATGCCCTCCTACATCGCTCGAGAATTTGCCCGCCGCATTGGGGCCGCCGAAGAAGAGGCCTTCTTTACCGGCGATGGTACCGGTAAGCCGCTGGGCATCCTCGCGGCGACCGGCGGCGCGCAGACCGGCGTGACTGCCGCCAGTGCAACCGCTATCACCATGGACGAGGTCATCGACCTGTTCTACTCCCTGCGTTCCCCCTACCGCAAGCGGGCCGTGTTTCTCGTGAACGACTCCACGGTCAAGACGATCCGCAAGCTGAAGAACGGCAACGGCGATTACCTGTGGCAGCCCAGTGTAACGGTCGGATCGCCCGACATGCTACTGGGCCGTCCGGTGTACACCTCCGCCTATATGCCCGCCATCGCCGCCAGTGCCAAGAGCATTCTGTTCGGCGATATGGGTTACTACTGGGTGGCCGACCGTGAGGGGCGTTCCTTCAAGCGACTGAACGAGCTCTATGCCGCCAACGGGCAGGTGGGCTTCCTTGCCTCCGAGCGCGTGGACGGCAAGCTGATTCTGGCTGAGGCCGTTAAGGTGCTTCAGATGAAGAGCGCGTAAGGAGGATAAGAACGCGTGGACCACACGGCAAGAAACTTTCACGCACACGGCGGAAGCGAATGGGTCGTCGGCGGAAAGCTGACCTTCCTGCCCGGCGCAACGGTCGAAGGCGCGGAGGGGCTGTTCGATTTACCCCCTGGCGGCGGAGCCAGTTTGCCCTATATCGCGGAAAGCGAAGCGTCGACCGTCGCCGCCCTGCGCGCGGACTTCAACGCTCTGCTGCTCGCCCTGCGCGAGGCGGGCTTCATGCGGGAGCCCTCCGGTGATGCCCCGTGATCGTAACGCTGGATGAAGTCAAAGCCCACCTGCGCATCGACCAGAACGCGGAGGACGCCTATCTGGAAAGCCTGATCCGTCAGGCACAGGCCGTCGCGGAGGATTACTGCCGCGTGCCGTTTTCCGAGGAAGCGCCCGAGCCTGTGCGCCTGGCGGTGCTGCTCTTTGTGAGCTTCTACTACGAAAACCGGGATGTGCCCGACCGCACGACATATGGCACCATGATGCTGGCCTTTCAGAACCTGCTCTACCCCTATCGCGATCCCGAGAAGATGTTCTGAAAGCATTCTGTAAGAAAGCGGGGTGAAGCTGCTTGCGAGGTTACAAGAACTTTGAATCCGATCCGCACCCCGGCGATCTTCGCCACCTGGTGGAGATCGGCTACACCGAAAACACCGTCAACGAAAACGGCTATCCCGAGCCGAATGACGTCGTGGTCTGCAGGACATGGGCCAGCGTGGTGGACGCGGGCAACCAGCACTACCGCGCCGCGGACGTGATGAACACCGAGCAGGTGATCAACTTCACCATCCGCTACCGGGACGACGTCAAACCCGGCATGTGGGTACGCTTCCGGGGCGAGAAGTGGGACATTTCCACCCTGGGCGAGTATGCCTTCAAGCGCACGTATCTGGGCCTGAAGGCGTCGCTCTCCAAGGGGGTGAGCGGATGAGCAAAGCGAATCCTGAGCGTGAGCAAATCATGGATTTGCCACGCGAAACCCGTGCGCAAGCGGCGCGCGGGGCACGGGGCGGTGAGAGCGGATGAGACAGGTCCAGGAAGCCCTCAAAGAAATCGGCATCCCCGTCATGGCGGGCGTATGGCGCGCGACCGGCCCAAGTCAGAACCCGCCTACGCAGTACGCTGTGTACTCCACCACCACCACGGAGGCCGCCCATCAGGACGACCGGGTGACGGCCTACCGCATCTATGTGTATCTCAATCTCTGGAGCGATATCGATCCCACGGATACCGCCGACCGCATCCGCGCCGCCATGTACGACGCGGGCTTTTTCATGGTGGAGGAATCGGACAAGGGCTACAACCAGCCCGCATACGACACCGCCACCACGCAGTTCACCGTGCAGTGGACGTGGTGTCTGCAAACGGAGGTGACGCCCGGTGCCCCTTGACACGCAGGGCTTTGACGGCCTTGCCTCGGACATCGCGGGCATGGCCGGGCGCATGGACGCGGACGGCGCGGGCGCGCCCGCAGTCCGCCGCATCCTGGAGGCAGCCGCCCGGCCCATCCATCAGCAGATGAAGGCCAACGCCTCCAAAGATCCCAAAATCATCACTGGGGTGCTAAACCGCTCCATCCGCATCGGCCCGGTGAAGAAGCGCCGGAAGAGCGGAAAGAGCATCACCATCGGCGTGCACCGCAAGGAGGAGGGCGCGTACTACGCCACGCCCGTGGAATACGGGCACGGCGGCCCCGCGCCCGCACTCGCGCATCCCTTTATCCGTCCCGCCTACAGAAGCGAACATGGACAGATCGTGATCCATGAAACAGAAGCCGCCGTGGTGCGAGACGTATTCCAGGCGTATCTGAACGGTGAGGGAAGCGTCAAGATCGCGGCAAGGCTTCGGGAAGCAAAGATTCCGCGGCGCTTCGGCGGAGAATGGACGGCCAATCATGTGGTTGAAATGCTGACCAACGAGAAGTATACGGGCGACGCCTTACTGCAAAAGACCTTCGTGGAAGATCATCTGACCAAGAAGCAGCGTCGCAATATGGGCCAGCTGGATCGGTTTTATGCCGAGAACACGCACCCGGCTATTATCAGCCATGAGACCTTTGAACGCGCGCAGCAGATCCTTGCAGGGAGACGGGAGATGATCAACGTACGCAAGCCGACGACGGTGCGTTACCCTCTGACCGGCAAGATCGTGTGCGGAAACTGTGGCGCGCATTACAACCGCAGGACGCGGTCCACGGGGCGCAATGCCATTCCGCGTTTTACCTGGCAATGTGCGACTTATTCAAGCCGGGGGAAACGCTGCTGTCCAGCGAGTCAGATCCCGGAGGAGACGCTCCTTGCCCTGACCTGTGAGGTTTTGGACGTGGAGAGACTGACGGATAAGGCCGTGGAAGGCTTGGAAGCGATTCATGTGATCGGCAAGAATCTTCTGCGCTTTCTGCTTCGGAATGGACGCACGGAGGAACGGGAGTGGGCGTGGGAATCCCGAGCAAACTCCTGGACGCCTGAGATGCGTCAAAAAGCCAGCGAACAGATGAAACGGAGGTGGCAACATGAATGAAGCGACAGCCGGTGGCACGAGAGTACGCATGATTCCCGCGACGGTGCGAAGGTATGCCACCACGCGACCGCTGACGGAACGCTTGCGGGTTGCGGCCTATGCCCGCGTCAGTACCGACGATGAGGAACAGCTCACCTCCTATGAAGCGCAGGTGGATTATTACACAAAGAAAATACGTGAAAATCCGGACTGGACGTTTGTTGAGGTGTATGCCGACGAGGGAATCTCGGGGACCAATACGAAAAAGCGCAAGAATTTTAACCGCATGATCGACGACGCCATGGCCGGCAAGATCGACCGGATCATCACCAAATCGGTCAGCCGCTTCGCACGCAACACCGTGGATACCTTGACAACGGTTCGCAAGCTCAAGGAGAAGGGCGTGGGCGTGACGTTTGAGAAGGAGAATATCGACACGCTGGACAGCAAAGGCGAGTTGTTCATCACGATCATGTCATCCCTGGCGCAGGAGGAGAGTCGTTCCATTTCCGAAAATGTGACCTGGGGCTGGCGCAAGCGCATTGCGGACGGCAAGGTATCGGTTGCCTATGCTCATTTCCTCGGCTATGAAAAAGGACCGGACGGCAAAATGCAGATCGTGGAGGAAGAAGCCAAAGTTGTGCGTGAGATCTACGCCATGTTTCTGGACGGGAAGACGCCCTCCGGCATAGCGGCTGCTCTGACGAAGCGTGGTGTTCCCACGCCTGCGGGGAAAGCAAAGTGGCAGGCCAGTACGGTCAAATCCATCCTAAGCAACGAGAAGTACAGGGGGGATGCACTTCTGCAGAAGACCTTTACCGTGGACTTTCTGACGAAGAAGGCAAAAGTCAATGAAGGTGAGGCTCCCCAATACTACGTTGAAAACAGCCATCCGGCTATCGTCAGCGGGGAGGTGTTCGAGCTTGCACAGTTTGAAATGTCCAGGCGCAGACAGCATGAAAAGCATACCAGCGCGACCACGGTCTTTTCCGGCCGGCTGATTTGCGGGGAATGCGGCGCGTACTTCGGCAGCAAGGTCTGGCACAGCACGGACGCCTACCGAAGCGTCGTTTACCGCTGCAACCGAAAGTACGCACAGAAGGGCAAGCCGTGCCCATCACCGCATGTGCGGGAGGAGGAGATCAAGGCCGCCTTTGAAAGGGCGCTGGGGAGGATGCTGGAGCGCAGGAGTGAAATCTTCTCCGCATACGAGACGATGATCGCCAGCCTGACGGACACGGCGCGGCAGGAGCGCGAGCTGGAACGCACGCAGGCAAGGCTCGATGAGATCAATCTGGAGATGGAGCATATGGTTTGCAGAAACGCGAAAACTGCCCAGAACCAGGACGAGTACAACCGGGAATTCGAGGCGCTGTCAGCGAAGTGTGGCGTTTTAAAGGAAAAGATTCTCAAGTTGAAAGAACAGCTGACTGTGAAGGCAGGCAGGAAGCGGAAATTGGAAGCGTTCATTGACAAGATCAAGAATACGACGAGGCTTATTAGTTTTGATGAGCAGCTGTTTGCAGGAACGGTAGAACAGGTTATCGTCAACCGCAGCAAAACAAAAAACGAAAAGACATTAACCTTTTGTTTCAGGGATGGA
>DVGZ01000121.1 GCA_018712435.1 Candidatus Caccousia avicola
GCAGCCAGCATTTCCATCACGGTGGCAAAATTCTGTTCCTCCGGCGGCGCCTCGTGGAGGAGATAGAGAACGAGAGCCTGCAGCAGCGCCGTCTCAGACTTCGTCCAGAACGGATCGGTGGTCTGGCTTCCAGCCGGGGTGGTGTTCTGAATGAGCGTTTCGATAAAGCGGAGCACGTCCTTGTCGTCGCGCACATAGGCCATGGGGTTGTAGCAGAACGAAGCGTCGGGGTTGAGCAGATCGAAAACCCGCACCGCAAAGCCGTTCGCTTCCAGCGCGCCTCCCGTTTTGCGCAGAATTTCGGATTTGGGATCACAGATCACCATGGAACACTCGCCGCAGAGAAGAACGTTCGGAATGGCATAGGAGCGGCTTTTTCCCGCTCCGCTGCCTCCGATGACAAGCACGTTGGTATTGCGTTTATGCTTGTGGCCGTCCATTCCAATCTGGAAATGACGGGTGAGAATCACGTTTTGCCCGGGATGCTTTCTGTCCCGGTATCTTCCCGCGATTTGAAACACATCTCCCCATTTTGCGGAACCGTGCTCCTCTCCCCGTCTCCGGTTTTTCCGGCCGGCTTCCGCCGCCGCAGCTGCCACCGCGTATCCCATGGTAAAAAGAATCAGGCAGCGGAGGGAAGCATCCGTCCAGCGGATGGAAAGCGGCTCGTTCATGGCTGCGGACAACTTTTCAAGAAGGATCGGGAGAGAATCGCCGGTACTCCAGCATCCCGCTGCGAGCAGCGCCGCCCACCAGACGATGGGTAAGGGCAGCAGCCACAGCCACCATGGAAATTGTTTTCGATTCATGAGGGATCTCCTCCTTTCCGATGGTTCAGGCGCTCTTTGAACAGGGAGAAAAATTCTTTGTTCCGTATGGAAAGGCCCTGCGCAAGGCGTTCCTCCTCCAGATGAAAGCGCAGGCCAAGCTGGCGGACGGAATAGTCCCTGCGAAACTGGCGCCATGTATGGTCGTCCATGTATTGAAGCTTTTCCCACAGTTCAGGGCAATGACGGTAAAGCTTGCGAAGCTCCTCCAGCGGCTGCAGAGGGCAGCACCAGCAGGAAACACGCTCGAATATGCGGTACAGGCCATCCCAATCGAAGCCTCGCTGCAGACAATAAGACAGACAATCCTTTTCCGTCATGCCCCAATCGACAAGAGGGTAATGGTGCTGCTTCACCCGATACGGCTCATCAGCGGCAATTCCTATATATTGGATCAGGTTAAATTCCTTCCGAATTTCCCGCAGATAGCGATTGACAACGCGTTCTTTCAGTCGTCCCGTGCACCAGCGAGCCCGCGGCCCCGGCCAGCTCATCCCTTTGCAGTGAATCAGCGAGGGATTTTTTCTGACTGGCTGGTATTCGTAAAACAGAGCTTCAAAACCAACCGGCGGGTTCAGCCTGGTGATCGGTCTTGCAATGTATTGTTCAAGCTTCTGCAAATGCCGGTACATTTGGGGGAATTCCATCCCCGTATCGCAAAACAGGATTTCATCAACCGGCATTCCCTCCTCCAATATCCGCAGCAGCATTGCCGTGGAATCCTTCCCCCCCGACAGCGACACAATATGCTTTGCTCTTCTGTCAAAAACCCCTTCTTTCTTTGACTACAGTAAAAAGGAGCCTGCGGATATTCCACAGGCTCCGGGCGATATGATTGAGTTGTCTGACTTCTTTATAAATGGCTGTCAGCTTGCTTTGGAAAAAAGGAACACTCTCACAGGGATGCCCCGGCTTTTGCAGTGATCGATCACATACTTCGTGCCGTGGGAAACGCCATCCCAAAAGGCCAGAACCAGATCCGCGTTCTCGATGATGGTGATGTTCCGTTTCAGCGGAGCGGAGCGCCCGTATTTTTAGGCAGCACCGTATCATTCCAGGGGGTGGAGCGTGCCAAAAAATTTTTTGCGAGACGACCAAAAAGCGCAGACAATCCTTTGTGGATTGGCGAGCATTTTTGGGAAGTATCGCGGGAAATTTTGGCACGATCCGCCGCCTGAGCCGTCCGGCGTGAATGGTGCGGTGGTGCCTAAATATTCCGGAAGAAACTCCGTCAGCTTGAGTCCATGAGATAAGGCGTATTCTCTTGCGCAGGTGTCCACTCCTCTGGCTCCTCCGGACACAATCTCTGTGACCCCTTCCGGCAGATAGTTTTCCAGGTGCTCCACTTTGAGACCTCTCGAACCCACTACAGCCACTCTCATCTGTTTTCCTCCTCATGCACACTGGTTCCGGGATGCAGTCCTCATTCCGGAACCGGCCTGTTTTTGCTTTGCTGTCTGTCACATTATAGATATACTATATATCTATTTAAGCCATTATAGCATAGCGCGGCTATAAAATGAACACACAATATAGCTGCTGAGGTGATATGTATGGCTATCAAAAGTGTGTCCATCCGCATTGAGGAAGAAATGCTGGAAAAGCTGGGATATGTCGCGGACTATGAGGGCCGCTCGGTCAACAGCCATGTGCTGGTGCTGATCCGCGACAGCATTAAGGCGTTTGAGCAGGAGCACGGCGCCATCGAGGGAAGCATCCGTCCTGACGTAAACGTCAAGCCAGCCAGAAAAAGCTGATCTGCCCCGTTTATCTGTCCGGCTCCTCCTTTCCTTTGGAGGAGCGCGCTTTTTCCGGCCTGGGAGCTTCCACACTGAATTCGTCCGGTCTGATGGCCTGTTCCTGCTCCAGCAGGCTGCACTGGATTTCCCTTCCAACGGCATAGGCGGCCCGCTTGACGTCGCTCAGAAATCCGCGCTGCCCGCGGACGTCCATTCCGGCGCAGGCGCCGCACACTTTGTCGAAGCGGAACGCGGAGACGTCCACGCCATATCGCCGCGCCACCACATAGGCGGCGCAGTAGCTCTGCGGTGCAAAGGACTGGCGGGTATAACCGCTTCCCAGGGAATCAAAATGAGCGTGCGCCTCCTCGCGGGCAAGGCAGCAGAAGGCTGTTACGGCTTCCATCCCATCGCGCACATAAATGGCGCGCTGACGGGGGACATACTGCGCCTGCACGCCGGGAGGAAGCTGGTCGGTAACGGTAAACAGAGCATGAGACTGCTGTGCCATGGCGGCGATCAGCTCCTCGGGATCATACTGCCGGACCGGAGGAGCCTGCCAGCCGCGCGTCTGCGAAATATCGTAGGCCCGCGTGATCTGATACCCTGACGCCTTTGTGCCGTCCTCTTTCTCGTAGTCCTGCTCCGCAAAGAACACATACCCTTTTTCTCCTGCCCGAATGGAGCGTCCTGCTTCCTTCCATTTCTCGAAGGTGCGCGGATGCGTAATTTCGGGATTTTGTTCCGAGAGGATCAGGAGGTTCCGGGTGCTCTGCGGCGTACAGCGAGCCATAAAATCAAGAAAACTCCGCATGGAGGAATCGTCCTGAAACACCCTTGCGGTCTGCGCGTCCACCCGCTCCCAGACCGCTTCGCGCTCCGCCTTTTTCTGCGCGGCATATTCTTCTTTTCCTACTCGGGGTATCTCATGGTCCGTTTGTTCCCTGTGCTTTTTTCCAAGCAGTTCTGCTAAATTCATGAATTACCTGCCTTTCTGTCGTTTCTTTTTTCTTTTGCGGGAGCGGGCGGGCGCGGAGTGCTCGGGCCCGCGGCGCTCCTCCCGTTTTGTACGGCGCTGTGCCTGCTCCTGCCGGATTTCCCGGAGCAGTTTTTTCACAGACTCCTTTCGGCCGGGCGTCCGGTCATCGCCCTCCCAATCGGGAGGGGAGAGGGAAAACGCCTCGTCGAAGCCGCCAAGCTCGAACTCCACCTGCTCGTTTCCTATGGAAACAGCTTCGTTCCGGACCGGGGCGGGCGGCACGAGATCCGGCGCTCTCCCGCCGGTTTCCTCCGGATGCTCCACGGCGGCTTCGCCGGCCTGCGAACGCACAAAATCCAGATTGAGATTGTCAAGGATCCGATTGACTTTCGCCGCGTCATCCGCAAACACAACAAGTTCCAGCTCGCTCCGGTTCCGTTTGTTTCGGATCGGCACATAGAGGAGCCCATGCCGTCTCGCCTCTTTGGCAAACTCCTTGCGGAATTGGACGGGGATCTGAAAGAATTTGAACGGACGCTGCTCCTTGAGCATCCGCACCAGCCGGGTTTTTCCGCGTGTCTTTTTCTGATCCCTGAGCACGGCGTAAGCAAACATGGCAAAGTTTTTTGCCGCGAGTCCGGACAGCTTGAGGGCGACCTCCGTTCCCTCCAGCGTAAACCGGACAACCTGATCAGCGGGGTCGTTTCCGAGATTCAATCCGCATCCTCCTTCACCGCTCAGCGCCCTGCGGGCGTCTGAGTTTATTTTTTTCCTGCGCGGACTCCCTGGAAAAGGAATCCACGCCGGGAATCAGAGCGAGCGAGGATCCGGAGTCCCAGCGCACACCGATCTGACCGGCGTCGTCCACATAGACCACCGTTCCTCCTGTTCCGGGGGGCGGGGCCTGCGGATCTCCCATTGCGTGAAGAACCACACGGGTTCCGGCAGGATACCGCTCCCGGATGTATTCCACCTGTTCTTTTGAAGGCATACGATTCATTTATGCATCTCCCTTGTTGATTCCATCTTGCCGCTCACGCGGAAGACGATTCTTGTTTTGTTGCCGCCTGTTCTGTTCCTCCTCCTGCTGCCGCGTCCGACGATCCGCCTGCAGACGGCGCTCCATCTCTTCGGAGTCGCGCGCGATGTTCCGGCACAGCCGGACCGTGCGGCGGAGCTGCCGGAGCTGCACCGTCAGCTCAGACAGGCGCGGGGAACCGGGGGCGTTTCGGGACAGCCGCCTTCTTTCCGCCAGCAGGGCGGCGATTTGTTCCTCCGACGCCTGACGGAGAGCGTTAAGCTGCCCGCGATCGGCGATATGGTTCCGAAAAACAAACTCCGCCTGCTCGATCCTTCGATCCAGCAGACGGAGCTCCTCGCGCACGGCGGCGCCTGGATATCCGGGCTTTCTGCGAAGAACGCCCATTTTATAGAGGTACGAAAAGTACAGTGCCCGGAGCCCGGATACCCGGCCCTTCCACGGGTCGAACCGGGAGCGGTGAAAGAAGCGCAGAGGAGGAGAGGCGTTCCTCCCAGCCGGTTTCCAGCGGCAGGGATACAGAATGCGCCGCTGGATTGCTTCCGGCGTGCAGTTTCTCCCAAGCGTCCGGAAACGGATGGAGTGCTCTCTCCCGGGCGGCAGCAGCGTCGGGTATTTTCGATCAAAGCGGAACGTATATCCCCGCCGCTCCATGGCGGCGAGAAACTGTCTCCATGTCAGGGAAGCTGCGACTGCCTCCGCGATATCCTGCTGATACGGGGTCTTCCATGTCGGTTTTCCATTCTTCTCAGCCAGCCACTGCACATATGGCAGGGAGGAGCGCTCCGAGAGCTCCGTTTCGATTACCGACAGTCCGTATTTCCGGCACAATTCATCGGAGAAGGTCCGGATTTGACGGAGATATGTCTTCCGATTGCTGTGGTACTTGGCTCCATCCTCCACGGACACACTGTTCCACAGCAGGTGATTGTGAATATGCCCGGTGTTCAGGTGAGTGCTGACGATTACCTGAAACCTTCCGCCGAGAACCTTTTCCGCCAACTCGAGGCCAACCTGATGCGCCAGTTCCGGGGTGACTTCTCCCGCGGCAAAGCTCTGCACCAGATGATACCCCTGCACGCCGTCCTCCTTGTGCCACATCCGTTTGACGCTGCACATATCCTCGAAAGCAGTTTCCACCGTGCAGCCGAGCGCTGAACAGAACAGATCCCGCTCCGTCTGTTTCTCGTTGAGGGCGTCGGCGATCGCCCCGCGCAGAGATTCCGCATGGCGGGAGCGGGAGGTTTTCGTCTCATCGGTCACATACTCGATGCTGTCATCCAGCCGGTAGACGGGAATCACGCTTGTGTAGGCGATTTCAATGCCTCCTTTACCATTTGTCTCTCACCTCCTCCCAGACCGCGCGGGCGATGCGCGTCATCTCGTCCACGCTTTGCTGATTCGCTTCGCCGTAGGTATTGGCGACACGGGCAAGCTGGTTTGCGTTGTTGCACAGGCCCGCCGCCTTGTGAAGCAGATCGGCATGGTGCTCACACGGCCTTGCCCGCAGCTCCACGCCCCGGATAAGAGATCGCAGAAGCTCCTCGCGGGAAAGCCCGCTGCGCTCTGCCTGCTCGTTCAACTGCCGCAGCTCCCTGTCTGTCAGGTGGAGCGGTATCACACGGCTGCGCTTTCTCATCGGGCGGACTGGGCTGATTTCTCCAGTTTTTTCACCTCATTTCGGGTCAAATGCAGCAGGCGGATCATGCGGGGGACCGGGGTGCTCCCCGGAAGGCGTTTGGATATCCAAACGCTATGCTTGCAAAACCAGTCACCGACTGGGAAGAACGGCTAATCAGAGTTCTCGATCCCCACCAGATTCCTTGATGCGGATGAGGCCGTCGAGCGTGGTGCAGATGATGTTCCGCTTTTCGGCCATGCCGATCTCGGTGGACATCAGCGCGGAGATTTCGTTCCCGCACACCACCAGCATCCGGCACCGGCCCAGCTTCTGGCGTGCAATGTTCTGGAATTCCCGTTTTTCATCGGCACTGTCCAGCGTCAAATACTGTGTGTCGCTGAGTTTCGGGCAGATCGGGACGTAGCCGAGTTCGTACACTTTTCGGCAGTAATTCCTGAGTTGACGCAAAGAAATGTCTGCGGCACAGATATAGGCGAACGCTTTTTCCATGATGTACTCAATCCTTTCTCATCTTATAAGTGTACGGGGCGACCATTTGGACGTCCGGTTCTTATGGCCCAGAAATTTTGGACGTCCAACGAGACGTCCAGGCGGTTATGGGGCGGCGCTCTCAGTTTCCTCCTGCGCTGCAAGGGCGAACCGGATGCGGTCGGAACCCAGCTTGAAGTACGCGTCGGATGCTTCGATTCCGACCGCTTCATAACCTTCCAGCCTGGCAGCGAGGACGGTTGTCCCGGAACCGCAGAACGGGTCCAGTAGCATTCCTCCTTCTTCATCGCTCCGGGTCGGAGCGCTTTTTGTATAGGTTTCTTCCTGTTTCTTTTTCAAAATGGGGTGTCAGTTCTGTCTCCACATATTCGCTGATGATATGCAGGGCCTTGTCGTAATTGTCGGCATGGTACACGCGGTTCATCATCTCCTTCGCCGGCCCGGCCTGCCCGTTTTCCCGCAGCAATTGTGCAGCCCTGCCGAGAATGGAAAAAATATTGCCGTCCTGCCCATACAACCGCATTTTCAGGCATTGCACTTGCTGGATGATTTCCGGCTCTTTTTCCTGCGGCTCTATCGGACCGAGTTCAAATGTGAAGTTGTCCGGGTTCCAAAAGTGGACATAGAGGGTACCGCCATCCACCTCGATTTCCCGTTGCTCGAAGCCTTCGCCCCAGCCATCCGCGAATTGACCGATCAGATAATCTTGGAGATCTTTTTGCTCTGTATCTGTCAAAGGAGACGTCAGCTTAACCGTAGTGCAGCCACAAAGCTCCCGTTCCCGGATTTCCACGGACGGGACGGCGCTCGTCACCTTTTCCTTCACACTGGAGTTTCTCTCCTTGTCAAAGTAATCCATCAGGTTTTTATCCCCGTCGAGATACCTGTTCAGCAAGGAGTCGATGCTGTCCTTGTACTGCGCCAAATCCGCGCCCGAAAGCAGAAAAGGTTCCTGTGCGGTATTTATCCATCCATCCCCGTCGATCTCATTCTCATAAAAATCCCCGGTCAGCGGGGAGTAAAGTTTTATCGTCATTTCGTCGATTGAAAATCATCCCTTTTCGAAAAATGCCCCCGTCAAGCGGATCTGCTGTGCAGATCATGATTGACGAGGGCAGTGTAGTAGTTGTCGATGGTAGCGGGCGCATTGTAGAGCGTGGTGAGCAGATACTGCCGGATATTTCGGATGCGGGTGGTGTTCCGCTCAAGGCAGTCGAGCACGAAGCGGATATGTTCTCTGTCCAGTTTCAGCAGTCGGGATTTTACGGATTCCCGCGGCAGATCATTGCCGCCGATGCGGATTTGCTCCTTTTGCGAACAGATCGTCTCTGTGAGCAGCTCGACGAGTTCATCTACACGCTCCCGGTCGCCGGGGGATTCCTCCAGAAGGGCCTCGTACCCGATATTCTCCCGGATGTATTCGCGGTATTCTTCTATCTGCTGCGCCGTCATCCTTCGCTTCATTTTCTTTGGATTTGCTTCTCCCGGAAAGAATTGAAGCGATTGAATTCGCTCCGTACTTAGTTCTTCTTTACTTAATTTTTTTGTATTTAATTGTGCGGGAAAAACCTGGACAGGATTTTCCCATTCAGGCCTTTCCCGCACAGGAGAGGTCTGTTCCGGCTGGGAATCCACCTGAACGGGAGTTTCCGGTTCTGGTCCCTTCGGAACAGAATGTTCCAAATACGACTTTTTCCGATCCGATCTTTTCGGTTCTGGTTTATCCGGGCCGGGAGCAGGAGGCTCCGGGGCAGCCTGGGGCTGCTCAAAAATGGTATATTCCATCTCGCCCAGCTGCCCCTTCCCGTTACGGACACGATTCCGAACCACATACCCGCGCTGCTCCAGCTCCTGTACCGCAGAACGGATGCTGTCCACGCCGTCCCTGCAGATTTGCGCAAGGCCTTTTGTGGTGTAGTCCCAATCCTCCGGCAGGGAGAGCATGAGGGACAAAAGCCCCTTGGCTTTCAGAGACAAGGATTTGTCCCGCAGGTGATGGTTTGCCATCACGGTATAATTCTTTGTTTTTTCTACTCGGAACACGGCCATTTAGATGCACCTCTATTCAAAAAGTTAAATTCACATGGGGATCACCCCCTTCCTCTTTTGCGGCCAACCTGTCACAGGATCGCGTCCCGCAGCTGTCCAGCCTGATCCGTGCGCTCCCAGGGGTACGACGGGTTGCCAAAATGACCCAGCCGCGCTGTCTTTGCATACTGGAAATGCAGCAGATGGAAGCGGGAGAGAATTCCCGACGGGGTCAAGTCGAACAGGAGCCTCAGCGCATCCGAAAGTGCATCGTCAGCACAGGCGATCCCTGTGCCGCAGGTGTCCACCGAGAGCATGACGGGTTCCGCCTTCCCGATGGCATACGCCAGCGTGACCTGGCACCGGACACACAGCCCCGCCGCCACAAGATTCTTCGCAAGGTACCGTGCCATGTATGCGCCGGAACGGTCCACCTTCGTGGGATCTTTCCCGGAGAGCGCCCCGCCGCCGTGCGGCGCGAACACGCCGTAGCTGTCAGCGGCCAGCTTGCGTCCGGTCAGGCCTGTGTCGGCGTCGGGTCCGCCCAGCACAAACCGCCCGGCAGGGTTGAGCAGGAATTTCGTGTCCTCGTCCGGCGGCAGAAGTTTGAGAGCCGGGAACAGGACTTTATCGGTGAGCTGCCAGAGCAGGTTGTCCTGCGGGATATCCGGGTCGTGCTGTGCGGAGAGGACGACCGTATCCAGCCGTGCAGGGTTCCCGTTTCCGTCATATTCCACCGTGACCTGGGCTTTTCCATCCGGGCGCAGACCTTGCACTACGCCGGTTTTTCTGGCGGCGGTCAGGCAGTTTGTCAGCCGCCGGGCCAGTACGACGGGAAGGGGGAGCAGCTGCCGTGTTTCATTGCAGGCATAGCCTACCATCACGCCCTGATCCCCCGCGCCAAGTGGATGGGAAACCATATGGTCCTGCCGTTTCTCCAGCGGATGGTTTATGCCGTCCGCAATATCTGGGCTTTGTCCATGGAAGAAGCATTGGATCTCATAGCTCCCGGGGTCATAGCCAACCTCCGTTAAAACACTCCGCACAAGTTTCGGAATGTCCGGTTTGTGCCGGCTGGTGATCTCCCCGGCCGCGATAATCTGTCCGCGCGTGGCCAGCACTTCGCAGGCGACACGGGAAAGGGGATCGTGGGACAGGCAATCGTCCAGCACACTGTCCGCGATACTATCGCACAGCTTGTCAGGATGGCCTTCTGTCACGGATTCCGCAGTGTAAAATTGGTTCATTTTGTTGTTCACCTCAATCTCAGGGAAAAGGGTTTCAGGCTTTTCCCGATCTCTTCATAGGATGCAAAATGGATTTCGCAGCCGAGCAGGAAGGACACGGCTTCCTCCCATTCCCTCAACGGGTACTGCCTCTTCTTCGGGAAACGGCAGAGATTCCCCAGAGCGCCCCATTTTACGCTCGGATCGGTGCGCAGCTGTTCCGCCGGCACGTGATGTTCTTTTGCCAAAAATGTGATCAGGCAATTCTTCAATCAATCCCCCCAATAGAAAAGAACAGGGAGAAGCCCCGCAGCCTCTCCCCGTCATCAAATGAGTTTCTTTCTCTGCTTAATACCCGGTTTTCGGATAATCCAGTACCGGTGTGGGCGCGGAGACCTCCGTTACCCAGGTGAAGCTGCTTGTGAACCACTTGCCGCCGTACTGGCCTCCCACGTCGGTGCGGTTGGCAAAGCGGTGCCCGTTCAGCAATCCCTGGTTCACCGTGACCAGGATCATCGGCTTGTCCTGCTCCCGGAAGCCGGGCTGCACGGTACCGAATTCAAACCGGAAATCCGTGATAAATTCATCTGCTGCCAGCCCCAGCTTCGAGGGCGTACAGTCCAGATCATACGACTGCGTGGACAGCAGACCGGAGGCGAGCGTGCGGTAGGCAGAATTTCTGTTAGTACGGTAGGTTACAGAATAGGTCAAGCCCGGCTGCGACCAGGTGCCGGTGTGGATCGCAGCAAGGCGCACGGATCCGGGTAGCTCATCGTGCCAGTAGAAATTCTCCAAAGGCACGTTGGACAAATTGCAGATATCAGAAAAGTCATACCGCATCTGCTGGCCGGGAACCACGACGGTATTGCCGGATTTCTTCACGCTGGTCGAAATCTGTGCGCTGGTATTCTGCACTCCCACCCGGACAATGTCGTTCTGCACCTTGAGTTCCACTTCAAATTCTTTGCTGTTGAGCTGGTAGAAAGTCGGAGGCGTGACCTCCCGTACCACATAACGGCCCAGCGGAAGCGGCTCGGAAGCCGCCACGCCGCGGTAATCGCTCACCATGTAGCCGACCACCCGATCCGTATCCGCACGGGCAATTTCAAACACCGCACCCTCCAGCCGGCTCCCGGCAGGCTGACCGGTGATGGGGTTCGCGTCCGCCGAGGTTTTCAGGATCTGAATCTGCCCTTTTTCGCGGGCATTCTCCCAGACAATGACCTTTGTTTTCCCATTCTCAATCCGAATGCGCTTCACAACCTTGTCGAGGTCATACCCCGGCGCGGCTTCGATCTCTTCGAGATAATAGACGCCGTCCGGCAGCTCCTTATCGATTTCGATATAGCCCTGATGATCCGTCGTGTACACGCCGACTACGTCGTTGTTTTCATCAGTGACCATAATCCGCACACCGTAGATTCCTCTTCCGGTGTCGGCGTCCACCTTGCGGATGCGGATGCCGTTCAACCGCTCGTCCTTGTAGGTGAGGGTCGTGATATCGTTCGCTTTGATCTCCACCGTCCGCGGCGTGGAATCGACGGAGTAACCCTCCGGCGCGGAGATTTCCCGCACGACAACCGTCTGCGGTTCGAGGGACACAAAGATCTGTCCCTGCTCGTCCGTTGTATATTCGCCGATCAGGCCGCCGTCCGGTTTTTCAATACGGAAGGTCACGCCTTCAAGCGGATCGCCGGTCTGTTCCACCGTCTTGACGATTTTCAGCCCGGCAACAGCGTTGTTCTTAATGGTGATCTGAGCTGGTTTCCCGGCTTCCACATGGACGGGATGCGGCGTAGTGTCGAGAAGATAGCCTTCCGGACTCTTGACCTCCGTCACGATAAAGTCTCCTTTGAGATTCGGCACAACAGCCAGACCGTTTTCTCCGCTGGTCACCGAAGTCACAAGGGTTCCGTCCATGGTACGCAGCTCGAACACTGCGCCCGCCAGCGGATTTCCGTCCGCGTCCGTCTTGAGGATGGAGAGGCTTTCCAGTTTTTTGTCGCGGAACACAACCGACACCGTTTCACCGGACTGTATCACCGTTTCCTTGGCTGCTTCGGAAATCTCGTACCCTTCCGGCGCGGTGAGTTCGGAAATTTTCACCGCCGTCCCGGGCTTGAGGCCGGGGACCGTCACGGAGCCGTCTGACCCGGTTACAAAGTCCTCGCCAATCAGCGTGCCGTCGATGGTTTCCACACGGAACCGTGCTCCGGCGAGAGGCGTGGAATCCTGCGCGTCCACCTTCTGAATCAGGAGATTGCCATAGGGATCGTTCTCAAAGTGGAGGATAGCTGAATCTCTCGTCCCGGTAGTTGCGGTAGTTATGGACTTCGATTTCCTGCGGGACAAACACGCCGGACGGGGCCTCAAACCGGTTCTTTTCCAGCGCCTCCGAAATGATGGGGCGGGCCAGCGTCAAAAGCCGTTCAGCGTCCGCCGGTTCCTTGCCTTTTTCGGCGAGATATGCGGCGAGGTTCTCCTCTGGGCTGTTGTCGCCGGTCAGTTCATCGCGGTTCACGCTGGCCGTGATTTCCTCCGGGGTGATTTCCTGCACCCAAAAGGCTCCGTCATCATAGAGCCGCTTTTCCAGCAACGCCTTGTTGAATGCCTTGTTTGCTGCGTCCGAACAGGTGTAGAGCACTCTCACAATGCTGCCCGCCATGGTGGTCTCCGGCTTTGTCCGCCATCCCCAAAGGTTCTGCGCCACTTCGTCAATGGCTCCGGCGTTGATGCCGTCGATGTCCGTCTGTGTCATGCGGATGGTCTCAAACTTGCGGTACGGGGTCTCGATAAACCGGCTGGATGTGCGGGTGAACCCGGTCTCGGTGTTGTCGTATTCGTGGATGTAGAACCCGCGTTCCTGCCCCTCATCATTGAAGTTGAGGCCTGTGATGCTGCCGCAGTAAAAGGCGTTTTCGGTTTCGGCAAGCTGCTGCGGGCGGTGGATATGCCCCAGCGCCACGAGGTCGAACCCTGCCGCCGAAATGGTGTCCGGATAGATGACCGGCTCAAACTGAGCGAAAAGCGCCGTCTGGCCGCTCTCCATGTTGCATCCGGGCACAGTGTAGTGGGTGGAGAGGATTGACGGGAGACCGGGCGCGCACTGCGCTTTCAGCCCCATCACAATGTCCGCCAGCAGGTTCGTGAATACCTGCGTCTCCTCCTCACGGGAGAGGCCGGGGTGCTTTGCTCTGTACTCTCCCCGGTCAAACCCCGGAACGCCCGCAACCTGAACCGGCTGGCCGTCGTATGTGTAGACCGTCAGGAGCTCCGGCTGGGTGATGATAGAAACGCTGTCATCGCCAGAAAAGGCGGTTTTGAGCATTTCAAACTGCTGTTCGCTGTCGTGGTTCGGGGTGCCCCTCAGCACCACGACCGGCGCTACCTGCGAGAGGCTGCGGATAACCCGGATGGCCGCCCGGCTTTCCTTGAGCCCTCTGTCGGACCAGACGCGGGCCTGATGGAAGATGTCGCCGGAGATGATGATGATGCCCGGCTTTTCCTGTGCCGCTGTCTCCACGAGGCAGTTGAGGCAGTGCAAAACATCATGGTAGCGGGCGTTCTCGCCGTTGGTTTCCGGGCCCGGATAGCTGCCGATATGCCAGTCGCCGGTATGAAGAATTTTCAAAGCCATAATCATTTCCTCCATTCGTGGTTTTTCTGACAGGTTCGGCAATAGGTTTTGCCCTCATAGTGCTTGCGGCTGTATTCCGCAACGTCGAGACCGATTTGGGCCCCGCAATCGGCGCAAAATTCGCTGTCGCCATTCTGGTTCTGCTGGCCGCCTCCGGTCTGCCGGGCTCCGCGCTGCTGTCTCCGCTGCGGAGGCTGCGGAGGCTGCGGCTCTGCGGGAGGCTGGGCGTATGCCGGGGGCGTTTCGTCCTCTGCCGGATAGATGCCGTTTTCCTCATCCTCATCGCCGACGTAGATGGTATGGCTGGCCGCCGGGCGGGCTCCGTAGAGCTCCTCAGTGGCTCCGAACATACTCTCGACGGCTTTCTCCCGGACTGCCGGATTGTCAAGGTTCGGCACCAGATAGGCCACAACAAAGGGTTTCTGGAACTCCTCGATGAAATACGAGGACTTAATCTGCATGGCCGTTCTGAGGGCGCGGTTGAGGGCCTTGCTCTCGCACATCTCGCTGCGGTATTTCATAAATTCCGCCCGCTGCTTGTCCGTCATTCCGGCGGTCACATCGTCAATGGCAATTTCCTTATGGGCGACGATGGTGACGTTTTCGCCGGTAAGCTGGGGGACGCTGATGCGTACCTCATGCTTTACGTCCTTGTTCGGACAAGCGCCGCAGCGCACCGGCTTTCCGATTCCCCGGTTGATCTCCGCGCATTTCTGGCAGGTAGAGGGGACGGTCGGGCGGCTGGACAGGATTTTGATGCCTGCCGCTCGCATGAGCTTGGTGAGCCCTTTCTTGGTGAGGGCGTATTTCGCTGGGGTGGCGGGGTGTGGATAGCCGTTGCGGTCCGTGTAGGCCGCTTTGGCCTTTTCCATCTCGTAGATTTCCCCGTCGTTGAGGTTGGTGCTGATAGATACGGCGTTCATCACCGGCTTTTGGATGTCGGCGATTTCCGTCACCGTCTGCATCGGGACGAGGAGGTTGTACTGCGTAGGCGGGTACTGCTGCACAATGGACAGCGCCGCCTGATTTTTCTCGTTACTCACTTTTCTTCACGCTCCTATTGATTTTTAGGTGTGGGCGTGGTAAAATAGCGTTTAGGTTGAGGGCCGCGCTTTCGGGTGCGGTTCTTTTTTTATGCCATTTTCCTGCCCGGTTTGGTTCTCGGTGTCGTCTCTCAGCAAGTCGCACAGCGCCAACGTGAACGCTGAAAATGCGTTTGCTCGGACCGTTTCTGCGATAAGGATGGCGAGGTAGTCATCGCCGTGGTCGGTTCCCTCTCGCTCGTTGATGAGGCTGAGTTTATGGCGGGCGTAAGGCTCTGCTTCGAGCATTTCCTCCGGCGCTATGGGCGCTCCGAGGTATTCTTCCGCCAAGTCATAAATCTCGACGCTACTCAATCTCGTTGCCATCTGCGGCCTCTCTGGCGGCCTCTTCTCTCCGCTCTTTGAGCACCTGCTTGATGGTTTTCCCGGTGGCCTTTCGGCAGCACGAGGAGCCAAGACCGACCTCAATGGCCTCCGCACTTCTCAAGACCCTGTTGCATCTCCCGCAACGGCAAGGCATTGAATTCCCCATGTGTTTTACCTCCTAACTTTCGAGCCGCCTGAAAACGGCTTTATGGATAAAGTGATAGGCCAGCAACGTGGCCGCCAGCACGAGCAACCATTCTCCGCCGAGGAAGAAGTAGCCGCGTTTCAAAAACGCCAGCGGGACAATGATGGCCGCTACTACGGCCCCGGCGGCGGCTGCCATCGAGACTTCCATGAGCCAAAGAATTACCACCGCCGCAAAGGCTTTCGCCTTTCGGGCTCTCCGCGCCTTTCGGCGTTTCTGCATCTTGGACATATATACCCGCTGCGGGGTATTTCCGCTTGTGCGCTGACGTTCCATTTCTGGCCGCATCTGGCGCACGTTTCGTACCTGTACGGCATTCAAGGTGTTCACCTCTCTTTCAGTAGATTAGCCGCCTCTATAACCGCGCGGCTGTATTTTGTGCTGCGGATGCCCTGTTCCCAAGCCTCCCGCATTCCTGCGTCGCCCATGTTGTAGGCCATGAGTGCCTGATTAGGGTCTCCGTATTTCTCAAAAGCCTGTCCGAGGATATAGACCCCGGCAGTAATGTTCTGGTAGGGGTCCAACATATCCGTGAGCCCCAGTTCCTCCGCCAGCCATTCGTGATTGCAGGCGTTAATCTGCATGAGGCCATAATCATCGGTGGCGCTCTTCGCGTTGGTGCGGTAGTTGCTTTCCTGCTCAATGAGAGCAAGCGCAATCTCAAATGGAACACCGCGCACCTCACACTGTTCCCGGACGAACCTTTGGAGTTCATCGGCGAGAGGGATGTCGTAAAGGATTTCCGGTTCCGTGACTGTCGGTTCGGACACGGTCGTGGTCATTGGCTGGATGTAGACCGTACACTGTGTTTCCGTCAGCACATTATGGGGGTTCGCGGAAACGGCAGGTTCCTCCGCACACCATCGGTCAACTGCCGATGCACAGGAGCAAATCATCGCCACCATGAAAATCGTTGCAAAGAAAACTGTTGCCGCCAGTTCCATCCGCGTTTTAAGTCTCTGCATAACCTCGTGTCGTCTCCGCCGTCAGGCTGCCGATGGCCCGGAGAGCTATACGGTCGAGGATGGCTTTTATCTCCTCCGGCGTTCTGGAACGGCAGTAATCGTCACATATCCTCACGCGGGTGTTCCCGATATGTAGGCTTTCTATGGCATTTCCATTCAAAGCGGTTTCCGACACTTTTCACACCTCCTTGTGGTTTTGTGGATAACTTAGTCCTTGCCGAACTGCTTGCGGTAAAGCATTTTCAAGGACTGGATTTTGTTGTCTATCTCATCCAACATCCTGAGATACTCTTTCATGCGCTCGCGCTCGTTATCGTCGATAACGCCGTCCGCCGCGATGTCGATGATGCCGTCTTTTACCTCCGGCAGGCATCGCATGACCGAGAGCATTTGCAGCACCACAGCCTCAAGTTCCTCCACCTTTAACGGGTTCACCGTTCCGATTCCCAGCGGGCAAAGCCGCGAGCAAAAATGGTTTTGCAACTCCGGGGCGTTGTAGGTGTCCGCGAGCATGAGCACCTCATCCGGGTGCGGGTTTACGGTTCCCAGCTCGATGTTAGCCAGCCGGGTGCGGTCGATTCCCGTCAGCTCCGAGGTTCCCTCTCTGCTGGCGAGCCGGTCGTTCCACGATGCGGCAGCCATTCGTGCCTTGTAAAATACGTTGTCCGCCGCTTTCGTCGCCATCTTAGGCATTTATCTCTCCCTCCTCTCCGGGTAAAATATAATCACAAGGACGAAACAGATTCGCTCCTTTTGGGGTCGCCTATTTCGGATTATGACGCGAAACGGGTCGTTTTGGGTTAAAAAAAATATCGTCGTACTCGTAGTTGAGCGCGCCCTTGATTTTCAGGCTCAGCTTTAACGACGGGTTTTTCTCTCCGCTCTCGATTTGGGCGTAGTGGCTGCGGCTGATACCCAGCTTGTCAGAAAACGTCTGCTGAGTGTACCCCGCCCCCTTGCGGAGACCAATCAACCTCTTTCTCAATGCGAATGCTCCTTTCTTTTTGCCCCGTATCGGGGCTTTCTAAGAGCATTATAGTCCCTAAAAGGGGCAAAGTCAAGTTATTTTTCAAAAATATTTTCTTGTATGACACTTTTCATGTCATTATGTTCCTTTTAGGGACAAACTATGATATACTATTTTTTCAAGGAGGTTCTATCATGCAGAAGTTTTCACAGCGGCTTATCTCCCTCCGCAAAGAACGGGATTTGACACAGAACGATTTGGCGCGCATCATCAAAAAACAGCGCACCACTGTCTCCGGGTACGAGACCATGGATAAGGAGCCGGATTTCGAGGTCCTCTGTGCGCTGGCTGAGTATTTCGGCGTGACTACCGATTATTTACTAGGCCGGGATGACGAGAGGGCTCATGCCGACGTGGTGTTCCGTAACGACAACGCGAATTTCAAACGCCAGTACGACCGGCTGCCTCCTGAACTGAAAGCCATCGTTACATCAACCTTTGATAGTTTCTATGTAATGCTTTCCCGCGCGATGAGCGCCCAGCGGACGGACGAGCTGGCCCTTTACCGTGACCTCATCGAAGTCTTGCAGCGGGACCGCAGCGCCGTGAAGAGGCTCCTCAGTGATAACCCCGGAGACCTTGCCACTATCTTCCCTCAGCTCATGGAGCGTCAAAACAGCCTAAAGGCGGAAACCGCCGCCATCATCGACAACCTGCTCCAAGCGGATATTGCGGCTGAAAATAAGAAATAAGAAAAGGCCCTGCGGGTGCGGGGTCTTTTGCTTTGGAGGTGATAGTTTTGGATGAGTATTTTATTTACCTGAGAAAATCCCGCGCCGATATGGAGGCCGAGGCCCACGGTGAGGGTGAGACGCTGGCGCGGCACGAGCGCGCCCTTTTGGAGCTCGCCAAGAGGCTCCACCTGAACGTGACGCAGATTTATCGGGAGGTCGTCTCCGGCGAAACAATCGCGGCCCGCCCGGTGATGCAGCGCATCCTCTCCGAGGTCGAGCAGGGGGTGTGGGCCGGTGGGCTGGTGATGGAAATAGAACGTCTGGCGCGTGGCGATACCATAGACCAAGGTATCATAGCGCAGACGTTCAAGTTCTCCGATACCAAAATTATTACCCCGATGAAAATATACGACCCGAACAACGAATACGACGAGGAGTATTTCGAGTTCGGCCTATTTATGAGCCGCCGGGAGTACAAGGTAATCAACCGGCGCTTGCAGCGTGGCAAGCTGGCCGCCGCAAAAGAGGGGAAATGGGTTCCGTGTCGCGCTCCCTATGGCTACCGGCGTATAAAGCTGAAAAACGAAAAAGGGTGGTCTCTTGAGCCGGTCGAGGAGGAGGCTGATGTGGTCCGCCTGATTTTCCAGTTATACACCCGTGGGGCGCAGGCGGAGGACGGCTCTTTCCAGCGTATGCCGCTGGGCGCGATTGCCCGCCATCTGGACGACCTCGGAATCCCATCGCCGCAGGGTGGTTTATGGGGCCGCCCGGCTCTGGCCGCTATGGTGCAGAACCCGGCGTATATAGGCAAGGTTCGTTGGGGCCAGCATCCGTCCAAGAAAAAGGTGGTTGACGGCAAGGTTGTCCGGCAGCGCGTTCAGGCGGATGCCGACGAGGTCCACGTCTTTGAGGGCCGCCATCCGGCCATCATCGAGCAGGAGGTTTTCGATATTGCGAATGAAATGGTGAAGCGCCGCGTCAACAGCTCCACGCATATCGACCTGTCTGTTAAGAACCCTCTGACCCGTGTTGTCTTTTGTGCCTGCTGCGGCCACGCCATGGGGCGCGCCACCAGCGCCGCCCGGCCTGATGCCGGGAGCCTTGTCTGCCGGACGCATGGGTGCCCGACCGTTTCCACCCGGCTGGACATCGTTGAGGAGCGCATCCTCGCTGGCCTCGCTGAGTGGTTATCCGGGTACGAGCTAGAATGGGCCGAGGCGAACAGCCCTGAACACCGTGTCGCCTCCAACGCCGAGGTAAAGCAAAAAGCCCTGCAACGCGCCGAGGGTGATCTCGCTCGCCTGCAAAAGCAGCTTGAGCGGACGCACGACCTATTGGAGCAGGGGGTCTACGACGTGGACACATTTCTGGACCGCTCCCGCTCTCTGGCGGAGAAAATCAACGCCGCAAAGGAGCTGGCCGCCTCTCTCCGGCAGGAGGTTGTCGTCGAGGAGGAGCGTGAGGCGAACCGAAAGAACATCATCCCAAAGGTCAAGAACCTCATCGAGGTCTACCATTCCTTGCCATCTGCCGAGGAAAAGAACGAAATGCTCAAGGATATCGTGGAAAAAGTGGTCTATAAGAAAATCGCCGTCCCCGGCAAACGCCTAAAGCCCGACGACTTTGAAATCGAGATATACCCCCGCATCCCCCGGAAATAGCAAGAGGAGCCGCTTTTGTGGCTCCTCTTCTTTGTTGTATCGTGTTGCGTATTATTTGTGGTTGTACCTAAAAAACAGCCGGAATTTTCTGCGTGCCTTTTGTCTGGTAAAGAGGCGGGAAAAAGAAAAAGCGGGGCCTCCTGCCTGAAATCTCAGACGGAAGCCCCGCTGTGCGGGCAAAAGAACGGATTTTGGGATTGGACATCTACGGTGCAGCGCACTTGAAAATTCGGGCTCAAAAAGCCCGCAAACCCGCATGAAACCTGAAAAAACGGGACGACATCTATTTTGTCGTCCCTTCATGGCCCGCCCAGAGGGATTCGAACCCCCGGCCTTCAGAATCGGAATCTGACACTCTATCCAGCTGCGCTATGGGCGGAAATACTTTGAATATTATAGCGCGGCGGGGTGGTTTTGTCAAGACGAACGCGGGCGCAAAAATCCCCCGCCGGGGGCATTTCTCCGGCGGGGGACAAGGTGCAAATCAGGGGGAAAATCAGCAGAACGGATTCTCCGTGTCGTAGGGCAGGGAGGCGGGGCGGTTGTACGCGATATCCGGCACGCCGAGGTACTGGAACACGCTGAACAGAGCCTTGCCGACATGGCGGAACGCCACCGCGCCGTGGTGCGGATAGTGCTTGCCGACGAGCACATGACGGTAGAAGCGGCCCATCTCCGGGATGGCGAATATGCCAATGCCGCCGAAGGAACGGGTCTTGACCGGCAGAACCTCGCCCTGCGCGATGTACGCCTGGAGCTTGCCGTCCGCGCTGCCGTGCAGGCGGTAGAAGGTAATCTGGCTGGCCGCGATGTCGCCCTCGAGCGTGCCGCGGGTGATGTCCGGGGTGTTGCCGTTCTCGAGCAGACGGTTCTGGATCAGCTGGAACTTCACAGCCGCGTCGTTGCACAGCTTGCACAGCGGGGTGTTGCCGCAGTGGAAGCCCATGAAGGTATCGTTCAGCTTGTAATCGTACTTGCCCTTGATCTCCGTCTCATACATATCCTTCGGGACGGTGTTGTTGATGTCGAGCAGCGTGACAGCCTCGCCGCTGACGCACAGGCCGATGAACTCGCTGAGAGCGCCGTAGATGTCGACCTCGCAGGCCACCGGGATGCCGCGGGAAACCAGACGGCTGTTGACATAGCAGGGCTCAAAGCCGAACTGGCTCGGGAACGCGGGCCAGCACTTGTTCGCGAAAGCGACATACTTGCGGGCGCCGATGTTGTTGTCGATCCAGTCGAGCAGGGTCAGCTCATACTGCGCCATGCGGGGCAGCAGATCCGGGTACTGGTTGCCGACGCCCAGCTCCTTGGCCATGTCCTCGACAACCTCCTGGATGCGGGGATCGTTCGCATGCTCCTTGTAGGAGACGAGCAGATCCAGCTCGGAGTTCTCCTGAATCTCCACGCCGATGTCATACAGCGGCTTGATGGGAGCGTTGCAGGCGAAGAAGTCCTGCGGACGGGGGCCGAAGGTGATGATCTTCAGGCCGGACACGCCGATCAGAGCGCGGGCCACGGGCACAAAGTCCGCGATCATCTTCGCCACGTCGGCGGCGTCGCCCACGGGATACTCGGGCATATAAGCCTTGATCTTGCGCAGGCCGAGGTTGTAGGAGCAGTTCAGCACGCCGCAGTAAGCGTCGCCGCGGCCATTGATCAGGTCGTTCATGCTCTCCTCAGCGGCGGCGGCATACATGACCGGGCCGTCAAAGTTCTGCGCGATGAGCGTCTCGGGCGTCTCGGGGCCGAAGTTGCCGAGGAACACGACGAGCGCGGTGCAGCCCGCCGCCTTCACGTCCTCAACAGCGCGGAGCATGTCTTTCTCGTTCTCCACGGTGACCTTGCACTCGTAGATCTCTCCGCCCAGCTCCTTGTAAGCGGCGGCCACGGCAGCGCGGCGGCGCTCCGACAGGGAGATGACGAAGCAGTCACGGCTGACGGCGATCAGGCCCAGCTTGACTTCCGGAATGTTGTTAAACATAGTAAATCCCTCCATATGTAAAATTGAAACTGGTTGTTTTTATCTTAGCGACTTGCAGAAATTGCAAGTCTATTGCCCCGCCTACGGCGGTGCTGGGGAAACCCCTCATGTGGGTTTCCCCTCGGAAAAACAGTCCCCCGGACTGTTTTTCCTCCCCTTCCTGCATTTTGGAAAGCAAAAGTACGGTTAGGGGTTTCGCCCCTAAAACCCCACGGCCTTTTAAAAAAGGCCGGCGAAAACTTCATGCGGCTCCGCCGTGCTTTCAAGAAGCCGGGAGCATGTTCAGACCGTCCCGCGCCGCCGGGCAGAACCATTTCCACGCAATTGACGCGCGGGCCACTGCGTGCAGGCTCAGCCTGCCGGGCCATTGCGTGCAGACTCAGTCTGGCTCAGTCTGCCTTCTGCAATTCGGCGAAGCAGTCCTTCATCGCCGGGTACAGCTTGCAGTACAGCTGATAGAACGGCTCATACTTGTCATGGTTCTCCGGGATCGGCGGCTGCGGGTCGCTGGCCTTGACCAGCTTGCGGCACGCGGCCGGAACGCTCTCGTACACACCGGCGGCCACGCCCGCGAGAATCGCCGCGCCGAGCGCCGGGCCTTCCTTGGAGGAGGACGTGCGCACCGGCAGGTTGTACACGTCGGCCATCATCTGCCGCCACAGCGGACTCGTTCCGCCGCCGCCGCAGGCCAGCATCTCGCTGGAGACAACGCCCATCCCGCGCAGGATATCCAGGCATTCCCGCTGGGAGTAAATCACGCCCTCGAGCACCGCGCGAAGCATGTCGTACTTCGTATGGATCGCGGACAGGCCGAAGAACACGCCGCGCGCGTTCGGGTCCAGCTTCGGGGAACGCTCGCCCATCAAGTACGGCATATAGATCAGATGGTTTGCGCCGATCGGCACGCGGGCCGCTTCCTGATCCATCAGGAAATACGGATCCTTGCCGATGCCGTCCGCCGCCACCATTTCTTCCTTGCAGAAGTTGTCGCGGAACCAGTGCAGCGACAGACCGGCGGCGAGCGTGCAGCTCATGACCGTCCAGCAGCCCGGAACGGCGGAGCAGAACGTGTGCACGCGGCCCTGCGGGTCGATCGTCACGCGGTCGGAGTGCGCGAACACCACGCCGGAGGTGCCGAGCGTCGTGAACGCCTTGCCTTCCTCCACTACGCCGGTGCCGACAGCCGCGGCGGCGTTGTCGCCCGCGCCGCCCGCCACGGGGGTGCCTTCCTTCAGGCCCGTCAGCGCGGCGGCTTCCTTCGTCACCGTGCCCGTCACGTCGGGGGACTCGTACATTTTCGCGAGCAGGCTCTCGTCAATGTCGAGCTTTTCGAGAACCTCGCGGCTCCAGCAGCGGTTCGCCACGTCGAGAAGCTGCATGCCGGAAGCATCCGAAACCTCGGTGGCATACTCGCCGGTGAGCATGTAGCGGACGTAATCCTTCGGGAGCAGGATGTGGCGGCACTTCGCGTAGATCTCCGGCTCGTGGTTGCGCACCCAGAGAATCTTCGAAGCCGTGAAGCCCGTCAGCGCCGGGTTCGCGGTGATTTCAATCAGACGCTGCGCGCCGATCTTCTCCGTGATTTCGTCGCACTCGGCGGCGGTGCGCTGGTCGCACCAGATGATGGAGCGGCGCAGGACGCTGCCGTTTTCATCGAGCATGACAAGGCCGTGCATCTGGCCGGAAATACCGAGTCCGCGCACGAGAGCCGGGTCCACGCCGGACTGATCCAGCACGGAGCGGATCGTATCCTTCGCGGCGTTCCACCAGTCGGCGGGATCCTGCTCGGCCCAGCCGTTCTGCGGCTGATACATGGGATATTCGATGGTAGCGGAGGCCACGGTGTTTCCGTCCGTATCGAACAGCACCGTTTTGGTGCCGGACGTGCCGAGGTCAACGCCAAGCAAATATTCGAGAGCCATCTTGTTTCCTCCTTTATTATACGGTCAGGTTTTCGCCGTACAGACCGTTGAACGCACCCTCGATCTTCGCGTCCGGGTGCGCGACCAGCCACTTGTTGCGGGCAAAGAGCAGGCGATCCTCGCCCTCGCCGGTGGGCTTGTGCTCGAGATCCAGGTTGGTGCCGCGCGGCAGCACCACGACGCAGCGGAACTTCGCGCCGTCAATCCCGCAGGGAGCATAGTGCAGGGAGGTGGCGTACACCTCGATAACCGTTCCCGCCGGGACGCGGAACGCCATCACCTTCGCGGTGTCGTAGCGGCCGTCCGGCTCGATATCCTGTTCGCGGCCCAGCAGCAGAATCAGGTCGGTGCAGGCTACGTTGATCTCCGAAGAGCGGTGATATTCCAGCGCGTTGAGCGTGTTGTTCCGGCCGTTGCAATAGCCGAGCTGGATCGGGATCCCGCCGAAGCCCTGCTCCGTCAATGCGCGGAATACCGGCAGCTTTTCCAGCTTTGCGTCAGAGGGGACATAGATCACCTCGTCGGGAGCGGGCGTTTCCTGCATGGCCTGCACCAGCTCCGTGCAGTCAATTCCTGTGAGAACCTTGCCGTACTCGGCAAACTCCTTGTCGTGAACCGAATAAATTTTCATGCTTCTCCATCCTTTTCGTCTATATTTTCCCGTATCTTGATGACCGGCCGGGCAATCCACCGCGCGGGCGGCGTCGCCTGACTGGCCAGATATTGAAACATCAGCTTCACGGCGCGGTAGCCCTGTTCAAAGGGCTGCTGGCACACCGTGGCGGGCACGGCTCCCGATCGCACAAGGGAACGGGTGGCCGGAATATCGTCGAACGCGAGGATCGGGATTTTCCCAAGCAGCCCGGCTTCGCGCACCGCCTGCCCGACGCCGCCCACGCCCGCGCCCGCGACATACACGCAGCTGACGGCGGGGTGTTCCCGCAGGGCTTCGAGCGTCAGCCGCCGCGCCGCCGCGTCGTCGTCCTCGCACTCCACCTGCGCCGCCGTCTCAAACGGCGTTCCCGCCTCGCGCAGACGCTCCAGAAAGCCCGCGACGCGCTCGTTGTGGCCGCGCACATGGCGGGAACCGGTCACAATCAGCAGGCGCGGCGTTTGCAGGCCGAGCAGGAGCAGCAGCCCCGCCGCGATCCGTCCCGTCTGCCGGTAATCGCACCCCACATACGACAGGCAGCCGCACGGGGACAGCTCCGAGTTCAGCGCTATCACCGGGATGCCGCGCGCGGAAAGTTCCGCGATTGCCTGACGGATCTCCGGCACGTCCACGGTGGCGGCGCAAATGCCGCCCGCGCCCTGCTCCTCCAGCGACGCGAACGCCCGCAGGTGCTCCGCCGTCGCATAGCCGCGCACGCTTTGGAGCAGCACCACCGCGCCGAAGTCCGAAAGGCTTTCCTCCGCCGCGCGTGCTCCCCGGATCACCTCATCGAAGAAGGGATTTCCCTCGCTCGGGAGAAGAAGGCCGATGCGCACCGGCTTTTTCAGAGCCGCCAGACCGAGCGCCGCGCGGTTCGGGCGGTAATTGAGTTCTTCCGCCAGCCGCAGCACGCGGTCGCGCACCGCCGCGCTCACGTCTCCGCGCCCGTGCAGCACGCGATCCACCGTTCCGCGGGACACGCCCGCCGCCGCCGCGATATCCTTGATCGTCGCCGCCATGCGCCGCCCCCCTCTCCGTGCACCGTGCTCGAGCACGGTTCCCTTTGATTTGGATTATACGGCGGTTTTCCCCGGTTGTCAACCGGAATTTTTGTGATGTTTTCCGTCAAAGTGCCAGAAAAAAAGGGGGAATTTTTGTGACTCCAAAGTGTTCCCGGATCTTTTGGCATGTATGTGCGACAAAAATCCATAATGATGATACGCAATCCCCTTGTAATCCCCCCGCGCGGGAGGTAAGATAAGAGTAACAGACGGCGGGGGAGAAAAGCGGAAAAAGGCCGCGCCCACGCCGTGAAATAAGAAATTCGGGAGGAATGGCCCATGAAGGCAGACGAGCTGCGCACCGCTTTGCGGCGCGACGATACCCGTGAGAGATTCGCACATATTTACGCCTGCACCGAGCAGGAGGCGGAATCGTACATTTCCCGCGTGGAGAAAGCGGTAAACCGGTTTGAGGAATGGTTCGGCGCGGGGCGCGATCTGTATGTATTCAGCGCGCCGGGACGCACCGAGGTGGGCGGCAACCACACCGACCACCAGCGCGGCCGCGTGCTGGCGGCGGGCGTCAATCTGGACGCGATCGCCGTGGCGGCCAAGCGCGACGACAACACGGCCTGTGTCCACAGCGAAGGCTATGACGCGGACGTGGTTGACGTGACCGATCCCGTCGTGACGCCGGAGGAGGAGGGGCATTCGGCCTCCCTGCTGCGCGGCATGTGCACGCGGATGCGCGAGCTGGGCTGCAACGTGGGCGGCTTTGACGCGTACACGACCTCCAACGTGCTCTCCGGCTCGGGGCTTTCGTCCTCGGCGGCGTTTGAGGTACTGCTCGGCACGATGATCAACGGCATGTATTTCGACGATCATCTGACGGCGCTGCAAATCGCGCAGGTGGGCCAGTACGCCGAAAACAAATTCTTCGGCAAGCCCTGCGGCCTGATGGATCAGGCGGCGAGCAGCATCGGCTCCTTCATCACGATTGACTTCGAGAACAAGGAAACGCCCGAGGTGCGCCAAATCAACTTTGACTTTGCGAAATCCGGCTACGCGCTCTGCATCACCGACACGCACGGCAGCCACTCCGACCTGACGCCCGACTACGCGGCGGTGCCCGCCGAGATGCGCGCCGTGGCGGCAGAGTTCGGCAAAGAGGTCCTGCGCGAGGTGGACGAAGCGGAGTTCTACGCCCGTCTGCCCGAGCTGCGCGGCAAGGTCAGCGACCGCGCCCTTCTGCGCGCCATCCACTTCTTCGGCGACAACGCGCGCGTGGTCAAGCAGGTGGCGGCGCTGGAAGCGGGCGACTTTGAGGAGTTCAAGCGTCTGGTCATTGAGTCCGGCCGTTCGTCCTATATGTATCTGCAAAACGTTTATTCCCCGACGCACGCGAACGAGCAGGGAGTTTCGCTGGCGCTTGCCACCTGCGAGCGTCTGCTGGCTCCCGTGGGCGGCGCGTGGCGTGTGCACGGCGGCGGCTTTGCCGGAACGGTGCAGAGCTTTGTCCCGCTGGACTACGCGGACACCTTTGCGGCGGAGATGGACGCGCTGTTCGGGGCAGGGAGCTGCCACCGTCTCGCCATCCGTCCCGTCGGCGGCGTAAGGTTATTCTGAGCAGGCTGAGCCTGCACGCAATGGCCCGCGCGGCAGCAACATGGAAATTGTTTTGCCCAGTGGCGCGGGACGGTCTGGACATACTCCCGGCCGATTGCCATTCGGCGCAGCCGCATGAAAGTTTTCGCCCACCTTTTTCAAAAGGTGGTGGGGTTTTAGGGGTGAAACCCCTAACCGTACCTTTGCCTTCCAAAAATGCAGGAAGGGGAGGAAAAACAGTCCAGGGGACTGTTTTTCCGTGGGGAAACTCCACATGAGGGGTTTCCCCACGCATCGCCGCAGGCGAGGCGCAACTGTTCCTGGTCACGACTACTTTTATCAAACTATAAGCAATCATATACACTATTTATACAGGAGGTAATTACCATGGCTGAACTTCGCTGGCATCCCCTGATCAAGGACTGGGTTATGATTGCGGGCAACCGCCAGGGGCGTCCGCAGATGCCCAAGGATTACTGTCCGTTCTGCCCCAGCTTCGGCAACGTGCCGGAGTATGAGGTGCTCAAGTACGACAACGACTTCCCGGCGCTCTCGCAGAATCCGCCGGAGCCGGACGATGTGGCAAACGACTTCTTCAAGGTGCGCCCGTCCTACGGCAAGTGCGAGGTCATTCTCTACGCGCCCGGCCACACCACCGCCGTGCCGGAGCTTTCCGACAGCCACATGAAGAAGCTGGTCGATCTGTGGTGCGAGCGCTTCACGGAGCTGAGCGCCGACGAGAAAATCAAATATGTGTTCCCGTTTGAGAACCGCGGCGACGTGGTGGGCGTGACCATGCCCCACCCGCACGGCCAGATCTACGGCTACTCCGTCATCCCGAAGAAGCTCGAGCTCGAAACGCAGGCCGCCCGCGAGTATTACGAGGAAAAGGGCGTGTGCCTGTTCTGCGATATGCTCAAACATGAGCTGGAAGCGGAAAAGCGCATCATCTTCAAAAACGAGCACTTCACCGTGTTCCTGCCCTTCTACTGCGAATATCCCTACGGCGTGTACATCATGTCCAACAGCCACAAGCAGTACATCACCCAGTTCACGGAGGAGGAGCGCATGAGCCTTGGCCTGACGATCCGCGACGTGGTCGGCATGCTGGACAGCCTCTTCGACTACAAGTTCCCCTACATGATGTGCATGCACAACGCGCCGGTCAACAGCGGCGACTACTCCAAGGACTTCCACTTCCACATTGAGTTCTTCCCGCCGATGCGCAGCGCCGACAAGCAGAAGTTCAACGCTTCCAGCGAGACGGGCGCGTGGGCTTGCTGCAACCCGACCTGCCCGGAGGAGACCTCCAAGGAGCTGCGCGCCGCGTATGCCAAGTATAAAGAGTCCGAAAGTAAAATCCAGCGCGTATAAAACAAGCGCACGATAACCGAAAGGAGACTGTATCATGCATGTATTAGTCACCGGAGGCGCCGGATTCATCGGCACCCATACCTGCGTGGAGCTGCTGGAAAACGGCGTGGATATCGTCGTCATGGACAACTACAGCAATTCCTCCCCCGACGCTCTGCGCGCCGTGGAGAAAATCACGGGCAAAACCTTCCCGATCTACGAGTGCGATATGCTCGACTACGACAAGTTCGAGAAGATTTTCGAGGAAAACAAGATCGACGCCGTCATCCACTTCGCGGGCCTGAAGGCCGTGGGCGAGAGCGTCAGCAAGCCGCTGGAATACTACCACAACAACATCACCGGCACGCTGAACCTCCTGCGCCTGATGCGCAAGTATGACGTGAAGAAGCTGGTGTTCAGCTCCTCCGCGACCGTGTACGGCATGAACAACCCCGTTCCCTTCCGCGAGGATATGCCCGTGGGCGGAACCACGAACCCCTACGGCACGACGAAATACTTCATCGAGCAGATCCTGCGCGACGTGGCCTTCGCGGACGAGAGCTGGAGCATCGCGCTGCTGCGCTACTTCAACCCGATTGGCGCGCATGAGAGCGGCCTGATCGGCGAAAACCCGAACGGCATCCCGAACAACCTCATGCCCTACATTGCGCGTGTGGCTGCCGGACAGCTGGAGTGCCTGAGCGTTTACGGCGACGATTACCCGACCCGCGACGGCACCGGCGTGCGCGATTACATCCACGTCTGCGACCTCGCGAACGGCCACCTGAAGGCTCTCCAGAAGCTGGAGACGCTGCACGGGGCGGAGGCCTACAACCTCGGCACCGGCAACGGCAGCTCCGTGCTGGAAGTCGTCCATGCCTTCGAGAAGGCCAGCGGCCGCAAGGTCAACTACAAGATCGCCCCGCGCCGTCCCGGCGATATCGCGGAATGCTACGCCGACGCGTCCAAGGCCAAGCGCGAGCTGGGCTGGGAAGCCACCCGCACGCTGGACGACATGTGCCGCGATTCCTGGCACTTCATTGAGGTAACGGGCCAGAAGAAATAAAACTTAAATAAAAAAGAAAAAACGGATCGCCGCGTGGGGAAACGCTCCCTGTGCGGCGATCCGTTTTCCTTTTTGTATCGTTTCGCTTGCGTATTTTACTTGCGTCCCGCTGGAACTCAGCGGTGCTTTCCGCTCTTCGGCCGGTACTCCTGCTCGCAGTAAGCGCAGCGGTAGCGCTGGTTCTCTCCCAGCACAAAGATGTGGTCGATGCCCTCCTCGATGCTCGTGATGCAGCGCGGATTGCGGCACTTGATCACGTTTTTGAGCTTCTTCGGCAGCACCAGTTTTTTCTTCTCCACCAGCTTGCCGTCGCGGATGATCCCGACGGTGATGTTCGGATCGAGGAAGCCGAGGATATCGAGGTTCACGTCGATATCGCCGTCGATCTTGATGATATCCTTCTTGCCGTACTTGGCGCTGCGGGCGTTCTTGATGATGGCGACGCAGCAGTCGAGCTTTCCGAGCTCGAGCAGATCGTAAATCGTCATGCTCGCCCCGGCTTTGATGTGGTCAATCACAATCCCGTTTTGCAGGCTGTCGATGTTCAGCATGCTCCCGCCTCCTTTTCTCCCGCCAGACCCAGCAGCGTCATCATCAGGGCCATGCGGACGTAAACGCCGTTCTGCGCCTGCTCAAAATACGCCGCGCGCGGGTCGTCGTCCACCTCCAGCGTGATCTCGTTGACACGGGGCAGCGGATGCAGCACAGCCATATCCGGCTTTCCAAGCTTCATTTTTTCCGGCGTGAGGATGTAGGTATCCTTCAAACGGATATAGTCCTCCTCGTTGAAGAAACGCTCCTTCTGCACGCGCGTCATGTAGAGGATATCAAGCTTCGGCATGGATTCCTCCAGCGACGTGACCTCCTCGTACGGGATCCCCTTCGGAGTCAGGATCTCGTGGATCACATAGTCCGGCACACGCAGCTCCTCGGGGGAGATCAGCACAAAACGAATCCCCTCGTAGCGCGCCAGAGACTTGATCAGGGAGTGCACCGTGCGTCCGAATTTGAGATCGCCGCACAGCCCGATCGTCAGGTTGCTCAGACGGCCCTTACGGCGGCGGATCGTCATGAGATCGGTGAGCGTCTGGGTGGGGTGCTGGTGGCCGCCGTCTCCGGCGTTGATCACCGGAATCCCGGAGTAACGGGCCGCGCGCAGCGGCGCGCCCTCCTTCGGGTGGCGCATGGCGCAGATATCGGCATAGCAGGAGATCACGCGGATCGTGTCCGCGACGCTCTCTCCCTTGGCCGCGGAGCTGGAATCCGCCGTGGCGAAGCCCAGCACGCTGCCGCCGAGATTCAGCATGGCCGCTTCAAAGCTCAGGCGCGTGCGGGTGCTCGGCTCATAAAAGAGCGTGGCCAGTTTTTTTCCATGGCATACCTCGGCGTACTTTTGCCTGTCCTCGGCGATATCCGCCGCCAGGGCAAGCAGTCCGTCGATCTCCTCCACGGAGAAATCGAGCGGGTCGATCAGATGTCTTATCATCCGGGTTCCCTCCATCCGTCAGGCCGGGCTTGTCCGCCCGGCGTCGTTTGCCTGCTCATTTTGTCTGCTCTATTATAGTGCGGATTGCGGCGGCCCGCAACCCGAAAAAACACTTTTTTCACAGAAGGGAAGCGTAATGCACGAGATTGTACACGCTGATCAGCGTGATCACGGCCAGAAGGATGCTGAACAGCATGTCCACCTGCCGGACGCTCATCTTCTTGTTGAAGGCGCGGCCGAGGAATCCGCCCGCCACGCCGCCGACCACCATAACCACCAGCGTCACGGGATCAAAGGCCGGGACATTCTGCATCGCAAGGCTGGAAACAAAGCTGGCCGCCTGGCTGAAAAAGATCACATAGATCGAGTGCAGCGCCGCCTGCTTTGTGTCCATCGAGAAGAAATAGTAGAGCACCACCAGATTGATCGGCCCGCCGCCGATGCCGAGAAACGCGCTCATCACGCCGAGCGCCAGGCCAATGATCACGCAAAGCGCGGCATTCTGCACGTTCTTGGTGCGGATCTTCTCCCGGAACGCCATGTACACGCCCACGCCGGCCGTCAGCAGGATCATGATCACGCTCTGCACCACGCCCACCAGGCCGTCGTTTCCCGTGAGGGACTTCACCCAGTCGAACACCACCTTGCCGAGCAGGCCGCCCACGGCCCCGCCCACGGCCAGCAGCGTTCCTCTTTTCAGCTCAATCTTTTCCCCACGGCTGCGCAGCAGGGAAACGATCGTCATCGCCAGCACCGTGCAGCCCGAAAGAAAGCTCACCTGCGACACGCTCATTCCCGCCACCGCGTCGAACACCGGCTTGATGACCACGCCGCCGCCCACGCCGCTGATCGCGCCCACTGTGGTCGCTATCAGGCACACCAGAAAATACAGCACAAATTGCATCCCGAAATCCCTTCCTCTCCGGCCGCATCCGCCGTTGTTGTGATTGTTTCATTATACGCCTTTTCGCCCTCCCTTTCAACCTTCCGCGCGGCGGCGCGGGTTGCATTTCATGGGGGTTTCATGTAAAATAAAAGGGAGCGTCCGGTTTTCCACAAAAAGGCCGGAAACTGTTGAAAATGGAGGACTTGCTCATGATGAAAATTGCGCCGTCCATGCTCTCGTCCGACTTCGCGCGCATGGGGGAGGAAACCCGCCGGATGGCTGAATCCGGAGCGGATTTCATCCACCTGGACGTGATGGACGGGAACTTTGTGCCGAACCTGACCTTCGGCGCGCCGGTCATCGCCGCGATCCGTCCGTATACGGACGTGTTCTTCGACGTGCACCTGATGATCCGCGAGCCGCAGAAATACATTGAGGACTTTGCCAAGGCCGGAGCGAACGGGATCACGTTCCACCTCGAATCCGAGGGCGATCCCGCCGAGACGATCCGCCGGATCCGGGAAGCCGGGTGCCTGCCCGCGATCGCGCTCAAGCCCGGCACGCCCGCCGAGCGCGTGTTCCCGTATCTCGAATCGCTCGCCATGGTGCTCGTCATGACGGTGGAGCCGGGCTTCGGCGGACAGAAATTCCAGCCCGCCATGATGGACAAGGTTCGCGCCGTGCGCGCCCGCGCTATGGCGCAGGGGCTGGATCTGCCCGTGCAGATCGACGGCGGCGTGAGTTTGGAGACGATCGGGGAAGCCGCGCGCGCCGGGGTGTCGATCTGCGTGGCCGGAACCGGCGTGTTCCGCGCCCCGGACGCCGCGCAGGCGATCCGGGATCTGAAGGAGGCCGCGCGCGCCGCGTGCGGGGAAGCATGCTGAGCGCGCAGGATCTCCTGCCGCTGCTGCACGGATACCAGATGGAGAGCCGCCGCCTGCGGGACGGGATCACGGAGATCCCCACGCCGGAAACGCTCACCGTCCCGCTGCCGGGCGCGGAGGAATCCTACGCGCGTCTGGCGGGGGAGGGGGCGCAGGTGGCGCGGGGACAGGTGCTCAGCGCACCGAAATACGCCGCCCTGGCGCACGCTCCCGCCGCCGGGTGCGTGGAGGCCGTGGAGTTCCGGGAGATCCCGTCGTGCGGGCAGGTGTGGACGGCACGCCTGCGCGTGAACGGCGATCCGGCCATGCAGGCGCGCCCCGTGCGCGGAGAAACGGAAGCGGAGCGCGTGCTGCGCGCCGCCGCCGACGCCGGAATCGTGGACGAGATGACGGGAAGGCCGCTGTACCAGGAGCTGTACCGCCTGCGCCGCCGCGAGGTGTCGCTGCTTCTGGCCTGCGGGATCGAGGACGACCCGTGGTGCTCCTCGGCCTGCGCCGTACTGCGCGAACAGGGGGAGCAGGTTCTGGAGGGACTGCGCCTGGCCGCCGCGTTCTGCGGCGCGAAGGAGACGGGGCTTGCCGTCTCGCCGCCGGAGCTGCGCGCTCTGCGGGGCTGCCTGCCCGCCGTCCGGATCGAGCGCGCGCCCGCGCGCTACCCCGCCCGCGCCTTTCTTCTGCGCCGCCTGCGCGCGGCGGGGACAGCCGCCGGGCTTCTGGGGCCGCAGGCGCTCGCCGCCCTCGCCGCCGCCATGCGGGGCGAGCCGCAGACACACGGCGTGGTGACCGTGTTTGGAGACGGGGTGCGCACCCCGCGCAACCTGCGGATCCCCTCCGGCGCGCCGCTTTCGGCGCTGCTCGCCCCGTGCGGCGTGCGGGAGGAAGCTTCCCTCGTGTACGTCGGCCCGGCCTGTGAGGGGCACGCCGTCACCGACCCCGACACCCCGATCCCGCTGCACGCGCGCTGCGTCACGGTGCTTCTGCACCCGCAGAAACGGCGGCGCATGGCGTGCATCGGCTGCGGCCGGTGCGCGAGCGTCTGCCCGCAGGGAATTCTGCCGTGGCAGATCCACGAATCCCTGCACCGGGAAAAGGTGGATCCCTTCCTGCTGCTGAACGTCCAGAGCTGCATCGGCTGCGCCGCCTGCACGGCGGTCTGCCCGTCCGGCCTGCCGCTTTCGGCCGAGGTCGCCCGCGCGGCGGCAATCAGAAAGAGCGGTGATTTCTTTTGAAGCTGCA
>DVGZ01000122.1 GCA_018712435.1 Candidatus Caccousia avicola
GGGGTCGTTTGCAGTGTCATGTCGATTCCTCCATTCGCTTTGGGTAGTGACATTTACGCTCTGAACCGATGAAAAGTCAAGCGATTTCCGGATATTCTTTCTCATCAGACACAGCAGATGCCGCGCCCGCCGCGGAACGAAAAACCGCCCCGGAGCGTTGGTAGGCTCCGAAGGGCGGTACATTGTCCTTTTCCGACGAGTGTAATTATAGCACAGGCCGCAACTCTCAAACCATATCAAAAGCTATCATTTTTCACCGGCACACAGATTTTTTTCAGAGCTTCACCGTGCAGCCGATAAATCGTCGGCTCGCTGTAGCCGAGTTCAGTCATGATCTCATTCCACGGCTTATAGCACAGATACCGCAGTTCCAGAATCAACTGCTGGTCTGGGTCGGAAACGGCGTTGATCACCCGTCGGGCCTCGGCTTTCAAGTCCACCAGCCGGTCGATGTCCTCGTTGATCTCCCGCTCCAGATCCACGATCTTGCAGATGGTGTCTGCCATCCGCTGCTTGTTCGGCGAATCCGGCCGAGGCATGTCCGACAGCGTCGCCGTGCAATTCGTCGCGGTTTCCCGCAGACGCATCACCTGCGACAGCTTGCTGTTGATTCGCTGGTCGATGTGAAATGCCTGGGACAGATATTCTCTTGCCGTCATTCGCATTCTCCTCTCCACGGCATCTCGCCGCTGAAGTACTTCTCTGCAATGCGCTGCTGTGTCTCCGGCGGCAGCCGTCTGAGTCGCTCGTTTGCATGGCGCTGGTCCGCTTCCTGCCGGCGCTTCGGTTTGTAGAATGCGCAGGCTGCGAAACCGGGACAGTTTCCGCTCAACGCGCCGCACACGCCCCTCGCCCGCAGCGCAAAACACTTATCGCTCATTTGCCGCACCCCCCGCTACGTCCAGACGGCGCACAGGGATTCCCAGCCGCCCGGCCTGTTCGATCTCCATGCGCATCCCCTCGGACGGCTCGCCGAACGCCCACAGCTCGTCACACAGCCCCAGCATCTGCGTTCCCATTCGCAGGCCGCGTTCGCGCTCCTTGGGTATCGCATCGTCCAGAAACTGCGTGAACAGCAGGTGCGGCGCAAAGGGAATGCCGCCCTGCTCCATCACAAGGCGGCAATACCGGCGCGCGTTTTGCGTATTCGTTTCCGTGTTCCCCCGATACGGGGAGCACACATAGATCAGCTTTTGCTTCATGATTTCCTCCGTTCCTCGTCTGCCTGACGAATGATCTCTTTCACATCTTCCACGCTCTCCACACGGCGGGCGATGCCGCCCGCGCGGTTGATCTTTTCCAGCGCCCTCTTCTGCAGCGCCGTCAGCCGTCCGCCCGGCAGCTTGGCCTCCAGCCCCAGAAACCGCCCCCTGTAGCAGCAGATGATGTCCGGGATACCAGAGGTACCAAGCGCGCCGCCGTGCTCCTTCCAGAAGAACACGTCCTCGCCCAGCGTGGCCAGATACCGCTGAATGGCGGCTACAATGTCTTTCTCGAGCAAACGCTCACCTCTTTTCGCTTTCTCCCAAGCCCTGAATCCGCGCCTTTACCGCCGCCATGAGCGAATCCTGTCCGGTAGCCTTGTCCTTGAGTGCCCGCATCACCTGTTCGTCCATCGTGCCTTTCACCACCAGATGATGCACGACCACCGTATCCTTCTGCCCCTGCCGCCAGAGCCTCGCGTTCGCCTGCTCATATAGTTCCAGCGACCAGTTCAGCCCGAACCACACGATAGTGTTGCCGCCGTGCTGGAGATTGAGGCCGTGGCCGGTGGAGGCGGGCTGGGTCGCGGCGACGGGAATCTTTCCGGCGTTCCAGTCTTCCATGTCCTGCGCGGTTTTCAGCTCACGCACACCGCTCGGATTCTCCGGGCTGTACTTTCCGAACCGCTGCTGGATGCGCGCCAGATCATGCTGGTAGTTGTACATCACCAGCACGGGCTTGCCGTTCGCCGCCTCAATGAGATCCTCCAGCGCGTCCAGCTTGCGGTCGTGGAGCACGCGCACATTGTGGAACTCATCGTAGACCGCGCCGTTGGCAAGCTGAAGCAGCTTTCCCGCCAGCGCCGCGGCGTTGAGCGCCAGCACGTCTCCGTCCGCGTAGGGCAGGAGCATATCCCGCTCCATCTGGCGGTACAGTTTTTCCTCTCTTGCGGACAACCTGATCTCCACCACATTGTCCACCCGTTCCGGCATCTTGAGATGGTCCGCCGCCCGCATGGACACACAGATGTCGCCGATGCGCCGGTAGATGGCCTCTTCCGCGCTGGGCTTCAGCTCGCGCTTGTACGGCAGCCAGCTGTTGGGCGTGTCGAAGTACATGTCCAAATAACTGCGCATCGTCCTGCCCAGCCGCGCGCCCCGGTCCAACAGGTAGATCTGCGGCCAGAGGTCCTCCAGCCCGTTGGGCGCGGGCGTGCCGGTCAGCCCCACCACGCGGGTGAACTGGGGCAGGACTTTCTTCAGCGCAAGAAACCGCTTCGCTCGGCTGTTCTTGAACGAGGACAATTCGTCGATCACGAGCATATCGAAGGGCAGCTTTCGCCCGGCGTAATGCTTGACCAGCCACTCCACGTTCTCGCGGTTGATGACGTACAGATCGGCCTTCCGGCTCAGTGCGGCGATGCGCTCCCTGGGCGTGCCGAGCACGCGCTCCAGCCGCAAACCGTGCAGCTGCTCCCACTTGCCCAGCTCGGCGATCCATGTGTCCCGCGCCACGCGCAGCGGCGCGATGATCAGGACGCGGCTTACCTCGAAGCTGTCGTAGAGCAGATGGGACACGGCGGTCAGGGCAATGGCCGTCTTGCCCAGCCCCATGTCGAGAAACACGCCGCATTGCGGATGCGCCTCGATGAACTCCACGCAGAAGCGTTGGTAGTCGTGCAGGTCGCGCTCCGCAAGCGGCTGCGCGTCGCGGGGTCTATGTGTGTTCAATGGTTATCAACTCCATTCGTAGTGCGGTAAAAGCCAGCTCCCCTATGCGGTAGCAAGGTTTGGCACACGCCACGCCTTGCAGCTTCATAGGGGAGCGAGGACATATCGTGAAATTCAGGGAAACGAAGGCAAACGCGCAAAACAGGAAGGCAAGGGCATATCGTGACAGAGAAGGACGGACATACCGTGAAAACCGCTCAAGAATCAACAGCCCTTTTTCGAGCGGAGCAGGCGTAACGTAATTTGCCTCGCGCGCGCGTATGCGCATACGGGCACATACACGCTCGTTTTTTGCTTTTTCCTTCTCTTTTCCAAAACCTCTTATAGAAGAGAACGTTACAACGTTACAGTTTGAGTTTTTTCCTATTAATGCACGTTGTAAATGGTGTGTGACGTTCTCCGTAACCTTCCAAGACAGTTACAAATCTTCTGTAGCCTTCTGAGATGGTTACGGAGATGGTCGCAATGCCAGTTACGCCCTGACCGGTCGCTGCTCGGCCTGGGCGCTTGCGGGCCGTTCCCTTGCGATTCGCTGGTAGCATCGCTGCGGGCCATATGGCGGCCGGCGCAGGAGACTGTTCTTGTTCCCGCTGTACTTCTCCCAGCCGCCGATCTTCATGAGCATCCCGAAGATGTCGTAGGTATCGCTGCGCCGGATGGCCGTGGGCTCCTTGCCGAAGCACTCCGCCCAGATCTCCACCGCGCTGACCACCGTGCGCCGCGCCGTGCCTACGCGGCTGCCGCCCGTGAACGGGTCGCCGCGCAGAAACCCGCGCCGCTCGGACAGATCCATCCTATCCCAGTCCTCCGGTAGCAGCTTTTCCAGATACTCCGCGATCATGCCCTCGCGCACGTCGCTTTCCAGCGCCTCGGTCTGCTCCGCTTCCGCCAGACGCTCCACCTCCGGCGTGAGGTACAGCGCCTCCCCGTGCTGAAACAGCATATACGCCTCCGCCCAGAGCTGCTCTACCACGTCAGCCACCTCCCACGGGCGATGCTTTCCCGCCGTGGTGCAGGTCACCGGCCAGAAGCGGCGGTTGCCCGTGATGTCCCGCAAAAAGCCGTCGCCGTTGTTCGTGCTGCCCACGATGATGCACTGCCGCGGATGGTCCTCCACGCTGTAGCCGTAGGAGTGGCGGAACTTGTCGTCCTGCCGCGTGATGAACGCCTTCACCGTCTCTACGTCCACCTTCTTAAGCCCGGCCAGCTCGCCCAGCTCCAGTATCCAATAGCCCTGTAGCTTTTCCGGCGCGGCTTTGTCCTTCATGTCCCCGATGGTGAGGGAATCGCTGAACCACTTCCCGCCCAGCTTGGCAAAGAACGAACTCTTGCCCATGCCCTGGGGGCCGTTCAGCACCACGACGCTGTCAAACTTCACGCCCGGCCGGTACACCCGCGCCACCGCCGCCACCATCATCTTGCGCGCCACGGCGCGGGTATAGGCGGTATCCGCCGCGCCCAGATAATCCACAAACAGCGTGTCCACACGTGGCACACCGTCCCATGCAGGCAGGGATTCGATGTAGTCGCGGATGGGATGGTAGCCCCGCTCCGCCGCGATGGCCAGCAGGATGCCCTTGAGCTTGGACGGGGTGT
>DVGZ01000123.1 GCA_018712435.1 Candidatus Caccousia avicola
AAAGACAATTTCATCATCAATGATTTGCAGTACCTCCTGTGTTTCTTCGGAAAATTGGCTCGGCTTTACCGTCATCTGTGAGGAAGAACCGGAACAGGAAGTCAGGCAAAGAATAACAGTTAAAAGCAGCGGCAGCAATCTCTTTTTCAATGAAGTGTCTCCCCTTCTACATAGCATTTGCATTTATAACAGCCCTTTCTCCCATCATTCGGGAAAGAAGGCCGCTGAAAAGTTGATTTTTGTCATTTTAGTGTATCACATCAGCCCATGATTTTCAATGGCAGGATTTTCGGCTTCCGCCTCCCTTTTTTGCAGCTTCACCCCCTCCGTTTTGCAAAAACCACTGGATTGTGCTATAATACAAAAAATTCCAAGGCACAAAGGAGAACTGCACTATGAATACCGCAACCCTTTTCACCGCTAAAAAGGTTGTCTTTTCTCTTGAGGTTTTCCCTCCGAAAAAAGACACCTCTGTGAATGTGATTTACAATACCCTCCTGGGCCTGCGCGGCCTTCCCGCTGATTTTATCAGCGTCACCTATGGCGCGGGAGGAAGCCCCGCCCAGCGGGAAAAAACCTGTGAGATCGCTTCGCTGATCCGCAGCACTTACCATATCGAGCCGGTTTCTCATCTGACCTGTGTAAACTCTGACCGCGAGGAGATCCGCTCTATCCTGCAAAAGCTCAAGGAAAACGGCATCTGCAACATTCTTGCTCTGCGCGGCGACAAAACTCCCGGTGTGGAACCGAAAACCGATTTTCTTCACGCAAGCGATCTGGTCCGTTTCATCCGCGAAACCGATCCCTCCTTCAATTTGATCGGAGCATGTTATCCGGAAGGACACTGTGAAAGCGACAGTCTGGAAGAGGATATTGAGCATTTAAAGATCAAAATTGAAAATGGGGTCTCCCACCTGATTACCCAGCTGTTCTTTGATAACGGCAATTTTTATCATTTCCTGAATCTCGCACGGCAGAAAGGAATTACCGTGCCGGTGGAATCCGGTATTATGCCGATTGTGAAAAAGAGCCAGATCGAGCGCACCGTGACGATGTGCGGCGCCAGCGTACCGTCCAAGCTGGCCACCATCATCAGCCGCTATGCGGACAATCCTGCTGCTCTGATGGATGCGGGAATCTTCTATGCAACGGAACAGATCATGGATCTGCTCGAAAACGGCGTGCAGGGTATCCACCTGTACACGATGAACAATGTGGAAGTTGCGTCCCGCATCAGCCGCAATATCGAAAATATCATTGCCGCTAAAAATGCCGGGGAGAACCATCATGCAGACACTGTCCAGTCTTGATCGGTCGGAGGTTCTCCGCTATCTGGGCTGGAGGGGAAATGAACTCTCCGCCAATATGGAGGACATGGTGCTGCGCTGTATCCATGAGATGTGCCAGGCTGCAAAGCCAGCATGGCTATACCGGCGCTTTTCTGTCCGGCGAACGGAGGAAGGGCTCCTTTTGGAACCGGGCTCCCTCCTTTTAGCCGGAAAAGACATTGCCGCCCATCTGACCGGCTGTGAGGAAGCGTTTCTGCTGTGTGCAACCATTGGATTATCCGCGGAACGCCTGATCCGCACCCGAATGGTCACCAATCCCGAAGAGGGCGTAATCCTGGACGCCTGCGCTACCCAGGCAGTCGAACAGACCGCCGATCTGGCCGAGGAGGAGATTACGGAGCTTTGCCAAAAGGAAGGGCATGGTCTGACGTGGCGGTTCAGCCCCGGCTACGGCGATCTTCCGCTGGCTGTGCAGGGCGATTTCATCCGCGTTTGCGATGCACCCCGCCGTATTGGTCTGACCGTCACAGACAGCCTTCTGATGACGCCGGGAAAGTCTGTGACCGCCATTTTGGGCGTCACTCCCCTCCCTACCGTGACACAGGAAGAACGAACCGACAAGTGCAGCCGGTGTCCCAATCAAGGCCGATGCGCCTTCCGAAAGAGAGGAATAACATGCTGATACCTCACGACCATATCACGATTCTGGACGGCGCAATGGGCACCATGCTTCAAGCCGCCGGTCTTCCTTTGGGGAAATACCCCGAAGCGTTGAATCTGACCCATCCGGCGGACATCACCGCTATCCATCGTGCCTATGCGCAGGCAGGGGCACAAATTTTGTACGCCAATACCTTTGGAGCAAACCGCCGCAAACTGGAAGGAAGCGGCCTCTCACCGCGGGAAGTTATTCAGGCAGGTATCGCCTGCGCGCGGGAAGCGGCAAAGGAAACCGGAGCGCTTGTCGCTCTCTCCTGCGGCCCGATCGGTGCGCTGCTGGAACCGAACGGAAACCTTCGGTTTGAGGAGGCCTATGATATTTTCCGCGAATCCGTTACAGCGGGTGCGGAAGCTGGCGCTGATCTCCTGGTGTTTGAAACCATGACCGATCTTCTGGAGGTCAAAGCCGCGCTCCTTGCCGCAAAAGAGAACACCTCCCTGCCTGTGTTCTGTTCCATGAGCTTTGAGCCGAACGGCCGCACCTTCACCGGCGTTTCCATTCCCTCCATGGCGCTCACGCTGGAAGGGTTAGGCGCAGACGCGGTGGGAATCAACTGCTCGCTGGGCCCTGCTGAAATTCTCCCCTTTGCACGGGAGCTGTGCAATTGGACCCGCTTGCCTGTTTTCATCAAACCGAATGCCGGACTGCCGAATCTGAATTCCAACCAATACGACATTTCCCCGGAACAATTCTGTTCCATCATGGAGGAATATGCATCGCTCGGCGTTTCATACCTTGGCGGCTGCTGCGGTACCACGCCGGATTATATTCGTCTGCTCTCGGATCATCTGAAAGGAAAACCCGTTTCTCCCCGCACCGTCCCGCACCGCGCCGCTCTGTGCAGCGCCAGCCGTGTTGTGGAAGTCGACGGAGTACGAGTCATCGGCGAACGCATCAATCCTACCGGCAAAAAGCTGTTCAAGGAAGCCTTGCGCAAGCGCGATATCGGCTATATTCTGCGGCAGGGAATTGAACAGGTGCGTGCGGGTGCGGAAATTCTGGATGTAAACGTCGGCCTGCCGGAGATCGATGAAGCGACGCTGATGGAAGAGGTCGTGCGCGAATTGCAGGGCGTGGTCGATGTGCCGCTCCAGCTGGACAGCAGCAATCCCGTTGTTCTGGAACGCGGCCTGCGGCTGTACAACGGCAAACCGATTGTAAATTCCGTCAACGGCGAACAGGCCGTGATGGAACGCATTTTTCCTCTGGTCAAAAAATACGGGGCCGCTGTGGTCGGTCTGACACTCGACGAAAACGGGATTCCCGGAAAAGCCGAGGATCGCTTTGCCATCGCGGAGCGCATTGTGCAGACAGCAGAACAGTATGGAATTCCGCGAGAGGATGTATACATTGACTGCCTGACGCTGACCGCCTCTGTCCAGCAAGCGGAGGTTCGGGAAACTCTGCGGGCGGTGGAGCTTGTCAAGAACCAGCTGGGCGTCAAAACGGTGCTTGGCGTGTCCAATATCTCCTTCGGCCTTCCGGAGCGGGAAATCCTCAACGTCTCTTTCCTGACTCTGGCAATGGCGCACGGGTTGGATCTACCGATCCTGAATCCGAACGCCAAACCGATGATGGACGCGATTGACGCTTTCAATGTCCTGTATAATCGCGATCCCGGTTCCGTTCGGTATCTGGAACGTCATGCAGCGACGGCGGCATCTTCCCCCGCCCCTGCCAAAACAGGCGGTCTGCCGCTGGAGGAATGCGTTCTCAACGGCTTGAAGGAGGACGCCGGAGAAGCAACGCGCCGTCTGCTTTCCGAAGGACGCGATCCGATGGAAATTGTGAACAGCGTGCTGATTCCCGCATTGGATCGTGTGGGCGCCGATTTTGAAAGCGGAAAACTGTTTCTTCCCCAGCTGATCCAATCCGCGACAGCGGCACAGGCAGGGTTCGAAGAGATCAAAAAAAGTCTTGCGGCTCAAAAATCTGAGCATACCGTTTCAAAGGGCACAATCGTGCTGGCCACGGTCAAAGGCGATATTCATGATATTGGAAAGAATATCGTCAAGGTAATTCTCGAAAACTATGGCTATGATATTGTCGATCTCGGCAAAGACGTGCCGCCGGAACGCGTTGTGCTGGCCGCAAAGGAATCCGGCGCGCCGCTGGTCGGTTTATCTGCCCTGATGACTACAACGGTCGCTTCGATGGCGGAAACCATCCGTCTCCTGCGCGCGGAAGGCCTGCCCTGCAAAATCATGGTGGGCGGCGCTGTCCTCACGGAAGAGTATGCAATGGAAATCGGAGCGGATTTCTACGCAAAGGATGCCAAAGCAAGCGCGGATATTGCCAAACAGGTGTTAGGGTAAGCTTTTTAGCAAAGAATGGGGATTGCATGAATGTGGATTTCGTGATAAAATAAACGAAATTATTCCGCACAGACGGATACAGAAAGGGGATCTGTTGGAATGACTGTTATCTATGAGGCGATCGGTTCATAAAACAGAATCATGGGCGCTGGTAAGCTTCGGAGCGACTGCTCCAGCTTTGCTGCGCCGTTTTGAGTAACCTTTCGAGTATCTTTGCCCAACGGCCTGGCATTAGGAAAGCCGTGGAAAGCCGACTCTGTCAAGGGTTGCTTTCCACGGCTTTTTTGCGCCCATTTTTCCGATCGCAGGAAAGGAGAGATGTCTTATGAGAAAAAATAAACAGATTCACACTCAAATCAATCAAATGGAGGACAACAGAATTGAATCTTTCACAATACGGTTTTTCACCGGAACTTCTGCCGAAAAACCCGCAGGGCCTCCCGGCCAGAATTACGGCTGTTCATCGTGGACGTTTTGCTCTGATCTCTGAGGCTGGGGAAGGCTATGGAAAGCTCAAATCAGCGGAATACGATTCCGGACGAGAGGAATACCCAACGGTCGGAGATTTTGTCCTGATCCATCCCGTTCCCGGCGGGGACAGCCAAATTATTCGCACGCTGCCGCGCAAAAGCTTTTTCTCGCGCCGGGATCCCGATCGCGGGCGGGGCGAACAGATCATCGCGGCAAACTTTTGCCAAGCGTTTACCATCCCATCAGACGGAAAACATCCACAGAACATCCTGACACAGAAAAAACGTTGGACGGATTTTCATCCGCCCAACGTTTTTTATAAAACTTGAATTTAGAATTTTACGACTTCACCGTCTACCGTACCGGGCAGACCGGCCGCATTGGCCTCGTCGGTGTCGATGTGAACCGCAAGACCGGCTGTGCGGCTGACACGAGCCACCACATCACCGAACACGAGAGCACGCTCCCCATACTCCAGCTTGATTCCAATGTTTTCTCCATCCGTCACACCGTATTCCACAGCCTGCTCAGGTGTAAAGTGAGCATGACGCTTCGCGACAATCACACCCTTGTCGATTGTGATTTCGCCCTTGGGGCCAACCAGCTTACAGCCTGGCGTTCCTTCCAAGTTACCGGACATCCGAATCGGCGCATCAATACCGAGAGTGCGAGCATCCGTCTTGGCAAGCTCAATCTGCGTTTCAGGGCGAACCGGCCCAAGAATGGAGAGCTTCAAAGAGGATTTCGGCCCCACCACTTCCACCTTTTCCGCACAGGCAAACTGCCCGGGCTGAGAAAGATCCTTTTTCGGGGTGAGCTGATAATCTTTTCCAAACAGGGTATCCAGATGCTCCTGTGTCAGATGAATATGACGCGCTGAGGTTTCCACCATGATTTTCAAAATACCCACATCTCCTATCTACAAAGTTACGGAAACTACTTTTGTTTTCTTTTATTCTACTCCTGAATAGAAAAAATTTCAACCCTTCTCGACTCAAACGTCAAAATCCGCTATAATGAAAAAGAAACAACGATATGCCGCATATGGCAAGCTGTCCTCGTCAGGAAGGAGATTGTACGAAATGTATCAAACATGGGAAGAACTGGAGCGGGATTGCCTGCTCTGTGAAAAATGCCCTCTTCGGGAAGGTCGAACACAGGTGGTGTTCGGCGTAGGAAACCGTAACGCCAAAGTACTGTTCATCGGAGAAGGACCAGGAGAACAGGAGGATTTACAGGGAAAACCCTTTGTGGGCAGAAGCGGCCAATATCTTGACAAGCTGCTGGCTTCCGTGGGATTGACCCGTGAGAAGGATTTGTATATCGGGAACATTGTCAAATGCCGTCCGCCTCACAACCGCGATCCCCTGCCGGAGGAGCAGGATGCCTGTATCGACTGGCTGCGGGCGCAGACCGCGCTGATTAAGCCGAAAATTATTGTCTGCCTGGGACGAATTGCCGCTATGAAAATTATCCGTCCCGATTTTAAAATTACCAAGGAGCACGGCGTGTTCTATGAAAAAAATGGCGTGCTCATGATGGCCACCCTCCACCCCGCCGCACTTCTGCGAAACCCCGCAGCCAAGCCGGGCGCGTTGGAAGACTTTGTCCGTCTGCGGGAAAAAATGGAGGAGCTTGGGCTGGTTGCACCCGAAACCTTTCCCGATGAACCCTGCCCGTGACATGGAACAAAAACGCCCGCTGGATTTATCCATTTTGATCCCTTGATTTCTGTTGGTTTTTTGGTATACTATGGGTTAACAGCAATGATAAGAAAGAGTAAGCCCGGAACACTTTTCAGAGAATCCCGCCGTCCTTGACGTGCTGTGAGCGGGTGAAGCAGACCTGGCTGAACATGGTCTTTGAGCTGCGCCCCGAGCCCTCGGGTTAGGCTGCGCCGGGTACGCCCGTTACCGCGATAGAGTTTCGATAGATCATTTCCTATCCGAACTTGATAAGGCTTGCTGTCGTGAGAAGCAAGTGAAACAGGGTGGTAACACGTGAGTTCTGCGCTCTCGTCCCTCACAATATTTTTGTGGGGGTGAGAGCGCTTTTTCTTTTGCAGAAACAACATCCGTGTGACAACCAAATGAAATGAGGGATAACAATGAAAAATATTGTGATTGGCGGTGCATGGCCTTACGCAAACGGTTCCCTTCATATCGGGCATATCGCTTCTCTTCTTCCCGGCGACGTACTGGCTCGTTATTACAGGGCAAAAGGAGATCGCGTCTTCTATGTGTCCGGCAGCGACTGTCACGGAACGCCCATCTCCATCCGCGCTAAACAGGAAGGAGTCAGTCCGGAAACCATCAGCGAACGCTATCATAAAGAATTCTGTACTGTTTTCGAGCAATTGGGCTTTTCCTACGATCTCTATACCAAAACATCCGATCCAAAGCACAAAGAGTTCGTCTCCTCCTTCCATCAAACGTTATATAGCGGAAAATTTGTGGAGGAAAGAAGCGTCAAACAGGCGTACTGCCCTTCCTGCCGGAAAATCCTTGTGGATCGTCTGATTGTCGGAACCTGTCCAGCCTGTGGAGCTCCGACACGCGGCGATCAATGCGACGCGTGCGGCGAGATATTGGACGCTGAAACCATCGTGGCCGCCCGATGTGCCGACTGTGGAACATCGGTGGTTTTTCAGGAAACCACACAACTATTTCTCACCATCTCCAGGCTGGAACAGGAGCTGCGCGATTTTCTGAACGCACATCCCTATTGGAGAAAAAACGCAATCGCCTTTACCAAACGGTATCTGGACGAGGGCCTTCGCGATCGAGCCATTACCCGGGATCTGGATTGGGGGATCGACGTACCGAAAGCGGGATATCAGGATATGGGAAACCATTCGGTATGGAAACGCGTTCTATGACGCGGGACAGCCCTGGAAAACCAGAACCAGCGATCCGGAAACATGCAAAAGCACCATTGGCGCTTGCGTGTATCTGATTGCCAATCTATCCATCCTGCTGCATCCTTTTTTGCCTTTTTCCTCCGAAAGAATCATCCGCTGGCTGGGTGTCACCTCTGAATGGAGAGAGCAGGAACTTTCTACGGCACAAACCCCTTCCGATCTCTCTGTCCTGTTCTCCCGCATTGTTTGAAAGATTATAAAGATTTCTGCGAATAAACAAAGAGCATGGAGATCCTTTTTGCGATCTCCATGCTCTCCTGTTTTATAAAGTCTTATTTCTTGGCCTGAAAAGGGGATTCAAAAACATCAATGAATTTCTGAGCAAGCACATCGTACTCGTAATTCTCCAAAATGAACCGATGTCCCTTCTCCCCCATCTCCTGAAGCTTTTCCCGCGGCAGGGCGGCAAGCTGTTCCGCCGCTTTTGCAATGGCCGCGCTGTCCTCCGGCGGGATGGACACGCCGCAGCCTGCCTCCGCCACCATATCGTTTCCGGCATCGATCGCAAAGATAACAGGCTTTCCCGCCATCATGTAATCCATCAGCTTGTTCGGGCTGACGCCGAAACGAAACAGCGGCTGACGCTGAAGGCCGACATAGAGCGCATCAAACTGGCTCAGAAGCTCCGGCACCTCATCGCGTTTAACGGCGGGAAGAAACTCCACGTTTTCTTCCACATGCAGCTCCTGCACCTTTTTCATAAGACGATCCCGCTCTGGCCCCTGGCCTACCGCGATAAGCTTGATCTTCTTTCCGCGCAGCAGCTCGCCCGCTTCCACAAAGCTATCCAGCGCATTGGCAATGCCGTGCGCGCCGGTATAGCCAATCAAAAACCAACCATCCGCACGGTATGCTCCCAGCTTTTCACTGTAAACAGCGGGCTCATGGAACGGCACTTCCCAGTCCGCCTTAACAATTCCATTCGGGATACATACAAACTTTTCCGGAGCCATTCCGTGCTCGATAAAATGTTCCTTCGAACACGGAAGCAGAGAAACAATGTAATCGCTGTATTGGCAGCAATCATTTTCCGCCTTCTGCATCACCCGGATATACGGATGCGACGGACTCATTCCACCCAGCTCAATCGGGCTGAGGGGCCAGAGATCATGCACCTCATAAATCAGCATGGAACCATGCTTTTTCGCCAGCTTATGAGCCGGATAAATATCAAGCGGATAAGTGGAGGAGGCAATCACAACATCCGGTCTGCCTGTTGCGGTAATCTGCGAGGAATGCGTGTACAGGCCGTTCAGGAAAGAAAGCATGTTGCGGATGCGCCCCATACCGTTTCCTTCATAGGAGTTGCCATAGATCCAAAAATAACGGATTCCGTCGACATCCTCCTCCAGAAACTTTTTTCCGTCCAGAGAAGGATTTTTCGTGCGCAGATGAGAAAAAGAGCTGGCTGCAATCGTCACCTGATGCCCCATTTCCACCCAGCGCTTGGCCATGAAATACGGACGGAATTCCATGCCGTGCTTTGCGCCTCCGGCGTAGTGGTTAATCAAAAGAATATTCATTGTAACACTCCCCTGATTTCTTCTGAAGGAGAATCATTCTGTTTGGGAACAAAGGATGCGGGCTATTTGCTCGGATGCGTGCCCATCTCCAAACGGTTTACTGTCACGCGCGGCGGAATCCGGCACCGTGTGAAGCGCCTTGTCCAATATATCCTCGGTTGTCAGAGAGGACAAAATGTTCCAATTTCCATGAAGCGTTTCCACCCACTCTGTTTCCGTGCGCAGCGTCACACAGGGAACCTCCATAAAATAGGCTTCCTTCTGCAATCCGCCGGAATCCGTGAGAACCTGACAAGCCCCGCTGGTCAAAAGCAGCATTTCCAGATATCCCACCGGATCGATCAGCTGGATATTGCGGAAACCTTCGCAGGCGATCGCTTGTTCCGCAAGAGCCCGTGTGCGGGGATGGATCGGAATAACAACGCGCTGCGGAAGCTGCTCAAACGCACGGAAAATTCTTGTCACAGCCTCCAGGCCCCCATCTGTCGTCTCCGCACGGTGCAGCGTCGCCAGACGGTACTGCTTAGGCGTAAGGCCAAGCTGATCGTAAATTTTCATCTTTTCCGGATTCGCTCTGGCAACAGACAGGAAATGCAGGACAGAATCCAGCATAACGTCTCCCGTCATGGTTACCCCGCGCACAATTCCCTCTTTGCCGAGATTTTCCACCGCTGTCTGTGTCGGGCAGAGCAGCCAGGTGGAGATGTGATCCGTCAGCACACGGTTCTGTTCCTCCGGCATGCGCATATTGTACGAACGTAAGCCCGCTTCCACATGCGCCACAGGGATGTGCAGCTTGCTCGCCGCCAACGCTCCGGCAAGGGTGGAGTTCGTGTCGCCGTACACCATCAGAATATCCGGCTTTTCCTTTTCGATGACCTCTTCAATGCGAATCAGCATCTCGCCCGTCTGTTTCCCGTGCGAACCGGATCCGACGCCGAGATTATAGGCGGGCTTCGGAATTCCCAGTTCTTCAAAGAAAACATCCGACATGTTTTTGTCATAGTGCTGTCCGGTATGGACAATGACCTCATCGCACAGCGGCTTCAGCGCGGCACTGACAACAGATGCTTTGACGAACTGAGGACGTGCGCCCACAATGGTGAGAATTTTCAAGCGCGTTCTCCCCTCTCAGCCAATCTTGACGTCGCTGGAATCCATGTCCAGCGTGGAGAAGGACAGGCCGTCGAATTTGACAGGCATGCCGGTCTTTTGGCTCTTATAGGCCGCAAGGATAATCTTCATGCCCTTCATGCCTTCCTCACCGCTGACCAAAGGCTTACGGCCTGTGCGGACAGCGTCAATATAATCCGCATAGAGCGCGTTGTGACCGCTGCCGTACACGTCCTTGGGATCCGTGCCCGCCAGCTTCTCCACCTCCGCGTCCTGCGCGGCAGGTTCGGCGAAATTCCATGTCTGCACACGGTTGACCGCCAGTCCGCCGATCACCGCTGTGCCTGTCTCGCCGGAAATGGAAAGCGTTTCTTCCAGATTCTTCGGATAAATACAGGCGGTACCCTCCACAATGCCGATTGCGCCGTTCTTAAAACGGATCAGGATGGAGCCGAAGTCCTCCGCTTCAATGTCGCGCAGATAATTGCCGGTCATGGCCATGATGGTATCCGGCTCGCCGCCCAGACTCCATTGCAGCAGATCAATGTCATGGATGCACTGGTTCATCAGCGTACCGCCATCCTGCGCCCAGGTACCGCGCCACGGCGCCTGCTGGTAATAAGGCATGGTGCGGTTCCAGAGAATGCGGGCCGTTCCATTGACAAGCTTGCCGAAGCGGCCATCCTCCAGAGCACGGTGAAGCTGCTGGATCGGAGCGTTGAAACGGTTCTGGTGGCAAACGCCGACGGTCACGCCCTTTTTCTCCGCCTCGGCCAGAATCTTTTCCGCGTCGGCAGTGGAGAGAGCCATCGGTTTTTCGATCAGAACATGCTTGCCGTGAGCAATACAATTCAGAGCAATCTCCGCGTGATAGCCGCTCTCTGTAGCGATGGCGCAGCAGTCAACCGGCAGTTCTTCCAAAGCCTTGCGGTAATCGGCATACACCTGAGGACGATATCCCGCGGCAGCCTGCATATCATCCGCCTTTTTCTCCGCCAGCTCCACCACCGGGTCGCAGACAGCCACCAGTTCACAGGAGTCCTGATTTGCGGCAGCCGCCGCAATATGATTTTTAGAAATCCGGCCGCAGCCGATCAGCATAAAACGCAGCTTTTCCATCTTTCCATTCCGCCTTTCCGCCTCCGGTACACCGGCAGGCACGCAAATGTAAAATTCAACAGAAAACGGGCGGAACTTCCCCATGGGAGAGGTCCCGCCTGTTGTTTTTTACAGCAGTTCGATGTTCGAACGATCCTGAACATTCTTCATCGCATTGCGCGTATCGAAGATTTCCTTTGCCAGCTTCTGGATGCGGTCATAGTCAAAGCACTCATGCGCGGTGCAGATCACCACGATATCGGCTTCGCGGATCATATCATCCGTCAGCTCCTTCGCGCCGGTATGCACCTTGCCCTTGTGCTTGTACTCCGGAATATAGGGATCGTAATACGTCGTCTCCGCTCCCTGCTCCAGCAGATGATCAATCACATTGAGCGCCGGGCTCTCGCGGTAGTCGTCGATATCGTTCTTGTAGGCCACACCAAGGACCAGTACCTTCGCACCGTTCATGGCGGTCTTGTTCCGGTTGAGCACCTTCATCACGCGGTCGACCACATACTCGGGCATTCCGGTGTTGATTTCGCCGGAGGTCTCAATCAGGCGGGTATGATAATCATACTCGCGGGCCTTCCAGGTCAGATAGAAAGGATCCAGCGGGATGCAGTGTCCGCCGAGGCCCGGGCCGGGATAGAACGCCTGGAAGCCGTACGGCTTCGTTTTGGCGGCTTCAATCACTTCCCATACATTGATCCCCATGCGGTTGCAGATGATGGCCATTTCATTGGCAAGACCAATGTTGATGTTGCGGTAGGTATTCTCCAAAAGCTTCTCCATCTCCGCGACGGCGGGAGAAGAAACTTCATACACACCTCCCTCCAGAACATTGCGGTACAGAGCCGCCGCAATCTCGGTGCAGTCCTTCGTGATACCGCCGACAACCTTCGGGGTGTTCTTCGTCTTGTACTGCTTGTTGCCGGGATCGACGCGCTCCGGGGAGAAGGCCAGATAGAAATCCTTGCCGCAGACAAGGCCGCTCTTTTCCAGAATCGGCTTGAGCAGCTCCTCGGTCGTGCCCGGATAGGTCGTGGACTCCAGAACAACCAGCATGCCGGGATGAACATGCTCAGCCACGCTCTCGGTGGATCCCTTCACATAGCTGATGTCGGGCTGCTGATACTTATCAAGCGGCGTCGGCACGCAGATAGCAACCGCGTCGACATCCCGGATAAAATCAAAATCCGAGGTTGCGCGCAGGAAGCCCGTTTCCACCATATTTTTGAGCTTATCGCCGACAATATCGCCAATATAGTTATGACCGGCGTTGACCAGATCCACCTTCTTGGCCTGTACATCAAAACCAATCGTCTTATACCCGGCTTCCGCCATTTCAACGGCAAGCGGCAGACCTACATATCCCAGGCCTACAATGCCAACCACGGCGGACTTGTCCGCGATTTTCTGGAGCAGCTCCTGTTTCACATTCGACATAGCATGATTCCCTCATTTTCTTTATAGATTCAGTATCGTTGCTTCTCTTTCGGTTACGCCTCGAGCAGAGCGTCACAGACCTGATCGATCTCCTCATCTGTAATGTAGCCATGCATCGGCAGGCTCAGAACACAGTCAATCAGATGCTCGCAGACGGGCAGATCGCCGCGCTTGTAGCCGAGCGGCTCGTACACCTTTTGCAGATGCAGCGGGCAGGGATAATAAATCATGGTCGGAATTCCCTTTTCCTTCAATACCGCCTGCAGGTGTTCCCGATGCTGTGCATCCTTGGTGAGAATGGTGTAATAACCAAAACCGGAGGAAAAGCCCTCGGGAACCCAAGGCGTCACAAAGCGGCCGGCCAGTCTCTGTGCATAGCGTGCAGCCGCGCGGCGACGATGCTCGTTTTCCTCGTCAAAGGCATGCAGCTTCGGCAGCAAAATCGCGGCCTGAAGGGTATCCAAACGGGCATTGAGGCCTACACGGACATTTTCATATTTGAAAGAACCTTTGCCATGGACCCGAAGCGATTGCAAGATCTTGGCCATTTCCTCATCGTCCGTAAAGACAGCGCCACCGTCGCCATAACATCCCAGAGCCTTGGCCGGGAAAAAGCTTGTGGCGGAAAAATCTCCGAACGAGCACGCTTTTTCTTCCCCAATCGCGCCGCCAAAGCCCTGCGCCGCATCCTCCATCAGGAAAAGCCCTTCCTTCTGGCAGATGGCCGAAATCGCCGGAAAATCTGCGGGCAGTCCAAACAGATCGACCGCAATGACCCCTTTGGGCGTCAGCTTTCCTTCCGCCTTCACTTTGTCCAGCTGCTCGCGCAGAGACGCGGGAGACATATTGAAGGTGCGGGGATCGGAATCGACAAAAACAGGCGTTGCGCCGCAAAGGCTTACCACCTCCGCCGTCGCGTAGAAGGTAAACGCCGGAACAAACACCGCGTCGCCGGGGCCGATGCCCATCGCCATAAGCGGCATGCGCAGCGCGTCGGTTCCGTTGCTGGTGCTGATACAATATTTTCTTCCCGTGTATGCACACAGCTCCTTCTCCAGCTCTTCCACCTGCGGGCCGGAGATAAAATGCGTGCTTTCGAGAACCGCCGCAATTCCTGCGTCAATCTCTTTTTTCAGGTGTTGGTACTGTGCTGCCAGATCATTAAATTGCATATGTCACGCCTTCCCCTTTTCCACAAGGCCGTCCGGGCCCTGCTCATATCTGCGCCCACATTTCGGGCAGACCAGCTCCTGTGTCAAACTTTCTCCGCATTCGCACGCCCAGCCGCGCTGCCGCGCCGGATTTCCCATCATGATTGCATGGTCCGGGACATCCTTTGTCACAACGCTGCCTGCCGCGATAAATGCGTGCCGTCCGATTCGGTGGCCGCATACAATCGTCGCGTTGGCTCCAATGCTCGCGCCCTCTCCTACCGGCGTAGGCTTGTAAAACTCATGCCCCGCCTGCGGATACTTGCAGCGCGGGCGCTGCACATTGGTGAATACCATCGAGGGACCGCAGAACACATAATCGCCAAGCTGTACGCCGTCATAAACGCTCACGTTGTTCTGAATCTTACAGTGACTGCCGATCGTCACACCGGGAGCGACAAAGACGTTCTGCCCCAGATTGCAGCCTTCCCCAATCGACGCACCGGCGCTGATGTGAGAAAAGTGCCAGATTTTCGTTCCTGCCCCGATGCTTGCACCGTCGTCGACACAAGCGCTCGGATGGACAAAATAGCTTTTCTGCTCTTCCACTTCCGGGTCAAATCCTTTCGGAATGGTTTTTCCTTCCCGCTGATACACGGAAAAGATCTGGAATCATATACCGATATATTATACCCCGACGGGGAACTCTAGTCAATAATTCCGCGCGAAATCGGACGGAGACACAAAAAAATA
>DVGZ01000124.1 GCA_018712435.1 Candidatus Caccousia avicola
TTACTACAAAAAATCAGAAGGATTTCGGCACATAGAAAAATCCGCTAAAAATGGCGCGCTGTATTATCTGCATTCCGAAGCTTATGAATATTGCGTTGGGAATGTAAGCGCGATAGAGAAAACTGACGATATGGTGCAATACGAAAAAACACATCCGCAGCAGCGGATTGACTACTTTGACGCCTCTGTTTTTGCCTGTATTCGATATCTTGAAAACATGGAACGCAGAGGAAAAGGAAAGGACTGGTGGGGAACCTGAGCAAGAAAAAGAGACGTCCCACGGCACGAGCCGAGCCGCAGGAAAAACGAAGCGCGAATTCATCGGCGGTTTGGCTTTGTTCGCCGGAATCATTTGATACATTGACATGCTCCGGATATACCAGTTTGGCCCACAGCCCGCAGATCTCCGCAGGCGTGGACAAAATCGCAAAATTGATTGGGTCCATGACGATCCATCTTATGGAGAACGGAGCAACAGGAGATATCAGAATCAAAAACGAGCTTTCCCGAAAAATTGATATCAACCCTAACAACAACATGGGGAGATCAAATTTTATTCAGTGGATTGTCCGCAATATGATTCTGGACGGAAATGGAAATGTAACGGTGTATCCTAAAACGCGGCGCGGCTATTTGCAAGACCTGATTCCGATTCCCCCGGCTCTGACGTCTTACGTCCCGGATGGAGAATGGGATTACAAAGTGATGATAAACGGAAGGGAGTATTCTCCCGATAAAGTTCTTCATTTTGCTTTGAATCCTGATTCCTACTATCCCTGGCTGGGGACTGGATATCATATCGCGCTGGGAGATTTGGCGAACAATCTCAAACAGGCTTCCGCAACGGAAAAAGGCTTCATGTCATCGAAGTGGAAACCGTCCCTTATCGTAAAGGTGGACGCTCTGACAGAAGAGTTTTCCGGTCCGGAAGGGAGAAAACGCTTGCTTGACAGCTATGCTACCGGCGCAGAAGTCGGAGAACCATGGCTCATCCCGGCAGAGCAGTTTTCCGTTGAACAGGTAAAGCCGCTGACGCTTTCCGATTTAGCGCTTGCAGATATGGTGGAACTTGATACACGCACTGTTGCGGCAGTTCTCGATGTTCCCCCGTTTGTACTGGGAATCGGAGATTTCAACCGGGACGCATGGAACAATTTTGTCAATACCACCATTATGCCGCTGGCCCGTGTGCTGGAACAGGAATTCACGAAAAAACTCCTTTATTCTCCTGAGTTGTTTTTCCGGTTCAACAACTGGAGCCTGTATTCGTACTCCATCACAGAACTGGTGAGCGCTGGCGCGGAAATGGTTGACCGGATGGCGCTCCGTAGAAACGAATGGAGAAACTGGGTAGGACTTCCGCCCGATCCGGAAATGGATGAATTGCTCGCCTTGGAAAACTATATCCCGGCTGACAGACTGGGAGATCAAGGGAAACTGATTGGAGGTGAGTAGGATAGAACAGAGATTTTTCAAACTGAAAAATATGGAAACCCGCGAAGATGCGAACGGGAAAAGAGTGCTTGCGGGATACTTTTCTGTTTTCGACGAACCTTATCAGGTTTGCGACGGATGGATCGAAACCATAGCACGCGGCGCATTTGCGCGGTATCTTGCCGAGGGCGGAGACGTCAAAATTTTATGGAACCACGACAGCAACATTGTGATGGGAAGCACATCGAGCGGGACTGCGGCTCTCAGGGAAGATGAAAAAGGGCTGTATGGCGAGGTTTCCATTAACGACAAGGATCAGGACGCCTTGAATGCATACGCCCGCGTGATGCGTGGAGACGTCACCGGATGCTCTTTCGGTTTTGAAATCGGAAGACAGGAAGAATGGTGGGATGACGAAGGCGTTTATCACACCAAAGTCTTAGAAGTGTATCCGCTGTATGAGGTCAGTCCTTGTACTTTCCCGGCATACCGGGGAACCAACATCGAAGCGCGGGAACAATTTGAACGCGCCAAACAAAGCAAATCCAAGGCTCAGGAAGAACGCCTCTCCCGCTGGAGGCAAGAGGCATTAAAGCGGCTGAAAGGAGAATGAACGCATGGCATTGAAAGCGCTGCTGCTCAGACGCAGTATCGACAGCAAAAACGAGATGATGAAGCAGCTCATGGAAAAAGATGAAAGCTTCCGCACCAGAGAGAAGGAGCTGGAAGCGGCAATCATGGAAGCCGCGACAGATGATGACCGCGCTGCGGTCGATCAGGAGGTCGAAAAGTTTGAAGCGGAGAAATCCGCCCATGAAGATGAAAAACAGCGGCTTGCGCAGGAAATTGAGGGGCTTGAAGCGGATCTCGAAAAACTTGAAGAGGAGACTCCCGCGCCCGCCGCAAGTTCCAATCCCCCGAAAGAAAGGAAGGACAGTATGAATCTGAAGGATATCAAGATTCGCTCTCTCCCGATGCAGGTGAGAGCGTTTGACGCCCTGACCCATGAGCAGCGGAACGCCATTGTCGCAAGAGATGACGTCAAGGAATTTCTTTCCCGTCTGCGGAGCATGAAAGGCCAGACAAGAGACGTATCGGGCGCGGAACTGACAATCCCGATCGTTTTTCTCGACCTTATCGCGGAAAACATGTTCCGCTACTCGAAACTGCTCAACCGCGTTCGTGTCCGCAATGTGAACGGACAGGCCAGACAGACCATCGCCGGAACTGTGCCGGAAGCTGTGTGGACGGAAATGTGCGGTGCCATCAATGAGCTGACCTTTGTGTTCAATCAGATTACGGTTGACGGATACAAGGTTGCAGGATTTGTACCGGTTTGCAATTCCGTTCTGGAAGATAACGATGTCGGCCTTGCGGGATGGATTGTGGAGATGCTGTCCGAATCCGTTGGCCTTGCGATGGACAAAGCGATTATTTACGGAAAGGGCGCCGCCTCTAAAATGCCGCTTGGCATTGTCACCCGGTTGGCACAGTCTGCACAGCCGGAAAACTATCCTGCCAATGCTCCCGCATGGGTGGATCTCCACACAAGCAACATCCTGAAAGTGGATTCCAGCCAGGACGCGGTGACGTTCTGGGCTGCTCTGGCCGTGGCGGCTGGCAATACGTACACCAAGTATGCACGCGGCACGCAGTTCTGGGCGATGAATTCCAAAACTCTTGCCACTCTGAAATCCAAGCTGATTACCTTTGCGGCTTCCGGTGAACTGCTGGCCCGTTTCAACGGCGTTATGCCCATCATTGACGGAGACGTGGATGTTCTGGAGTTCATGCCCGACGGTGATATCGTGGGCGGTTATGGCGATCTGTATCTTCTGGCCTTGCGCAGCGGTATGACCATTGAATCCAGCCGTGAAGTACAGTTCCTCCAGGACAACACTGTTTTCAAGGGCAAGCAGCGCGCCGACGGCCAGCCTGTGATTCCGGGCGCATTTGTGGCAATCAACATCAACAACGTCAATGTGACGACTGCGATGACCTTCGCGGCAGATACCGCAAACAATGCCATGCTTCAGAGCCTGTCCATCGGAAATGAGACGCTGAGTCCGGTTTTTGACTCTGACACCTACGCCTATACGATCGCCACCGCTTCCAATGCCAGCGACAAGATCGAGGCTACTACCGCGCAGGCAGGTGCGCAGGTTGCAATCAGCTACAACGGCACGAACGTGCGCAACGGCGGAACTGTGACATGGACTGCGGACAGCAAAGCACATCCGCTGACTGTGACGGTAACGCAGGGCAACAGCGTGCGCGTTTACACGGTTCAGGTAACAAAGGCCGGTGGCTGACGGGAGGTGTAGCAGTTGACGCAGGACGATCTTCTCACTCTGTTACAAGCAGATCTGAATCTGCTTTCTCCTGACAGCACCCGGACTGCGCAGCTGCAACAGCTTCTCTCCGTTGCACAGCAGTTTATTGCGCGGGAGGGCGTTACTCTCTCCGCGCCGTATACTGCGGAAGATGCGCAGCTGATTATCATGTATGCGGCTTATCTGTTTCGAAAGCGCGCGACCGAGGAACCAATGCCGCGTATGCTTCGCTGGGCGCTGAACAACCGGATTTTCAGTGAGAAAGCGCAGGCGACCACGACATGAACCTTGATTCTGGAATTGCAAAGATTTGGCGGGGTACAAATACTTCTCCGCCGGGTTCTTTGCCTGTTATCGAATATAACACGCTGTATTTTTCCAGCTACTATGGGGATAAGACGGTGGGAATCACTCGATTTTGGACGGCAAAGGTACAAGATGACCGCGCTGATGCTCTGATCCAAGTGCAAAGAAACGCGGGGATTTCTACGGCTGACCGGTGCGAATTGACGCCATATTTTGACGAAGCAGCCGCCGGAATGTATAAAATCCTGCAATGCCAGCAAGTGACGGATGAAGACGGAAATCCGATGACGGATTTGACTCTGCAAAGAATCGAGGCGATCGAAGATGGATGAACTTGTGCAGCTGCTTACAGCTATTACACAAAATACATACCATTATGCCGCACCGCCAAACACGCAGCCGCCGTATATTGTCTGGCAGGAATTTTCCCAGTCTGACACAATGGACGCAGACGGGGAGCAAGATCAATATGCCGTAAGCGGCACAATCGACATTTTTTCACTGATGGAAAAAGAGCCGATTGTAAAGCAGGTTCGGGAATCCCTTAACGATTCTGAAATTGCCTTTTCGCTGAAATCTGTTCAGTACGAACAGGATACCGGATTGATTCATTGGGAATATGAATTTGATCTGGTAGGAGGGCTGGACGAATGGCCGAAATAAAAATCAGAACCTCAGAAGAGCTTATTCGAAAGCTTGAAAGACTCAGCGGAGAGCAAGCTGATGAAGTGGCAAAGCGGGCCGTCTATGTTGGCGCAGGATTTATGGCCGAAAAAGTAAAGGAATCCTTGCGAGGTGTAGTGTCAGAAAAAGCTACAGGTGATCTTGAAAAATCCCTTGGAATTACGCCTATAAAGCTCAATCGAGACGGGGATTGGGCTGCAAAAATCGGATT
>DVGZ01000125.1 GCA_018712435.1 Candidatus Caccousia avicola
AGCTCTTGTACAGACACGGGAAAGCCTTCCGGACGACGAGGTACTGTACGATCTGGCAGAGCTGTTTAAGGTCATTGGCGATACCACGCGGGTAAAAATCCTGTACGCCCTGTTTGAAAATGAGCTGTGCGTCAACGATATCGCCCAATGTCTGAACACCACCCCCTCCGCTGTCAGCCATCAGCTTCGGATTTTAAAGAGCAGTAAGCTGGTGCGTTTTCGCCGGGAGGGCAAAACCGTTTTTTACGCTCTGGATGACGATCATGTGCGGAGCATGATCGCACTGGGGCTGGATCACATTGCGGAATAATCTGCGGAAAAGGAGTGCTCACGATGAAAAAGAAACTGAAGATTGATGTGGACTGCGCAAATTGCGCCGCCAAGATGGAAAGCGCCGTGAAAAAGCTGGACGGCGTCACGGACGCGTCTATCAGCTTTATGAGCCAGCGGCTGATTCTGGAAGCCGATGAAGATCGCTTCGACAGCGTATTGAAGGAAGTCATTCGGACCTGCAAGCGGGTAGAGCCCGACTGTGAGATTTATCTGTAAAAAACGGCGGGAGGGTTGAGCCAACACCCTCCCGCCCCTTTGAGGAGGCATCGCTACAATGAACCGGAAACAAAAAAACATCCTGATCCGCATTCTCCTCACAGCCGCGCTCATGCTTATACTGCATCCGCTTCCTGTTGAAGGCTGGGTCCGTCTCCTCCTCACGCTGATTCCTTATCTTCTGATCGGCTGGGATATTCTGCGGAAAGCAATCCTTGGGATCCTGCACCGCGAACTTTTCGATGAAAACTTTCTGATGTCGATCGCCACCATCGGTGCTCTGGTACTGGGACAATATGAGGAAAGCGTCGAAGTCATGCTTTTCTATCAAATTGGAGAGCTGTTTCAGAGCTACGCTGTCGGAAAGAGCCGCCGTAGCATTGCTTCCCTGATGGATATTCGCCCTGATTTCGCCAACGTGGAGCGTGATGGGCAGATCGTCCAGGTGGATCCCGAGGAAGTAGAACCGGGAGACTGCATTGTGGTTCGGCCGGGAGAGCGGATTCCGCTGGACGGAACCATTCTGGAAGGCGTGTCCGCGCTCAATACAAGCGCTCTCACGGGAGAAAGTCTGCCGCGCGACGTGGCTCCGGGCAGCGACGTTATCAGCGGATGCGTGAACCTTTCGGGACTTCTGCGTGTTCGCGTGACAAAGCCGTTTGAGGAGTCCACCGTTAACCGCATTCTGGAGCTGGTGGAAAATTCCAGCCTAAAAAAATCCAAAGCAGAAAACTTCATCACTCGCTTCGCCCACTATTATACGCCTATTGTGTGCATCGGCGCTGTGCTGCTTGCCGTCATCCCGCCGTTATTCCTGGGGAACTGGTCGGAATGGATCAGCCGCGCGCTGACCTTCCTCGTGATCAGCTGTCCCTGCGCGCTTGTGATCAGCATTCCGCTCTCCTTCTTCGGTGGGATCGGCGGAGCAAGCCGGGCTGGAATCTTGGTTAAAGGCGGCACGGATTTGGAATCGCTGGCGCATACCAAAACAGTGGTGTTTGACAAAACCGGAACACTCACCCAGGGCGTGTTCACCGTCACTGAAATGACGCCCGCTCCGGGATGGGACGCAGGCGATCTGCTGGAGCTGGCCGCACTGGCGGAAGCCTACTCCAACCATCCGATCAGCCGCAGCCTGCGCGACGCCTGTGCGCATCCGCTGGATCTGGGGCGCGTGGGAGAAAGCGAGGAGCTGGCAGGCGGCGGCGTCATCACCTGGGTGGATGGGAAACAGGTCGCCGCCGGAAACGCCCGCCTGATGAACCACATCCACGCCGCCTTCACAGAAAACAGCCGTCCCGGTACCATTGTTTATCTGGCGGTAGACGGCAGCTTTGCGGGCTCCATTGTGATCAGCGACCAGCTCAAATCCTCTTCGGTGGCAGCTATGAAGGATCTCCAGGCGCAGGGAATCCGCACGGTTCTGCTGACGGGAGATTCGGAAAAAGCGGCGCAGGCTGTTGGCAATGTGCTTGGAATCGATGAGATTCACAGCGGTCTTCTGCCTGACGGCAAAGTCGAGCATGTGGAGCGCCTGCTGGCCGCCAAGCCCCCCAAAAGCACTCTCGCTTTCGTGGGAGACGGCATCAACGACGCTCCCGTCCTCACCCGTGCCGACGTCGGCATTGCCATGGGAGCCATGGGAAGCGACGCTGCCATCGAAGCGGCGGACGTGGTGCTGATGGACGACGATCCCCGCAAAATTTCTCTTGCCATGCGGATTGCACGCAAGTGCCTGCGCATCGTACGAGAAAACATCATCTTTGCTCTCGGTGTGAAAATCATCTGTCTGCTTCTCGGCGCGCTGGGAAAGGCAGGCATGCAGGCGGCGATTTTCGCGGATGTCGGCGTGATGGTGTTGGCCGTTCTCAACGCGGTGCGTACGCTCCGTGTTGACCACACATCGAAAAACTCCCAAGCATAAAAACGCTCCTTCTCCCTGCCTTTGACGCAGAGAGAAGGGGCGTTCCCTTTTTTTATTCCACCGTGACATAATCGCGAAGCTTTTCCAGCGTCTTTTCTCCGATCCCGTAGACCTGTTCCAACTCCTCCACAGAAGCGAATGAGCCGTTTTCTTCCCGATAGTCCAAAATCGCCTGCGCGGTCACAGGCCCTATGCCGGGCAGTGTGTCAAGCTGCTCCAATGTGGCGGTGTTGAGATGCACGGGCCATTCCGGAGAGGAGGAAGCTTCCTCGGAAACGACGCTCACTACCACGGGACGCGTCACTTCCGGGACGAAGAATGCCTGATAGCCTACCAGTACAGCCGCCAAAAGGAAGGCTGTACCGATCAGGATGCGCGTTTGCACCGATTCCTTGTCCATACCTCTCCCCTCCCCGTCCGCTTTCACGGGCAATCGGAGCAGAGCTGTTCCAGATACTCCACCAAATCCGCGAGCGCGCCGTTCGTACAGGAGCACACCACAAGCTCCGCCTGTTTTTGCAGCTGTTCCGGAGCGTTTGCGGGAACCACCGCGTGTCCGGCAGCTTGCAGCAGCTCCTCGTCGTTATAGAAATCTCCAATGGCATACACCTGCGCCAGCGGGATTTCCAGATAGGCGGCAAGCTTGCGAAGCAGTTTGCCTTTGTTGGCTTCCGATGGGAGGATTTCCAGATAGTTCTCCGAGGAAAACACATACCGGAGACCGTCGTGCGGCAGAGTCTCCGCAAAGGCCATTGCCTCCTGGACCAAGGCGGGCTCTCCTCCGAAAAAGAGCTTCATCCAGGGGGCAAAGCAAGCCGTTTCCGTGCCATCCGTAAAAGAATACAACTCCGGTGTTTTTGTGTTTTTGATGTACGAGGTACGCCGGACAATCCCAATGCTGTCCTGATAAAAGCACTCCATTCCGAGTGTGGGAAAGCGGTCGTACAGCTGTTTGAGCAGGGGAGCGGCCTTCTCCTTGGCAAGAGGGCAGGATTCCAGCACCTTTTTCTGTTCGTAGTCGTAGAGCAGAGCGCCGTTGAGACAGATCGCCGGCGCATTCACCGGCAGGCGATCCAGAAACTGCCCGGCGGATCCAATGGAACGGCCCGTCGCCAGTGTAAAATGCCCACCCTTCTCCGCAAAACGGCGCAGAGCGGAAAGATTGCGTTCCGGGATTTCACGGCCTCCCGGCAAAAGAGTGCCGTCAATATCGCTTGCGATCAGGATTTGATCCCATTTCATGCTTCTTCGCCTCTCTCCCCGCCCGCCTTACGGCGCAGCTTTTCCAGAAATGCGGTGAAATAGGAGGGCAGCTCGCTGTCAAATTCCATCCAGCGTCCATCCCTTGGATGGGCAAAGCCAATGGATTTGGCATGCAGACACTGGCCGTGCAGCTCTGTCAGCACCTTTTTCGGGCCGTATAGCTCGTCTCCCGCAACCGGATGCCCCAGATAGGCCATATGAACGCGAATTTGATGGGTGCGCCCCGTTTCCAGACGAAGCCGCACATGGGTAAAGCCCGGATAACGTGCCAGCACCTCATAATGGGTGACGGCGGAACGGGAGTGCTGCTGCGTCACCGCCATTTTCTTCCGCTCTACGGGATGCCGCCCAATCGGCGCGTCTACCGTGCCGCTGTCCTCGCGCAGGGAACCGTAGACCACCGCTTCATAGGTACGCGTGAAGGTATGGGCTTTGATCTGCTCCGCAAGGCGCAGGTGTGCAAAGTCGTTCTTCGCCACAATCAAAAGCCCGCTTGTATTTTTGTCGATCCGGTGAACGATTCCGGGGCGGATCACCCCGCCGATCCCGGAAAGCGAACCGCGGCAGTGCGCCAAAAGGGCGTTTACCAGTGTGCCGGACGGATTTCCCGCCGCGGGATGCACCACCATCCCTTTCGGCTTATTGACCACCAGAAGATCCTCATCCTCATACACAATCGCAAGAGGGATCTCCTCAGGAAGCACATCTGTGGAAACCGGATCGGGAATTGTTACCAGGATGCAATCGCCCGCCTTTACCTTGTAGGATTTCGTCAGCGGCTTTCCGTCCTTCTGTACGGCCTTCGCCTCCGTCAGCTTTTCCACCGCTGTGCGGGTCAAATCCTCCATCCTCCCCGCAATGAAACGGTCCAACCGCTGGCCCTCCTCCTCCGGGAGAACGGTCAGCTCCTCGGTGCGCGCCATCTCAGCGTTTTCTCCGCAGAACCGGCTCGCCCGCCGGTTTTTTCTCTGCGAAAAAGAGCACATGGATCACAAACAAGGCCGTTCCGATAACGACGGCGCAGTCCGCAAAATTGAACACGGGCGGGAAAAACGAGACATGGATATAGTCCACCACATAGCCAAGCAGTACGCGGTCCACCATATTGCCAAGCCCGCCTCCCAAAATCAGCGCGCTTGCCAGGTAAGTCAGCATGGTATGATGATGGTAACGGAACAGCAGGATCAGGATGACTACCATCAGGATCGCTGTCATGATGATGAAAAACCAACGCTGATTGCTCAGAATTCCAAACGCGGCTCCCCGGTTTTCCACATAAGTAAAATCCAGCAGCCCCTCGATCAGGACATGCGTTCCGACCGGTTTGAGATTTTGAACCACAACATATTTCAGGATCTGATCCACGACGGCCAGCACAACGGCGAGTCCTATCATCAGAATCGGCACGGTTATCTTCCTCCTTGGTGTACAAAAGGCGGGCAGCCCTTTTTCGGATATCCTGCCCGCCTTTGTTCTTTCTCATGCGCCGCGCACCGAAATGCCGCGGCAGCCTTATTTTATTCCATTACAGCTGCACAGCGGCTGCAAAGATCCGGATGCTCCGCGGACGTGCCGACTGTATTGCTGTAGCACCAGCAGCGGGCGCACTTCTCGCCCTCCGCATGGGAAACCGTCATGGAAAGTCCCGGAACCGCTTCGCCGGTGTGCTCGCCCTTTCCTCCCTGCTCTACTTCCAGCTGCGAGACGATAAAGACCGGAATCAGCTCCTCCTTCATGGAAGAAATGAAGTCATACAGCTCGCCCTCGCAGAAAAGGCATACCTTCGCGTCAAGAGACGAACCGATCACCTTCTCCTTACGGGCTGCTTCCAGAGCCTTCTTCACATCGTCGCGGATCTGATGAATGCGATCCCAGCGCGCGATGAAGCTCTCATCCACGGTGATTCCGCTCGTGCGGGGCATCTCATTGAAGAGGACGCAGGCCGGATCCGCCGAAGCGTCATGCGGCATGGCATGCCAGATTTCGTCCGAGGTGAACGCGAGGATCGGGGAAATCAAACGGGTCAGAGCGTCCAAAACGCGATACATAGCCGTCTGCGCGGCACGGCGCGTCAGGCTGTCCGCCTTTTCCGTGTAGAGACGATCCTTCGCAACGTCCAGATAGAAGTTGGACAGATCCACAACACAGAAATTATGAATCGCATGGTAAACCTGATGGAATTCGTATCCCTCATAGCCCTCATGGCAGCGCTGCATAACGCCTTCCAGCTTCTTCAGCACCCAGAGATCGATCGGGAACAGCTTTTCATCGGGAACCATATCGGTATTCGGATCGAAATCCTTGAGGTTGCCGAGAATAAAGCGCGCGGTGTTGCGGATCTTGCGGTACGCGTCGGAAAGCTGCTTGAGAATTTCCTTGGAAATGCGGATGTCCGCATGGTAATCGGAGGAAGCCACCCACAGACGCAGGATGTCGGCGCCGTACTGGTCAATTACCTCCTGCGGATCGATGCCGTTTCCGGAGGATTTGTGCATCTGGCGTCCTTCGCCGTCAACCACCCAGCCGTGGGTGACGACGCTGCGGTACGGCGCCTGGCCGCGCCATGCAACGGACGTCAGCAGCGAGGACTGGAACCAGCCGCGATACTGATCCGCACCCTCCAGATAGAGGTCCGCGGGCCAATGCAGCTCCGGCCGCTGATCGGCCACAGCCGCGTGCGTCACGCCGGAGTCGAACCAGACGTCCATGATATCGCGCTCTTTTTCAAACGACGTGCAACCGCACTTCTTACAGGCGGTTCCGGCGGGCAGAAGCTCGGACTCCGGCTTGGCATACCAGGCGTCGGAGCCTTCCTGCGCAAAGATGCCGGAAATGTGCATCATCACGTCCTTGTCGATCAGGGGTTCGCCGCAGTCCTTGCAATAGAAAATCGGGATCGGCACGCCCCAGCGGCGCTGACGGGAAATACACCAGTCCTTGCGATCCTCCACCATCGCGGTGATGCGATCGCGGCCCCATCCCGGGATCCACTGCACCTTGTTGATCTCCTCGATAGCCTTCTCCTTGATCGCGTCCACAGAGCAGAACCACTGCTCCGTCGCACGGAACAGAATCGGGTTCTTGCAGCGCCAGCAGTGCGGATACTGGTGGACAATCCGCTGGGTTGCCAGCATGGCGCCCGTCTCCTCCAGATGCGCGCCGATCACCTTGTTTGCCTCGGAGGTGGTCAGACCGGCAAACTGTCCGGCCTCCGCCGTCAGACGGCCGTCGGCATCCACCGGGACGACAATCTCGATTTCGGGATATTTCTTGCAGATATCGAAGTCCTCCACACCGAAGCCGGGAGCCGTGTGGACGCAGCCCGTGCCGCTTTCCAGCGTGACATGGTCGCCCACAATCACAAGGCTGGTGCGATCGAGGAAGGGATGCTGGGCCTTCATGTATTCCAGATCGCTTCCACGGAAGGACGCGACCGTCTCATACTCCTCAATTCCGGCCGCCTTCATCGCATTTTCCGCGAGAGCCGCCGCCATCACATAGTATTCCTCGCCGCAGCGCAGGAGGGAATATTCAAAATCAGGGCCAAGGCAGATCGCCAGGTTGCCCGGCAGCGTCCAGGTCGTGGTCGTCCAGATCACGAAGAACACCTTGGACGGATCGATGCCGAGAGCGGAAAAACGGCCCTTATCGTCCACCGTACGGAATTTGACATACACGGAAACGCAGGGATCCTCCGCGTACTCGATCTCCGCCTCAGCCAGCGCCGTCTTACAGTCAGGGCACCAGTACACCGGCTTCAGGCCCTTATAAATGTAGCCCTTGGTTGCCATCTCGGAGAAAATCTCGATCTGTTTGGCCTCAAAATTATGCGTCAGCGTGATATAGGGATGATCCCAATCGCCGATGCCGCCCAAACGCTTGAACTGGTTGCGCTGTCCGTCCAGATACATCATGGCGAACTCGCGGCAAATCTTTCTGAGCTCCACGTCCGAAATCGTGGTGGAATTTCCCACGCCCGCCTTCTTCCGGGCCTTCAACTCCGTGGGAAGGCCGTGCGTATCCCAGCCCGGCACATAGGGAGCCTTGAAGCCGGCCATATTGCGGTAGCGCACGATGAAATCCTTGAGCGTCTTGTTCAGAGCCGTGCCGAGGTGAATGTCGCCGTTGGCGTACGGAGGGCCGTCATGCAGAACAAAAAGCGGCTTGCCTTCGTTCTTCTCCATCAGCTTCTCATAGATTCCATCCTTCTCCCACTGCTCCAGCATGCCGGGTTCCCGCTTGGGAAGCCCCGCCTGCATGGCGAAATCCGTCTCAGGGAGGTTCAGCGTCTTTTTGTAATCCTGGGCCATGTCTTTTTCTCTCCTGTATTTGTAATATTGATTGTGTTAGAATTCATCAAAATTCGACACGTTTGCCTGAAATTCCAGCGTCGGCTCCTGGACCTCTTCCGGGACAGGCGCGGGGCGCTGTTCAAAGAAGGCAGGCTCCAGCTCCACCTGCTCCTCCTCGGGCACATCGGCCGCAGGCTCCGGAATGGAGGGCGCGGGCTGAGGCGCGGGCTCTTCCTTCTTCTCTCCCGGAAGGGCGTCAATCAGCGTCAAATGGCGGCGGTACATCTCCAAAAGCTGTGCGCGGAATTCCGCCACCTGCTTTTTCAGATCGGCCATCTGCTGCTTTTGCTGCTGGATCTGCTCCTCCGCTCCGGCGATGATGTGCTCCGCTTTGAGGTTTGCGTCTTTAAGGATGATTTCAGCCTTGTGTCGCGCTTCGCGAATGGATGCGTCTCCCAGCTTCTGCGCGCTGACGAGAGCGTTCTTGATCTCGTCCTCCTCGCTGCGGTAATCCTCAATCTTTCCGGCCAGAAGCTCTATCTTTTTCTGCATCTGGCGCTTTTCTTCCTCGACGCGCTCCATCTCTTCCCGCTGCGCCAAACTCTTCTGCGTCAGCTCCTCCACGGTGTCCCGCACCTGATCGATAAACGCGTCGACATCCTCCGGCCGGTAACCGGAGAAACCGGCCTTGCGGAAGCTGACGTTTGTAATATCGTTCAACGAAAGCATGTCCCTGCGTCCCCTTTCCCTGCTTTGATCCATCTGAGCCGCCGCTCAGACATATTTTCTGCCCGTCAGGCAGAGCCGTCCCTTTTTTGTATAGGGTCCCAGGCGGTCAATCACAAATTTTCCTTTTCCCCGCACGGAAAGCTTTGCCCCCTCCTCCACCGGACAGGAGACAGAGGTTTCCTCACGGTAGTTCAGCGTCACAAGTCCCGCGGCAATGGCCGCCGCGGCCTTTTCCCGGCTCAGGCCCGCGAGCGCCGCCGTCACGCAGTCCAGACGGGGAGAAGCCACCACGGCGGAAAGCTCCTCAAAGCGGTGCGCCTGCGGAAACGGTTCTTCCGCTCCCTCCATGAGCTTCACGCCGGTGCGTCCGATTTTTTCCGTCTGCCCGACAAGAAAAGACGCGACCTCCTCGCGCACAAAAAAGACCGCCCTGCCCTCTTCCAGCAGGATGTCCCCCAGCGCTTCCCTCTGAATTCCCCGGGAGAGCAGGCCGCCCATAAAATCGCGGTGCGAAAGGGCGTCCTCACGGCGAAAGCGCGCGGTGATCGCTGCCAACGGAAAAGCGGACGGCTCCGGATCCAAATAGGACGGAAACGCGCCGAACAGGACGCGCTCCGCCTCCTCATGACCGCCCCACAGCAGGAAACGGTCAAAGCGCAGACGGCGCATCACAGAACGCGCGATCTCCGCTTCTCTTTCATCCAGAAACCCCACGAAATGACATCTGTTTTTCTGCTCCGCCATTCTGACGGCGTCGGAAAGGCGGGCTGTGAGCACAGCATCCTGACCGGCTTCCATCTTAATAGTAGGCTCCGTTGTTTTCGAGCTCGTCCATCAGATCGTCGCCCGTCAGATCCACATTGTAGGGGATAATGATATAGGTATTGGTTGCCACCCGCTTGATCTTGCCGCCGTTGGCATAGGCCACGCCGGACAGGAAATCAATGATACGGCGGGAAACATCCTTTTCCGTATTTTCCAGGTTCAGCACCACCGTGTGCATCTTCAAAAGCTCGTCCGCAATGGCGCGCGTTTCCTCGGCAAAATTCTGAGGCTTGAACAGCACAACCTGAAGCTGGGCCGTCGCGTGAATGTTGACGACCTTATTCCCGGAGGAAACGGAGGAGGAATGTCTTGAAGTCTCCCGGTCTCTGGTTTCGATCGGGGTAATGTCCTCGTCTTCCTCGCGATCGTCCTCTTCGTAGTACTCGTCGTACTCGTCATCCGGAGGACTCCACATATTCTTTATTTTCTGTACAAAGCCTGCCATGATCCAAACCTCCCGGCTGTCTAATTTCATCCCTCAAGAGGGAATTAGTGGTAATTTCTGGGACCAAACAGCGCAGAACCGACCCGCACCAGATTGGCGCCTGCCCGTACCGCATCCGCAAAGTCCGCCGACATACCCATTGACAGATAATCCATAGTAACATTATCTATTCTTTTCTGCTTTATGTCAATAAAATATTGTGTCATTCTCGAAAAAAAGCGGATTGTCTCCTCTCGGGAAGCTTCCGCGGGCGGAATCGCCATCAAACCGCGCACATGGACGCACGGCAGAGCGGCGGCCTGTTCGAGAAGCTCCGGCAGCGCCTCAGGCAGCACACCCGACTTGTTTTCCTCGCGTCCGATGTTGACTTCCAGCAGAATATCCATCTGTGTCCCCGCTTTTTCCGCCTGGCGCGAAATCTCCTGCGCCAGACGCACGCTGTCCACGGATTGGATCATGCTGACACGGCCAATCAGCTGACGCACCTTGTTCGTCTGCAAATGACCGATAAACTGTACGTCCACCGGCGCGTAGCCATCGTACTTCTCGCAAAGCTCCTGCACCCGGTTTTCCCCGATATGCCGGATTCCCAGCTCGATCCCGTGATTGATGACCTCCACGGGGACCGTTTTTGTGGCCGCCAGCAGCGTCACCTCCTGCGGGGAGCGCCCGGAATCCAGAGCGGCTTTCTCCAGCTCGGAGCAAATTCTTTTGTAGTTTTCCTCCACGTCGCGGAATCTCTGTTCCAGCTCACTTGACAACCTTTCCGTCATACAAATCGGTCCCTTCCACCACAATTTCATCGTAAAGCTGCACGGTCTCGGAGGTCATCAGTTCCTCCGGATCGGGGTTCGGATCGCAGATCACATACGTCGAGGTACTGTAGAGCGGGACGATCTGCCGGAATACAATTTCGCTTCCGTGCATCACATACACGCCCTTGACCTCCCGCGTGTCCGTGGTCTCCTCCCCGTCCTCATTCTCCACCGTCCGGGTCACCTCCGCGAAATGCACTGCCTTCTGGCTGACGCGGATCCCGCTGTACTCCGTCACGGAGACGGAGCAGGTTTCCGTGCGCAGACGTGCCAGTTCTTCATTCATCGTGCTGCATTCGAGCACCACCGCCGCCTGCGACTCGATGCTTTCCTGATTGACCGCGCGGACAACCGCCGTCACGGAATCGGAGGTGGCAAAGGGAAAGCTCAGAGAAACCGCGTTCCCCTCGATAAATTTCAGCGCGTCCTGCGCGGAAACGACACAGACAAAGTACCATTTGAACTCTCCGCAGATTTTTCCCACCGCGTCCGCCGGAGGGGAAACCTGTGTTTCCAGCTTCTGCTGGTACTGCTCCGGTGTGATGGTGAGAATCGAATCGTAGTCAAAGACAGATTCATAGCCGTCCACCTCGCTGATGAACGTTCCGGCGGACGGAGCCGTCACAGTTCCCAGCACCTGACGGTTTGCGGTAAGCGCGTCTCTCTGCTGGGTCAGGGAGTTGATGCGATCGTTGAAATCGGAAACCTTGTTGGTCACGATTTGACGCTCGTTGAGGACATACAGGAGATCCTCCCTCGGTTCATCCAGAGCATCGTATTCCCCGGACGCGGACGTTTGCAGGAGCGCAATCAGCTTCTGACTGATCTGCTTGGTGAGGGAATCCTGATCCACCGCGTAGGTGCTGCCCGGTGAGGACAGCTTTTGCAGCTGGGAAATCTGAAGGTTCAGCGTTTCGATCTGCTGCTGGGCCGCCGCGTCCTGCTCCGTCGCGTAAAGCTCCGCGATCGTGCCGCCCTTGGAAACCTTGCCGCCATCCTCCACCACATAGGTAACCACACCGTTTGTCTGCTGCTGGATGACGCTCTCCTTGCGTACCGCCGTTCCGGTGGCCTGCACCACCTCGGCGGTTCCCGGATCGTCCGCCTGCACATAGACGGCCACCTCGGTTTTCACAGAGGTATAGTTGGCGTTATACACCTGATACCCGATGTAAAAAAGAAGCAGAAAGGCCACGCAGAACGCTGCCAGCCTGCGGATCAAAGGACTGTTCAAACCTCACGCTCCCTTTCCGCCGCCTGGTTTTCGGAATTTTCCTTCGGTACACCGGAATCCGGCTCCTCTTCATTATAGCGAATGGACAGTTCTTTTGCAACTATGGAAGAAACTTCCTGCAAAAGCCGATCGTCCGAAACCCGATCCCGCTCGATCCAATGAATCGCTTCCTCCCGGCGGAACCAGGTCAACTGACGCTTGGCATAGCGCCGCGTGCCCTGCCGCAGCCTGTCCGCGGCTTCCTCCAGCGTACATTCTTCCCTGAAACAGGGAAAAAATTCCTTGCAGCCGATCGCCTGCTTGACCGTGGCGGCGCCGGGGAATTCCATCAAACGGCGCGCCTCATCCAGCAAACCGTTTTCGAGCATCACACCGACGCGACGATTGATCCGATCGTACAGCAGAGAGCGATCCGCGTAGGTCAGGCCGATCCAGCATGCCTGATACGGAGACGGCTCCCGTCTCGACTCTTCCCGCAGGCTCGCCATGGTTTTTCCCGTCAGCCGGCACAATTCGAGAGCGCGCACAATCCGTTTGATATCCCGGGGACACAGGCGCGCCGCCGTCTCCGGATCCAATCCGCGCAGCTCCTCCAAAAGAACGTCCGCTCCTTCCCGCTGCACACGCTGTTCCAATTCCGCGCGCAGCTTGTTGTCCCGGGGCTCCTCGGAAAAGGAGATGTGATGCAGAAGGGACGACACATACAGGCCTGTCCCGCCCACGACAATGGGTAAGCGTCCTCTCGCCCGGATCTCCCGGATGGCCTGACCGGCCAGCGTCACATAATCCGCCACGCTGAACGGCTTGTCCCAGTCCAAAAAAGCCAGCAGATGATGCGGCACGCCGTCCATTTCCTCCCGCGAGGGCTGAGCCGTGCTGATCGGAAGCCCCCGGTAAATCTGCATGGAATCGGCGGACACCACCTCACCGTCAAAGCGTTTGGCCAGCTGAATCGCCAGCTCCGTCTTGCCGGAGGCCGTCGGCCCGACCACCGCGACCACTGGTATCATTTCCGTTTGCATGGGTTCCCTCCCTTCTGGAATGCGGGCCGTATCTCTATCATAGAACGAGAAACCCGCGAAAAACATCGAAATCCGGCGGACATGCTATGGCAGCCTTCCAAACTGCTTTTCCAGATCCCGCCGCCGCATAACAATAGAAACGGGACGGCCGTGCGGGCAATAGCGGATTTCCGGGTGCGCGGCAAGCTGAGCGGCCAGCGCCGTCAGTTCTTCCCGCGACAGCTCATCTCCCGCTTTGATCGCCGCCCGGCAGGCGACATTGTGATAAAGCCAGTCCAGCTTTTCCGTTGTCAAATCGGTTTTGGAGCGCACAAGATAGCCTGCCATTTCCATCACGGCGTCCGCGATCCCCTCACCCTCCAAAATCAGCGGAGCGGTGCGCACCAGCACCGTGCCCGCCCCGAAATCGTCAATCTCAAATCCGGCTTTGCGGCACAGCTCCCGCGCTTCAAGAACGGCGGCATACTCATTTTTTTCGAGCGTCACGGAGACGGGTTCGAGCAAAAGCTGGCAGTCCGCGTCGCCGCGTTCGGCCTTCAGCTTCTCATTGATCATCCGCTCGTGCGCCGCGTGCTTATCAATCCAAATCAGATCGTCCCCGCTTTCGAGAATCACATAAGTACCGAAAGCCTCCCCCACCAGACGGAACGAGGGCTCCGGCTGTGTCTCCGGTTCCGGCGCTTGCTCGAATTGTACCGCGTTCTCGGGCTCGGGCGTTTCCGGAAACGGTACCGTGTCCTCATGCTGCGGATCTGCCTGCGGAAGCGCCTGTCCGGCTTTCTCCGAACCAGCGGGAGGAGCAGGATTTTCTTCTGGCTCACTCTCTGCCGGGTAAATCGGACGGGTCGCGGCAAAGCTCTCCCTGACGGTTCCATGCCCGCTGGGCGAAAAGGGACGGGACAGCTTTGGCACTGAAATCTCCGGCTCCGGCCCGTCCTCCCGCCGGGGCATTTGCTCTTCTACATCCCCCGCCGGTTTTTCCTGACGCTGGGACAGGGAAAGCTGACGCACCTCCGGCTGAACCCCGGCAAAAACGGGAGGGCGCGCCGTCGGGAATTGCGCCACACGAGGGGTATCCCCCTGGTTCAGCGCCGTTTTGACTCCATGATACACACAGTCAAACAACGGCTTTTCGTTGACAAAGCGCACCTCGATTTTTGCCGGGTGAACATTCACGTCCACCGCGCGGCACGACACCGTCAGGTGCAGCACACACGCAGGCATTTTCCCCACCATCAGAGAGCCCTTGAAGGCCTCCTCCAGAGCGACCATGGCGGTGCGGCTCTTGACGTAACGGCCATTGAGGAAAAAATTCTGCATGCTCCGGTTCGGGCGCGCCGCCGCGGGACGGCTCACATAGCCTTTGACGGATGTACCGCCGTAGGAGTAATCCACCGGAATCAATCCCTGCGTAAACTCCCGGCCATAGACCGCGTAGATCGCGGACTTGAGATCCCCGTCGCCGGGCGTGTGGATCGTTTCCTTTCCATCGCGCACAAAGCGGAAGGAGATCTCCGGATGGGAGAGCGCGATTTTATCCATCACGGACGCAACGGCGTTGCCTTCCACGACGTCCTTTTTCAGAAACTTCATACGCGCGGGGGTGTTAAAGAAGAGGTCGCGCACCACGATGGTGGTACCCGCCGGACATCCGGCCTCCGTGCATTCCTCCTCCTCGCCCCCGGCAATGACGTAGCGCGTCCCTTCCAGTGCGTCCCCGACACGGGTGAGCAGCTCCACACGGGCAACCGCCGCAATGGAGGCCAGCGCCTCCCCGCGAAAACCGAGCGTGCCGATCCCTTCCAGATCCTCCGGGCTGTTTACCTTACTGGTGGCATGGCGGAGAAAAGCGGTCGGAACGTCCTCCCGCGCAATGCCGCAGCCGTTGTCGGTGATGCGCAGATAGGAAACGCCTCCGTGCTGGATCTCCACGGTGACGGCGGTGGAACCGGCGTCCACCGCGTTTTCCAAAAGCTCCTTCACCACGGAGGAGGGGCGATCCACCACCTCGCCCGCCGCAATCAGCTCCGCGACCTGCTTTTCCAAAACATGAATCCGTCCCATGAAATCCTCCTTTCCTCCGGCCAAACGCCGTTACTCCTTTTGCGCCAGTGTAGTCAGTTCAAACAGCTGCGTCATGCACTCGATCGGTGTGAGTGTGTTCACGTCCAGGCTGCGCAGACGATCCATGATCTCGCGCTCCCCGCCCGGCAGCATGGCAAGCTGCATCGCGTCCGCCGGCTCCGGCTCCTGTTTGCGTGTTTTTCCTTTCGGGGGAGACACGGCCTGCCCGCTTTCCAGCTCGGACAGGATCTGCCGGGCGCGGTTAATCACCTTATTGGGAACACCCGCCAGCTTGGCTACCTCAATGCCGAAGCTGTCGTCCGCTCCGCCGCGTACAATCCGCCGCAGGAAGGTGATATCGTCACCCCGCTTTTTGACGGCGATATTGAAATTCTTCACGCCGTCGACCAGATCTTCAAGCACCGTCAACTCGTGGTAATGGGTGGCAAAGAGCGCCTTCGCTCCCAGCTGCTTTTTGTCGGCCACATATTCCAGCACCGCGCGGGCAATGCTCATACCGTCAAACGTGGAGGTTCCGCGCCCAATCTCATCCAGAATCAGAAGACTATCCTGTGTGGCACTGCGGATGATCTCCGCCACCTCGCTCATCTCCACCATGAACGTCGACTGTCCCGAAGCCAGATCGTCCGACGCGCCGACGCGGGTGAAAATGCTGTCCGTGATGCTGATATCGGCGGAAGCTGCCGGGACAAAGCAGCCAATCTGCGCCATTAGAACAATCAGGGCGATCTGCCGCATGTACGTCGATTTTCCAGCCATATTCGGGCCGGTGATGATCGCCACGCGGTTTTCCCCGCGATCCAGCATCACATCGTTCGGCACAAACGGCACGTCCAGCAGCTTCTCCACCACCGGGTGGCGTCCTTCCCGGATCTGGATGCGTCCTTCCAGATTGATAGAGGGCCGCACATAATTCTGCGCGGCGGAAACCTGAGCGAACGAACGCAATACATCAATCTGCGCCACAGCCGCCGCCGTGCTCTGGATCCGGGCCAGCTCTCCGGCTGTCCGCTTGCGCACCTGATCGAAAAGATTGTATTCGAGCTGCACGGAGCGTTCCTGCGCGCCGAGGATCCGCCCTTCCAGCTCTTTGAGCTCGGGGGTGATGAAGCGCTCACAGTTGGTGAGCGTCTGCTTGCGGATGTACTCCGGCGGGGCCTGGTTTTTATAGGAATTGCTGATTTCAATGTAATAGCCAAAGACACGGTTATAGCCGACCTTCAGCTTCGGGATCCCGGTCCGCTCGCGCTCCTTGGCCTCGATCTGCGCGATGATCCCGCGCCCGTTCGTCATATCGCCTTTGAGCAGATCCAGCTCCTCGCTGTAGCCGGGACGGATCAGCCCACCCTCACGCACGGAAAACGGCGGATCGTCATCGATAGCGCTCTCAATCAAATCGCAGACGTCCTCAAGCGGATCGATCTCATCCCGCAGGGCGCAGAGCAAGGCCGACTGCGCTCCCGCCAACGCCCCCCGAAGCACCGGAAGGCGGGCCAGCGCCGCCGACAGCGAGCGAAGTTCCCTTGCGTTCGAGGAACCGTACACAATCCGGCTCATCAGACGTTCCAGATCGTGAATGCCGGAAAGCCCTTCCAGCACATCGTCGCGCAGCGCGGCGGAGCGAACCAGCTCCTCCACCGCGTTCTGACGGCGCGTAATCTGTCCCGGACTGATCAGCGGCTTTTCGATCCAGTTGCGGATCAAGCGTTTTCCCATCGCGGTGCGCGTGCAGTCCAGCACCCAGAGAAGGGATCCGCGCTTTTCCTTGGAGCGCATCGTTTCGCATAGTTCCAGATTACGGCGGGCATTCAGGTCCAGATGCATATACTGCGCTTCGCTGTAGAGCTTCAGCTCCGTCATGCGCTCCAGGCCTGTGCGCTGGGTCCGTTTCAAATATCCCAGCAGCGCGCCGAGCGCCGCCGTGATCAGGGGCTGGTCCGCAATTCCCAGATCGTCCAGAGACTTCCCGGAAAACTGGTCGCCCACCGTCTCCTGCGCTTCCTCCAGATCAAATTCTTCCTCGGGAAGCAGTTCCAAGCTCGCGGAGAGCCGTTCCCGGATAAACGCGGGCAGCTCTTTGAAATCCAGCGCGCCGGGATTCAGAAGAATTTCCCGGGGAGAAAAGCGGGACAGCTCATTGATCAGCTGTTCGCTCAGATCACCGCCGGAGAGAACGCAGGCGTTCAGCTCGCCCGTGGAGATATCGGCAAAGCAGCAGCCCGCCTGTCCCCCGCCCGTACAGATAGAGCAGATGTAATTGTTCTTTGTCTCGTCCAGCATGCTGCTTTCCAGAACGGTGCCGGGCGTGATAACACGGATAATGTCACGCTTAACCAGCCCTTTCGCCAAAGCGGGATCCTCCATCTGCTCACAGATGGCAACCTTGTATCCCTTCTGCACCAGACGCGCAATGTAGCTTTCCGCGCTGTGGAACGGCACGCCGCACATCGGCGCACGCTCCTCCTGCCCGCAGTCGCGCCCGGTGAGCGTCAGATCCAGTTCCTGCGAAACCAGCTTCGCGTCGTCAAAAAACATCTCGTAAAAATCGCCCAGCCGGAAGAAAAGGATCGTCCCGGGATTTTTCTCCTTCATCTCCACATACTGCTGCATCATTGGCGAAAGATTTGCCATACTTCTGCCTCCAACCCAAAATGGAAAACATGCGGAAGGGATCCGCCCTCGTCTCCCCTCCGCATGCCGTTGCCGTAATTCGCTGTTTTCCCGCCGTGCGGGGAGCGGCGCTTAGTGGCAGCCGCCGCAGGAGCCGCAGTTTCCGCCGCAGCTATGCTCCTCATAGTCCGCGGTGTCCGGATCCGCTCCGTCCGCGCACTGGCTGATGATGGCGCTGATCCGGTTGAGCACAGCGTCAAGATCCTGCTTCGCGGCGTTGTATGCCTGCATGCTGTCGTTCTGCATAATCTGGCCGTACAGCAGACGGATCTCGTTGTTCAGCTCCTCGAGCTTCTTCTCGTCGCGCTCGTCCTTGTTGGCTTCGTTGTTGATCGCCATTCTCTTGAGATTGAAATCGCCGATCATATTTTGCAGCACGGCGTCGCCGTCGCAGGCTTCGCTGGCCTTGCGCATGGCAAGATACCGCTCGTCCTTTTGCAGTTCGCGTCCGATTTCACGGGCCAGTTCGATCATATCCATGGGAATACCTCCAAATGTTATAAAATAGAATATATAGAATAAATACTGTCAGAAACTCATGTGGGTGGCCGGCCTGTCTCACGACTGCGGGGACACAAGCTCTCCCGTCAGAATCCAGTTGCGGGCGGCTGTGATTTTAACATCGGCAAAGCTTCCGGCCAACTCCCGCGGACCGGGGAAATCCACAATCACATTGCCATCCGTGCGGCCGGAAAGCATCCCCTCCTGTTTGCCTTCCTCCTCCACGAGCACGCGCTGCACCGTACCGACAGCCGCCTGGCATCTTTTGGCGGCAATCTCCTCCTGCGCGGCGCACAGCTCCTGAAACCAGCGGGATTTCTCCTGAGCCGGAACGGGATCGTCCATCTGCGCGGCTTTGGTTCCGCGTCTTGGGGAGTAAATAAAGGTAAACAGCGAGGTGAATTCCACTTCCCGCACAAGGGAAACCGTGTCGAGAAATTCCTCGTACGTCTCGCCCGGGAAGCCCACAATCACATCCGACGTCAGGGAAAGATCCGGGATCTTCTCCTTCGCATAGCGAATCAGATCCAGATATTTCGCCCGGTCGTAATGACGGTTCATCTCCCGCAGAATCCGGTCGTTTCCGGACTGGAACGGCAGATGCAGGTGATGGCTGATATGCGTTCCCTGCGCGATGGTATCGATCAGTTCATGCGTCGCGTCCTTCGGATGAGACGTCATAAAGCGGATGCGGTAATCGCCGGGGATACGGTCCAGACGGCGCAAAAGCTCCGCGAAGGAAACCGGATTGTCCAGCGTCTTACCGTAGGAGTTGACGTTTTGCCCCAACAGGGTGATATCCTTGTATCCTGCGCGCACCAGCGCAGCAAACTCCTCCTCCACCGCTTCCGGCGTACGGCTTCTCTCCCGGCCCCGCACATACGGGACAATACAATAGGAACAGAAATTGTTGCAGCCGTACATGACCGTCACCCAGGCCTTCACAGAGCCATCACGGTGAATGGGAAGTCCTTCGTGAATGACACGATCCTCGCTTTCGTCACCGCGCGAAAACACCCGCTTGCCGCTTGTCAGCGTTTCCAGCAAGAGCTCCGGGAAACGGTGAATCACATGCGTGCCGAACACCAGACTGACATAGGGATAGCTGCGCCGGATACGCTCCGCGACATGTTCCTGTTCCATCATGCAGCCGCACAGCGCGATGATAACGGACGGATGCCGCCGCTTTGTATTTTTCAGTGCGCCGACGTTGCCGAACACACGGTCCTCCGCATGCTCCCGCACCGCGCAGGTATTGAACAGAATGAAATCGGCTTCCTCCGGATCCTCCGTAAAGCCGAATCCCATTTCTTCCAGAAATCCTTTGATTTTCTCCCCGTCCGCCACATTCTGCTGGCAGCCGTAGGAGTGGACATAGGCCATCGGACGTTCCCCTCTGGCCCGTATTTTCATGATTTGCGCCACATCGTCCATGACAGCTTCGCTGCCGCGGGCGGAATGATTGATTTCCTGCAAAAGAGCTTCCTCCATGCTTCGTCACATTTGCCCGTTTCCGGTTTTTGGGGTAATTTCGGGCAATTTGAAGTAAGTATAGCATATTCCCGTTTTTTCTTCAAGAAATTACACGGAAATTTTCCGCCGGCACTTTTCTTTTTCCAGTTTTGGTGTATAATGAATAGAAAACTTCATCACACGAAAGGAACTTTTCATGCTGGATACACTGAGAAACATTGACCAATATCTGCACGAATACCATCTTCTGTCCATCGCCTTCCGTCTTATCCTCTCCATGGTGCTCGGCGGTATCCTCGGCATGGAACGCGGACGCAAAAAGCGTCCGGCCGGTTTTCGCACCTATATGACGGTCTGCGTCGGTTCGGCTCTGGTCATGTGCACCAGCCAGTATATGGTTCAGGTGTTCGGCACGGGTGATCCGGCTCGTCTTGGCGCGCAGGTCATCAGCGGGATCGGCTTTCTCGGCGCGGGAACCATCATCGTCACGGGGCGCAGCCAGGTCAAGGGGCTGACCACCGCGGCCTGCCTGTGGGCTTCCGCCTGCATCGGCCTTGCCGTCGGCATTGGTTTTTATCTGGGAGGAATTCTCTGCACCATTCTGATCTATCTGGGCATGACCGTGATGCACCGCATTGAATGGAACCTTCTTTCCAGAGCCAGAGTTATGGACTTTTTCGCGGAATTTTCTTCCATCCAGGATATCGGACGCTTTATCCAGATGCTTCGGGAACACGGGATCACCGTAAGCGACTTACAGATGAACCGCAAGGATCGCACGCAGAACGATCTGATCGGCGTGATGTTCACCATCAAGCTCGAAAAGCCGATTCCTCATGCAAAGCTTCTGGAAATGTTTTCGGGTTTTGATGGGATCAAATTCGTGGAAGAAATCCTGTGAACAAGCTTTTGGAAAAACCAGGACGAAAAAGAGCGAATATTTTTCAATTTTCTCTTGACAACCGGATCCGGGGATGCTATAATCGTAAACGTCGCTGAGAGAGACGCGGCAAAAACCGAATAAATGCGCGAGTGCTGGAACTGGCAGACAGGCACGTTTGAGGGGCGTGTGTTGTATGACGTACGGGTTCAAGTCCCGTCTCGCGCACCAAAACCCGAATGCAAAAGCATTCGGGTTTTTTTGTCCCCATTTTTATCATTTGACGGCTCCCGAACGGTTTTTTTTCGTTCCGAGCGGGCCAAAAGGAGGGCGTATGATCGAACTTCGTCACATTCAAAAAACCTTTCGGGTCTCCCGGCGCAGCGCCGGACTGTCTCAGGCTGTGAAATCCCTGTTCCGCAGGGAGTATGAAACCATCCACGCCCTGCAGGACGTTTCCTTCACCATCCGTGACGGGGAAATGGTCGGCTACATTGGCCCGAACGGGGCGGGAAAAAGCAGTACCATCAAAATCATGAGCGGCGTTCTGACGCCGGACGGCGGCGAGTGCGTGATCAATGGGCGCGTCCCATGGAAGGAACGGACAGCCCACGTCCGGGAAATCGGCGTTGTATTCGGCCAGCGTTCGCAGCTCTGGTGGGATGTGCCGGTCATCGACAGCTTTGAGCTGATCCGGGACATCTACCGCGTGGACGACCATGCCTACCGTAAAACGCTGTCCCGCCTGACGGAACTTCTTCAGATCGGGGAAATCGTGAAAACACCCGCGCGGCAGCTCTCGCTCGGACAGCGGATGCGGTGTGAAATCGCGGCCTCTCTCCTGCACAATCCGAAAATCCTGTTTCTGGACGAACCAACCATCGGTCTGGATGCCGTGTCCAAACTTGCCGTGCGGGATTTCATTCGGGCCATCAACCGGGAAAACGGCACCACCGTAATCCTGACGACGCACGACATGCAGGATATCGAAGCTTTGACGGAACGGATTCTCCTGATCGGCAAAGGCCGCATCCTGTTGGACGGCTCCCTCTCCGAGCTCAAAGCCCGGAATTCCTCCCGCAAAACATTGACGGTTGCGTATGAGGGAGGGACGCTCCCCTCCTGTGAAGAAATGACGGTCAAGGAGGACAAGGAGGGCCGCGCCGTCCTCTCCGTGGACACCCGCGCCCTCTCCGTTTCCGAAGCCATCTCCCGGATCTCCGCCGCGGTCGGCGTGAAGGACATTTCGGTGACAGGGGAAAGCATTGACGAGCTTGTGGTTTCCCTGTATCAGGAGTTTGCGATATGAAACAGTATGGATCGTTTTTCCGTATCCGCTTTCTCGCGGGGCTTCAATACCGCGCCGCCGCCTGGGCCGGAATCTCCACCCAGTTCGCCTGGGGAGGAATGACCATTCTGCTGTTCCGCGCCTTCTATGAGAGCGACACCGCCAGCTTTCCCATGCCGTTTTCCTCTCTCTCCACCTACATCTGGCTTCAGCAGGCGCTTCTCGCCATGTTTATGGCGTGGTTTTTTGACAACGATATTTTTGACAGCATTTCCAATGGGGGCATCGCCTACGAGCTGTGCCGCCCCTGCGACCTCTACAATATGTGGTTTGTAAAGAATATGGCGATCCGGCTTTCCCGAACGGTGCTCCGCTGTGCTCCTATCCTGTTGGTCGCGGCCTTTCTGCCTTCGCCGTATTCCGTCACCCTTCCCGCCGGCTGGATCGCGGGTTTGTTGTTTATTCTCTCGCTGCTGCTCGGTTTCCTGGTTCTGGTCGCTTTTTCCATGCTGATCTATCTTTCCGCGTTCTATACGATCTCTTCTCTGGGAATCCGGCTTCTTGCCACCTCCGTGGTGGAATTTTTCGCAGGCGGGATCATCCCCCTCCCCTTTCTTCCGGAGAGCATCCAGCCGTTTTTCTACGCTCTGCCCTTTGCTTCCATGCAGAACACGCCGTTTTTGATCTATACCGGTTACATGCAGGGCGATCAGGCGCTGTGGAGTATGGCCGGACAGTGTGCGTGGCTCGCCGGTCTTGTGCTGGCCGGACGTCTTCTCATGCACCGTGCCCTCAAAAAAGTTGTGGTACAGGGGGGATAACGAATGAAGCTTTATTTTAAATTTGTCGCCATGCAGCTCAAATGCCAGATGCAGTACAAGGCCTCCTTTTTCATGATGACGCTGGGACAGTTTCTCGTCTCCTTCACTGCCTTTCTCAGCATCTTCTTTCTGTTCACCCGTTTCCATACGGTGCAGGACTATTCCTTTTCGGAGATTCTGATCTGTTTTTCCGTGATCCTCACGTCCTTCTCGCTGACCGAATGCTTCGTCCGGGGCTTCGACGTCTTTCCCCGGCTCATTCAAAGCGGCAATCTGGACCGCATTCTGGTGCGCCCGCGTGGAGAAATCTTTCAGGTGCTGACCTCCACCATTGAATTCTCGCGTGTGGGACGCTTTTTGCAGGCGATCGCCATGCTGATTTACGCCATTCCCACCAGCGGCGTTGCATGGACCTGGGACAAAATTTTCACGCTGCTGATGATGCTGATCGGCGGAATCGCTGTCTTTTCCGGACTTTTCATCCTTTACGCGGGACTGAGCTTTTTCACCATTGAGGGACTGGAATTCATGAACATCTTCACGGACGGGAGCCGGGAATTCGGAAGATATCCGCTTTCCGTCTACGGCGAAGGCGTCCTCAAATTTTACACCTACGTCATCCCGATCGCGCTCTTTCAATATTATCCCTTCCTGTATCTGATCGGGCGCTCCGATGATTTCCGTCTCAGCCTGCTTCCCCTGCTCGGTTTTCTCTTTGTGATTCCCTGTTACGCCTTTTTCCGCTTTGGCCTGCATCATTACCAGTCCACCGGCTCCTGAACCCATCTTCCGAAAGAGCCTTTCAGACAAGCAGCAACCCCCGGACACGGTTCCATGTACCATGTCCGGGGTTGCTTTGTTGTGTCTGGGGTTATGGATTCTCCGGCTCATCCAGACGCGACGTGCAGTGCGGGCAGCGCGTGGCAAGCACAGGAATTTTGGAACGGCAATACGGACACTCCTTTTCCGTGGGAGCGGCCGGCTTTTCTTCCTTCTTGCGGCTCACCAGCTCGCGCACACGGTTGAGCTGCTTGACCACAAAATAAACCACAAGGGCTATCAGCAGGAAATTAACCACCTGCGTCAGAAAGGTACCATAGTTGATGCTCGAAGCGTTTTCGCCCGAGGAAAGCACCAGCTTGAGATCGTTGAAATCCACTCGCCCGGTGATCAGGCTCAGGATCGGCATTACAATGTCGTTGACCAGTGAATTGACAATCCCTGTGAACGCGCTGCCGATGATCATGCCGACTGCCAGATCGATCATGCTGCCTTTGAGCGCAAAGCTTTTAAATTCCTTCCAGAACTTTTTCATGCCTTTTTCTCCTTCTCTCACAGCTTTTGCAGGCGGGCAAAATTCGCCATCAGCTTTTTGGTCCCTACCCGCTCAAACGCAATTTCCAGCAAAACGTCATTCCCCATTGGGGATGCAGAAAGAATCATGCCCTCTCCAAAGGTTTTGTGAGAAACCGCGTCGCCGGGCTTGAAGGAAGCGGAAGGCTTCTCCGCCCGGGCCACGGCGGCAGGGCCAAAATTGCGGGCTGCCTGCACGGAAGCCGCACGCGTTTCGCGGTAGGACACCGGAAGCACCATACCGGGATCCGGCTTTTTCCACTCTCTGGCACGATGGCGATCGATCAGCTCCTCCGGAATTTCCATGCAGAAACGGGACGGCTTGTTGCGGTTTGTGCTGCCGAAAAGCATGCGGCTCTCCGCGTTCACGATGGTCAGCTCCTCCCGCGCGCGGGTGATCGCCACATAGGCCAATCGGCGCTCTTCCTCAATCTCTGGAGGATTATAAATCGCCTGCATGCCCGGAAAAAGCCCCTCCTCAAATCCGGGAAGGAACACACACGGGAATTCCAGGCCCTTCGCGGAATGCATCGTCATCATAACAACCGCGTCCACGCTCTCATCGAGGTTGTCCACATCCGTCATCAGGGAAATTTCCTCGAGGAATCCGGCCAGCGAAGCTTCCTCTCCGTTATCCTGCTCATACTGACGCAGGTTGGACAAAAGCTCTCCAATGTTCTCAATGCGGTCCTGGGCTGTTTCCTCCTCCGTCTCCCGCAGATACTCCCGGTATGCGGTTTTTTCCAGAAGAAGCTCATACAAATCTCCCAGCTCCAAGGTGTCGGACGCTTGGATCAGCTCCTGAATCAGGGAAGCAAATTGCAGCAGCTTGGCGGCGGAGCGTTTGAGCGGCTCATACTCGTCCGCATGGGCAATCACCTCAAACAGGCTTACGCCCAGTCCGGCGGCAATCTCCGACGCCTGCGCGATGGTCTTGTCCCCGATCTGGCGCTTCGGCTGGTTGATGATCCGGCGCAGGCGGATCTCGTCGCCCGGATTGTTGATCACACACAGGTAGGCCAGCATATCCCGGATTTCCTTGCGCTCATAGAAGCGCAGGCCGCCGAGCATCCGATACGGCACGCCCGATTTCACAAAGCAGCGTTCCAGCGTGCTTGACTGGGAATTCATGCGGTACAAAACCGCATAATCGGAAAATTTGCGCGTGGATGCTCCATCGAGAATCTGCTTGGTGATATATTCCGCCTCGCCCATCTCGTTGATCGCGGTGTAAACCGAGATCGGCTTTCCCTTGGGATTCTCCGTCCACAGAGTTTTTCCCTTGCGCTCTATATTGTTGGAGATAACAGCGTTTGCCGCGTCAAGAATAGTCTGGGTCGAGCGGTAGTTCTGCTCCAGACGGATAGTGTGCGCCTGCGGAAAGCTCTTCTCAAAGCTGAGAATGTTTTCAATCGTGGCGCCGCGGAATTTATAGATACTCTGGTCGTCGTCGCCCACCACACAGAGATTGCCGCTGCGCTGCGCCAGAAGCTTCACCAACAAATACTGCGCGTGGTTGGTGTCCTGATACTCGTCCACCATGATATAGCGGAATTTATCCTGAAAATGTTCGAGCACATCCGGGCAATCCTGGAACAGCCGCACCGTGTTGGAAATCAAGTCGTCGAAATCCATGGCGTCGGCTTTTTTCAGCCCCTGCTGGTACAGCTGGTAGGCCTGCCCGATCAGCATCAGGCGGTTATCCCGTCCGGCGGCTGTCAGATATTCCTCTGGAGTAACCAGGTTATCCTTGGCGCGGGAAATTTCTCCCAAAATCGCTTTGTGGGAGAGCACTTTATCCTCTATTTTGAGAGCTCGCTGACAATCCTTCATCAAGCGTTTGGAATCGTCCGTGTCATAGATCGTAAAATGGCTTGTGTAGCCGAGACGATCCCCGTACTGGCGAAGAAAGCGCGCGCAGGCGGAATGGAAGGTGGAAGCCCAGATCTCGCCTCCCTTTTCCCCCAGCATGGAAATCAGGCGGTTTTTCAGCTCTCCGGCTGCCTTGTTGGTGAAGGTAATGGCCAGCACCTGCCAGGGGCGGCAGGGAGAACAAGCCATATGCGAGCGCGTTTCCTCCGGAAGCGGCGATGTGCCGTCGAGATAAGCCTGCATCGCGGCGGCGTCCTGCTCCGTGAGATATCTTTCGTCCTCACTGTGATAGGCTTTTCCGTAGCGAATCAGATTGGCAATCCGATTTACCAGCACCGTCGTCTTTCCGCTTCCCGCGCCGGCCAGAATCAAAAGAGGGCCCTCCGTGTGAAAAACTGCTTCCTTTTGACGGTCATTCATCCGGCTGAATTCTTTTTCCAGAACCTTTTTCCGCAGATCAGTCAAATAGCTCAAAAAATTTCCTCCTAAAAATTTACCCGCACACGCATTTCTTTGTGTGCGGGTAAAAGCCGATTCATGAAACTGTGATTATCTCAGGATGCTGATCAGAACACCTGCCGCAACAGCGGAACCGATTACGCCAGCCACGTTCGGGCCCATGGCGTGCATCAGCAGGAAGTTGCTCGGATTCTCCTTCTGACCAACCTTCTGTGCCACACGAGCCGCCATCGGAACAGCGGACACGCCAGCGGAGCCAATCAGCGGATTGATCTTGCCGCCGGAGAACTTGCACATCAGCTTGCCGAACAGGACGCCGCCCGCCGTGCCGAAGCCGAACGCAATCAGGCCAAGGACAATGATGCCGATCGTCTGGGGGGTCAGGAACACTTCGCCCGTAGCGGTCGCGCCGACCGTCACACCGAGGAAGATGGTGATGATGTTCATCAGCTCGTTCTGAGCGGTGTTGGAAATACGGGAAACGACGCCGCTCTCACGCATCAGGTTACCCAGCATGAGCATACCCACCAGCGGAGCCGCATCGGGCAGCAGCAGGGAAATCAGGATGGTAACAATGATCGGGAACAGAATCTTCTCCAGCTTGGAAACAGGACGAAGCTGCTCCATGACGATCATACGCTCTTTCTTGGTGGTCAGAACCTTCATGATCGGAGGCTGGATAATCGGCACCAGCGCCATGTACGAATATGCCGCCACAGCGATGGGGCCAAGCAGATGGGGTGCCAGAATCGTGGTAACGTAAATCGCCGTCGGTCCGTCAGCACCGCCGATGATAGCAATGGAACCGGCTTCCTGAGCCGTAAAAATACCGAGCGCCATCGCGCCGATGAAGGTGACGAAGATGCCGAGCTGTGCCGCAGCACCCAGCAGGAAGCTCTTCGGGTTGGCAATCAGAGGACCAAAGTCCGTCATCGCGCCGATGCCGAGGAAAATCAGCGGCGGGTAGATGCCAAGCTTAACGCCCTGATAGAGGTAGTACAGCAGTCCGCCGTTGGTCGGGATCTGGTAGTACTCCAGGCCTTCCAGGATTACGGTGGGATAGTTGCCTGCCGCTCCGTTGTGGGCGGCCATGTAATCGGTTACAAGCTGCATCTCGGTCGAAGGCGTCGCGGTAATGCCCGGGAACACGTTGACCAGCAGCATACCGAACGCAATCGGCAGAAGAAGCAGCGGCTCAAATTCCTTCTTGATCGCCAGATACAGGAGAACAAGGGAAATGAGAATCATGATATAGTTACGGGGATCGTTGCCCAGAAAACCGGAGCTGGTCCAGATTCCCTGCAACGCATCCATAAAGCCTTGCAAAACCTCCACGGAAAATATCATCCTTTCTAACTATGATTCCATACCAGGTCGCTGACACGTCTCTTAAAAAGGACGAGTGTTCTCCATCACGCCAGCCATTCCCCAAGCCGAACGGGACGCGGAGCGGGAACGACGGATGGATTTGATTGCGGATACAGAAGCGCCCTCCGTGCAGTACACGGCAGCGGCAATCGCAGCGACAATTTCCCCGGGAATTCCATCTTCCACCGCGGGAGCAGCGGGAGCGGCAGGGACGGGAGCAGAAACGGGAGCAGGAGCGGGCTCCTGCGCTTTTTCCACCGGCTTCGGCTTCTTGTTTTTGTTGGTCGCGTTATGGACGAGCGTACCATACAGCTTGATGATCTCCGTCAGGACAATCAACACCAGAAATACAACCACAAGACCGGTCAAAAGAATGGTCAGCGAAAGCGTCACCTTGTCGTCGGTCTGCAGCGCCAAAAGCATGGGCATAATTCGGACTCTCCTTTAACTCAGTATTCATTATGTGATCTTTCAAGGCTCTTTGCCCCGTCACGACAAAGTTTGCCGTGATGGATCGAGCTTTGAAAGGTTAAAAAAACAAGATCGTTATTATTATAACCGATAGCAATTTCAATTTCAATTATTTTTCATAAAATGTTTTTTCTTTTTCCATATTTTCCGAAGACCATTGAAAAGGGGGAAAAGGTTTTATATAATGAAGAGGTATCCTCAGACGGCCGGAAAGCGTGCTGCAGCAGTCCCCCGCGCAGAGGAAAGAAAGGCGGAGAGCTTCTTTGACAAACGACGAATTCCGGCATTCCTTCACACAGGCCTTCCACAGCAGTCTGGGGCTTGCCGTATACAGCTGCGGAATCCAGAAATGCTCCGCCGGACACGCATGGGGACCCGCCGTGCGCGATCACTACCTGATTCACTGCGTGACCTCCGGAAAAGGCGTTTTTTCCTTCGGCGGGAAGGACTATTATCTCTCCGGCGGAGACGGCTTTCTGCTGACTCCCGGCGTTGTTGCTTCCTATGCGGCGGACAGCGAATCCCCCTGGCAATACTGTTGGATCGGCTTCAACGGCACGGACGCCAAACGCCTTGTGGAACAAACCGGCCTGTCCTATGAAAATCCCGTCTTTCATTTTTCCGGGACGGCGCTGCCGGATCGTTTGGAGCAAATCTGCCATCTCTCCTGCGCCACACACAGCAACGAAGCGCGGGTGGAAGCCGGGCTGCTGCTTTTCCTTGCCGATCTGATGGACGCTTTCGGCACTTCCTCCGCCGCGCACCATGCCAGCGGATATGAATATGTTCAGAAGGCCGCCCGCTTCATCGAATACAATTATTCCCGCAGCATCGACGTGGAGGATATCGCGGCGAGTGTAGGCATCAGCCGCAGTCACCTTTACCGCCTGTTTATGGAGAACATTTCCGTTCCTCCCAACGAATACCTGATGCGCTGCCGGATGAACAAGGCCGCCGCGCTTCTGGAGGAGGGTCGTCTCTCCGTCGGGGAGGTCGCTTCCTCCACCGGCTTTTCCGATCAATTGTATTTTTCCCGCGTCTTTAAGAAGTATATGGGGGTTCCCCCAAGCCAATATGCTCTGCGTTCCGCCCGGGAACCCCAGAAGCAGCAGGAGAAAGCCTGAACCCGCCGCCCGGCGGCAAACAGAGAAAAGGAGTTTGACCAGATGGATATCTCTGCCGAAGCAATTCAAAAATGGTCGCAGGAGCTGGAAGCCTTTGAACCGCAATCCTGGGACAGGATGCCGGAGATCTATCTTTATATGGATCAGGTCCTCAGCTATATGGAAAAGCAATTACAGCTTTTCGACCGCAGCGGCGAGGGCCTTCTGACCTCCAGCATGATCAACAATTATGTAAAGGCCGGTGTTCTCCCCCGGCCCGATCGCAAAAAATATGCGCGTGAGCATTTGGCCATGCTCACCATGATCTGCATGCTCAAATCCTCACTCTCCATCCCGGACATTTCCTCACTGATGAACCTCCTGCTGGAGGACAGCAGCGAAAAGGAAATGTACGGTAATTTCTGCGAAGCGCAAAGGCTCGCCATAGAAGAGGTCTGTTCCCGGGTGGACAGCGGAACCTCCGGCGGCCGCCGCGAGCTGATCCGTCTCGCCGCGGAGCTTTCCATCGAGGCCGCTATGCGCCGCGCCGCGGCGGAGCGCATCCTCAGCGAGCTTTCCAGCGAACCGCGCGAGACAGTGGAGGAATCCTGACGCGTCAGAGAAAGCCTACGCATCACTCGATTGCGGGTGTATCCTCCTGCCCCACACGGGCAATCTCCACCTTGGTCTGCACGGAAATGACCGCTTGGGAAACCGTCTGCGGCCATTGTTCGGCATACTTCTGCCATTCCTTTGGGTTCGCCTGATGCAGGCGGCGGCCCAGCAGAAAAATATCGGCCCCATATTCCCCGAGGCACAGATCCAGAGCGGTCTGTGTCTCTTTTTTGATCTCCTCCGCCAGCGTCTGTTCCATCACAGCGTACGCCGACTCCCCATACCGAGTGCCCACACCACCATCCAGCGCCCCGATGTCCGCGGCACAGCGGATGGAAATGGAGAAAGCGGGCGTTCCGTCCCGCACTAAAGCTGTAATGTCTGTTTTGAGATCATGAAGCTCCGCGGTCAGCTGAGAACCATCCGGCAGGCTCACCGTTTCCAACCCGCGATCAAAGCCCCCCAGCAGATACAAGGCTCCCCGCGTTGTCTTTTCGTCCAGCACCGCAAGAATCCTCCCCTGCTGATCCAGCAGCGCTGTCCCCGCCGCTTCCACTCCCTCATCCGCCGGGCGGACAACCGGCAGATACGGACAGGCCCCATCATTGCCAAAATGGTTGACAAAGTCCGTCAGTGTAATCCGCGCGATATTTCCATTCATGTTTTGCGTCTCCAGAATTTCTCCCAGCACCTTCGCGGACACTGTTTTTTCCTCCCGCTTTGCCGTCAGCACCTCGGAGGCATCCCCCTCCGCCATCATAATCTGGGCATTGGGTCTTGTCTCCGCATTGCGCACAAAGAAATCCAGCATCCCGGAAATTCCGGCATCCGCGCAGGAACGCCCAAACACCACCACCAGCGCATGACTGTAGAGAGGATCCTGCCCGGTTTGCTGCGTCAGCGAGCCAAGCGCTTCCAGAATAGACGGCCCTTCCGCCGTATATACGGAAACCTCCCGCGTCTCCCCCTCTGTAATTTTGGTGGTCTGAACCGTGAGAAGGAAGGTTTCGTCCTGTAAATCGATTCCGATTCCCTCAATCAACAGACGGCGGTTCAGGCGAATCTGCTCCCGGCATCCGGACGCTGAAAACACCAACAGCATGGAAAGCAGCAGCGCCGCCGCTTTTTTTGCCTTCCTCTTTCCTCCTTTTTTCTCCGCTTTTCCCCGGCGCACCAAATCGCAGATCAGGAGAAGAAGCGGCACGCCCGCGGCGCAAACCAGCGTAAACGGCAGAAACAGGCTGGAGCCATAGAACAGCTTTTGCAGATCCCGCATCGAACAGATCGCGAGAGACAATCCCGCTGTCAGAACCGCTCCCACAAGCACGGACCATTTTCCCGCACGCGGCGCGGCGCTCTCCACACACAGGCGCAGCAGATACAGATCCGTCGAAAGCTTAACCAGCATACAGAAAATCCAAATCCCGATCAAAACGGCATCCATACCCTGCACGGCTCCCATTTCCGCAAAGGAAGCAGCCGCATAAAACGGGAAAAGCTGATCGCCCAGATAAGCCCCCATCGCCCCCGTCATCACGGCAAGCAATCCTGCGATAACGGCATAGGACACCGTGTTCCAAATCACAAATCCGAGTCCCAGTCTGCCCCGCGTCTGCGCACCCAAAAAAGCAATCGCGGTCAGTCCGTCGCTCCGCGCCAGAAGAAGCAGAATTCCGGACGCAGCCTGCTTTCCTCCATCCTCAAAAAAGGGAACGAAATTCAGCGGGTTTATTTTCAAACTCAGGAAAAAGAAAATGGCCGCCAGACTGCACGCCGCAAACACCGAGACGATCGCTCCCGTGCGGCCGATTGTTTCGATTCCTTTCCATGCCGCATAGGAGGCCGACAGCGCCGTGACAATGGCGATCAGCGGAAGGGAAGCGTGCGGTTCCATAATATTGGCCATGAAAAGCTGAAGGAGAGAGAGCAAATAGGCGGCGAAGAACAAAAAGTACAGCGCGTAAAGCGGCAAAAACAGAAAACCAAAACGACCGAGAAGGGATTTTGCCGCCTGCAACAGATTTTGATCCGGCCTGCGGCGGTGCAGCAGCCACAGCGGAAGGAACAGAAGAAACTGGAGAAGATAGGAGGCCAGACAGGATGGGATCAGCTCCTGCAGGGACTCCCCTCCCACCAAAACCGTATTCATCGACAGCAAAAAGACAACACGCCCCACAAACAGAGTCAGGAAAAGCTGTCCCGCTCCGATTTTATTCACACCAGCCTGCTGCATCGTATCCGACCTTTCCCGGATCCGTTACGGGTCGAGCGTCGAGCCCGGCAGATCCTGTATTTTTTCCACTCGTTTCCCAAGCTTTTTCCAGCCCGCACGCAAGACCGCGTCACGCATCGACGCCTTTCCAAACGGCGATACCGGCGCGCCAAACGGAACCCCGAACGAGGCCTCAGAGCACAGATTCGCCGTCATCAGGAACATAGCCGTCATCAGTCCCCAGAATCCGATGGTTCCCCCGATTAAAATGAGAATCAACCGGCAGATCGCCACCGGTTCATACAGGGACGGCACCAGATAGGAGGAAATGGCCGTCACCGCGATCACCATCAGCGTGGGAGCCCCCACCAGACCGGAATTGACCGCCGCGTCTCCGATGACAAGCGCGCCGACAATACTGACCGCGTGCCCCAGCACCTTGGGGGCGCGCAGACCGGCTTCCCTCATGATTTCATAGATGATATGGATCACGATAGCTTCCAGCATAATGGAAAAGGGGGTATTCAGCTCCGATTGGGCGATTTTCAGAAGAAGCGGCTCCGGGATCAGCTCCGGGTGAAACGTGGAAGCCGCCACATAAAAGCCGGGAAAAAACATAGCAAGAAAAAAAGCGATCAATTTCAAAATGCGGGTAAAAGCCGCATAAAACGGCCGGTTGGCATAATCGTCAAAGCTCTGAAAATTTTCCAGAAACAGATGCGGAAGAATCACCACATTTGGCGTACCGTCAATCAGCAGCGCCACGCGGCCTTCCTCGATCTTTCCGCACACCGTGTCGGGGCGCTCCGAAACGCCGACCGTATTGAACAGAGAGAACGAGCCGGGCCTGCGGAAAAAGGGCGTGACATATCCCGCCGCCAGCACAGCGTCCAGATCCATCTGCGCCACCTGCCTGCGGACGGCCCGCACAAGCTCCGGCGACGCCCGATCGCGCAGATAGCAGAGACAGAGGAACGTGCTGCTCTCCCTCCCCGCCATCAGCTTTTCAAATTTCAGCTGCGGCGTTTTCAGGCGGCGGCGCAGAAGCGTCATATTGATCTGCACCGGCTCCACAAATCCTTCCCGCGCGCCGTGCTGCATGCTCTCGTTCTGCGGCTCCCCCACACTGCGGAAGGAATATCCCTGCAAACCGATGGCTAATACGCTGCGGCAGCCGTCCAGAAGCAGAATCGCAAAGCCGCTCATGAGAAGGTTCAGCGACTCCGTGTACTCAAACACCTCCTTCTGATCCACGGCGGAGAGCACACAATCACGCAGATAAGCAAATTTCTCCGGCGGATCCCCGCTGGGAAACGCAGCGTTCATCACCGGCGTGAGCACGCTCTGCGCCGCAATCTGTTTGTTGACCATACCTTCCATGCTCAGAAAGGCTGCCTCCACCCCCGCGATCCGCAGGCGGCGCGTAATAAAATCAATGCTTCCGTCAAAATCAGACTGAAAGCGTTCCAGATTCTCTTTCAGGGAAACGGCAAACATCCTCCGACCTCCTCCTTGTTCCGGCCATGGGAACGAAGCTTTTTTGTAATGTTCGCCGCGCGGCGCTGTTTTATGCGGAATAAGCACAATTTCACGGGAAAGAATATCCTCAGAAACCGGCTCTGCACATTGCAAAGGAGGACTTTCCATGACAATCTCCCTGATTCGTACGCTTCTGCTCTACGCCATCATTCTGGGAGCGGTGCGTCTGATGGGAAAACGGCAGATCAGCGAGCTGCAAACCAGCGAGCTTGTGGTAACGCTGCTGATCTCCGATATCGCCGCGATCCCCATGCAGGATACAGGACAGCCGCTTTTGAGCGGACTGCTCCCCATCGCCATTCTGGTATTCTGCGAGATTGTCACCTCCGTCATCATGCTGAAAAGCACCCGTCTCCGCAGCCTGATCTGCGGGCGGCCCATTGTGGTCATCAACGACGGCGTTATCGTACAAAGCGAGCTTCGCCGCCTGCGCATGACAACGGAGGATCTCTGCGAGGAGCTGCGGCAGAAAGATATTTTCTGCCTGGAGGACGTCGCCTATGCCATTGTGGAAACCAATGGCCGGATGAGTATTGTGAAAAAGCCCGGCAAGGATGTTCCCACCGCGGAGCTCTGCGGTCTGATCCTGCCCGACAACGGAATCGAAGCCGTCGTCATCAGCGACGGTGTTATCTCTGATTTTTCCTTGCAGCTAATCCGCAAAAGCCAGGGCTGGCTCGAAGGAATCCTGCGCGGGAAAAATCTCTCTGCCAAGGATGTTTTTCTGATGACGGCAAACACAGCCGGTCAGTTCTATATTGTCAAAAAGGAAGGGAGGAACCGGGAATGAAGCGTCTCTGGGCCGCGGGTATTCTTTTTCTGTGTGCCGCGGCACTCTGCTTCTGGCAGGGCTGGCACACGGGGCGAACAACGGATCTTTTGGAGCAGGAGGTGCGGGCCGCTGTTGAGGCAAGCGAACAGGGAAATTCTTCCCTCGCGGAATCGCATACGCTTGCCGCCATACAGAAATGGGAATCGGCGCGCGGCCCGCTCTGCGTGTATACGGCGCACACACGGGTCGAGGAGCTGGGACGCACTCTCAGCGCCCTTCCCCCGCTGGCCCGGTACGGAACCTTCGATCAACTGATCTCCGAATGTGAGCGCGCCTTGGCACAAATTGATTCCCTGCGCTGGATCGATCGTCCCACACCGGAAAACATTCTGTAAACATTGCATGTTTCGCGGAAAGCTGTACAAATTTCTCAAAAACAAAATTGCAAAAAAAGCAAAGATATGATAGAATGAGATCACATAAAAAACATCTGGGGCTGTGTAAATTCGTGCCCGCAGAGTGTCTGTCATGGCGCCCGTTTTTCGTCCGCACAGCGGCCGCAGGCGCGCGAAATGCCCACTGCAAGGCGTGTAGGGCAGGAAGGAAAAAATCATGAAATGTCCATATTGCAGCTATGAAGAGAGCAAGGTCGTCGATTCCCGCCCTACGGATGAGGGCGAACGGATCCGCCGCAGACGCGAATGTCTGAAATGCGGAAAACGCTTCACTACCTACGAGGTGGTGGAAACCGTCCCTGTTGTGGTCATCAAGAAGGATCGGTCGCGGGAAACCTTTGATCGGAACAAGCTTCTCAACGGCCTTCTTCGCGCTTGCGAAAAACGCCCTGTCTCCCTTGACACACTGGAAAAGGTCGTTGACGAAATTCAAAACACACTGCAAAACTCTCTGGAACGCGAGGTTCCTTCCAGCCGGATCGGAAAGTATGCTATGGATCGGCTCAAGGATATCGACGAAGTGGCTTACGTCCGCTTTGCTTCGGTTTACCGTCAATTCAAAGACATTCACAGCTTTATGGAAGAACTGAGCGAGCTGATCAAGAACAAAGGCGAAACAAAAGCTTGAATTTTAACAAAATAATTTGGGGCCGGATGTCTTTGATGACATCCGGCCCCTTTTTGGAGACTCTGTTTCAGATTACAGCTGATTTGCGTCGATCCAATCGCTGACCGCTTTGGCCACCGGAGCAAGGGAACCGTCTGTAAACGGAACCACCAGCCCCGCGCTTCTGACCAGATCCGCATACGTCTGGGTTCCGGCCTTGTCCACCAGGGCCAGATACCGCTGCCAGGCATCCTTCGGATCCTTCAGGAACGCGGCAAAGAATTGCAGCGCCACCGTCTGCGCCAGGCAGTAGTCAATATAATAGAACGGATACTGATAAATATGGAGCTGACGCTGCCAGCCCGCGCCGCGGCCATAGAAGGGCATTCCCTCCATGTTATTCCAGGGACGGTATTTCTTCTCCAGCTTCAGCCATTCCTCGTTGCGCTGCTCGGGGGTCAGCTCCGGATGGCTGTACACAATGTGCTGGAACTCGTCCACCATGCAGCCGTAAGGCAGGAAGCCAAGCGCGTCCTCCGCATGATACAGCGCATACTTACCGGTCTGCGGCCCGAAGAACAGATGATGCCAGGGAGTGGTCAAAAACTCCATGCTCATGCTATGGATCTCACAGCTTTCCAGACCGGGTCCCTGCAATTCACCGGGGAGATCTTGCTGCATGGCACGGTACGCCTGGAACGCGTGGCCCGCCTCGTGGGTCAGCACATCCACGTCCCCGGAGGTACCGTTGAAGTTGCTGAAAATAAAGGGGGCTTTCAGCGTCGGGAAATGGGTGCAATATCCTCCCGGCGCTTTGCCCGGACGGCTCAGAACATCCAGCAGTTCGTTGTCCATCAGGAAATCAATAAATTCCGCCGTCTCGGGGCTCAGCTCACGGTACATGGTGCGGCCGGCCGCCAGAATCTCCTCCGGGGTGCCGGTGGGATTCGGGTTGCCGTCGGCAAAATACAGGGCGCTGTCGTAGAATTTCGGATCGGTCAGACCGCAGCGCTCCACCTGCCGCGCCTTCATGCGGGCCACCAGCGGCACCACGTCGCGCACCACCTGATTGCGGTAGGCTTCTACCTCCTCGCGGCCATAGCCGAGACGCTGCATGCGCAGATAGGACAGCGGAACGTAGTTTTCATACCCCATTGCACGGGCCTGCTCGTTGCGGTTCTCAATCAGCTTGGTATACAGCTCATCAAATTCCGCCTGATGATCGTCGAAGAATTTCCCCTCCGCTTCATAAGCGGCTTTGCGCACCGCGCGATCGGTGCTCTGCTTGTAGGGTCCAAGCTTCGGCAACGGCAGGGTCTGCCCCTCAAATTCCACCATCGCGGAAGCATACAGCTTTTGATACTGGCTGACCAGAGCGTTTTCCTTCTGCATCAGCGGCAGAATCTCCGGGATGGCACAGCGCACGCTCTGCTCAAGCTTATCCAGGTAGATCTGGCCGTACCGATCGGCCAGGGCCTGCTTGTGCGGATTGGCCAGCACCGCACGGGAGAAAGCCAGCCCCTTGTCGTTGAAGCGGGGACTGTTTTCATCGTAGAAGTCATTTTCCTTCGCGTAGAACTCGTCCTTGGTATTGATCGAATACCGTACATAGGACAGGCTGGAATCCGTCATAAACTGCTGGCACAGCTTGTCACATTCGTCACAGACCGCCAGCAGCTCTTCCCCGCTCGCGGCATTGGCAGCCTGAGCTGTCAGCTCATCCAGACGGGCAAGCATCCCTTCCAAATCCGGACGAACATACTCAATCTGAGAAAAAGGTTTCATGATACAAATCCTTTCCGGCGCGGAACACGCGCCTTGTGATATTGCTCTTAGTCATAGGGGCAATTCACGCACGCATCGGGCAAACCCGACACCCGGCTGGTGTGGGTCCGTGAGCGCTTCGCGCAAGACGGCTCAGCGGGCTGTTGTGTGCAGGTTCAATCTTCCTGCGGACATTATACCATGATCCTTTTATAAAGGAAAGAGCGTGTTTATTTCTTTCGCTCCCACGCCGCTTCGATGAAGGAACGGAAAATCGGATGCGCACGGTTGGGGCGGGACTTGAATTCCGGGTGATACTGTACGCCGACAAAGAAGGGGTGATCCGGCAGCTCAATCGCTTCGACAAGACGGTGATCGGGCGACATGCCGCTGAACCGCAGTCCCGCCGCCGACAGACGATCCCGATACGCGTTACTGACCTCATACCGGTGACGATGCCGCTCCACGATGGATTCCTGCCCATAGATCTCGCGAAGGCGGGTTCCCTCCTGAAGCTCGCACGGATACCCTCCCAAACGCATCGTGCCGCCCTTCGGCAGGTTGCCGCGCTGATCGGGCATCAGATCAATCACCGCCTGCTCCGAGGCGGGCGCGAATTCGCGCGAATGCGCTTCGGTCAATCCGGCGCAGTCGCGGGCAAACTCGATCACGGCAATCTGCATGCCCAGGCAGATTCCAAAATATGGCACGCCATTCTCCCGCGCGTACCGGGCGGCGGCGATCATGCCCTCGATTCCCCGCTCGCCAAAGCCGCCGGGGATCAAAATCGCGTCCATGCCCTCGAGCACCTCCGCGGGATCCCGGTTTTCCAGCTCCTCGGACTCGATCCAATTCAGATTGACCTTGATACCGTGCTCATAGCCGCCATGGCGCAGCGCCTCCGCGACAGAGAGATACGCGTCATGCAGCTGCGTGTACTTGCCGACAATCGCCACGGACACACTCCGTTCCGCGTTGGCAATCCGCCCGCACAACGCGCGCCAGTCCTCCAGCGAGGGTTCCGGCACATCAAAACTGAGCCTGCGGCACACAATCCCGTCCAGCCCCGCTTCATGCAGCATCAGCGGAACGTCATACAGGCTTCCCAGCGTCTGATTTTCGATCACGCACTCCGGCTCCACATCACAGAACAATGCAATCTTCTGACGAATCCCGTTTTCCAATGGTTCGTCACAGCGCGCAATGATGATATCCGGCATGATTCCCATCCCCTGAAGCTCGCGCACGGAATGCTGCGCCGGTTTCGTCTTGTGTTCGCCGGAACATTTGAGATACGGGACGAGGACAACATGGAGAAACAGACAGTTATGCCGTCCTACCTCGCGGGAAATCTGACGGATCGCTTCCAGGAACGGCTGGCTCTCGATATCGCCGATTGTGCCGCCGATCTCCGTGATGACCACATCGGCGTCCGTCATTTTCCCAAGCCCATAAACGAATTCCTTGATTTCTCCCGTGACATGCGGGATCACCTGCACCGTGCTGCCGAGATACTCTCCGCGCCGTTCCTTGTTCAGCACATTCCAGTAAACGCGTCCGGAGGTCAGGTTGGAAAGCTTGTTCAGATTCTCGTCGATGAAGCGCTCGTAATGCCCCAAATCCAGATCGGTCTCCGCCCCGTCCTCGGTCACGAAAACCTCCCCGTGCTGATAGGGACTCATCGTTCCCGGATCCACGTTCATATATGGGTCCAGCTTCTGCGCCGCGACGCGAAGTCCCCGCGCTTTGAGAAGCCTTCCCAGAGACGCCGCCGAGATCCCTTTTCCAAGACCCGAAACAACGCCGCCTGTCACAAAAATATATTTCGCCATACCGTTCCCTCCGAACTTTTCGTTGCTGATTGCTTTATTATTTCCCACTGTCACCGTAATTTTTCAAAACGCGTGCCGACGGATCGTCCACACGGCAGCCCTCCCACTCCGGATTCGGCATCCAGAAGCCGGGGATCATTGCTCCCTGACCGGGATAGAACTGTTCAAAGATCCGGCGGTACAGCAGCGATTCCTGCGTAAACGGCGGAACCTGCGAGAATGCCTGACACGCGGTGCGCCAGTCCTCCCCGTCTGTCATCTGCGCGGCATATTCCTTGAGATCGTCCACCATGCTGTGCCCCACCGCATCGCTGAACGCGGCTTTCTCTCTCCACAGGATCTCCTCCGGCAGCCAGTCGCCCTCAAAGGCCTTGCGCAGAAGATACTTTCCCTTTCCGTAATGGTTCCGTTTCTGCTCCGGATCGATGCTCATGACATAACGGACAAATTCCAGATCCCCAAACGGCACGCGCGCTTCGATGCTGTTGTCCGCGATGCAGCGGTCGGCGCGCAGCACATCATAGGCATACAGCTCCCGGACACGCTTGCAGCTTTCCTCCTGAAACGCTTCGGCGGAAGGGGCAAAATCCGTATATTTGTATCCGAACAGCTCGTCGGACACCTCACCGGTCAGAAGAACGCGCACGTCCGTCTTTCGATGAATTTCCCGGCAAAGCAGATACATGCCCATGCTGGCGCGAATGGTGGTGATATCGTAGGTGCCAAGCCGTGCGATAACCTCCGGCAAACTTTCTTTTACCATCTCAGGCGTCATAAAGAACTCCGTGTGCTCCGCGCCGAGGTAGTCCGCCACCTGCCTGGCATATTTCAGATCGATCGCGTCCTTTTCCATTCCGATGGCAAAGGTGCGGATCGGCTTCTTGCTCTTTTTCGCCGCGATGGAGCAAACCAGCGAACTGTCCAGACCGCCGGAGAGCAGGAACCCCAGCGGAGCGTCAGCGTCCAGGCGCTTTTCCACCGCCGCGATCAAACGGTCGCGGATCCCGCGAAGCAGCGCTTCCCCCGTATCCGGGCAGCGGAAGTCAAAAGCGGCGGGATCGCGGTAACGGTGAAATCTGCCGTTTTTCCAATAGCATCCCGGCGGAAAGGGCCGGATTTTTTCCACCCACCCCACCAGACTGCGCGCCTCGCTGGCCACCGCAAAGCCGCCGGACGCACTGTAGCCATAAAAAAGCGGCCTGATTCCGATGGGATCGCGGGCGGCAATCACACTATTGGTCTCTCCGTCGTAGATCACGCACGCAAATTCCGCGTCCAGACGGCGAAATAAATCCGTCCCGTATTCTTGATACATTGGGAGAATCAATTCACAGTCCGAGCCGCTTTGAAACGAGTAGCCTTTTTCCTCCAGCTCTTGCTTCATCCTGCGAAAGCCGTACAGTTCACCATTGCAGATCGCCCAGCTGTTCCCCAGCTGAAACGGCTGCATCCCTTCGGGCGAAAGTCCCATGATCGCAAGACGCTGAAAGCCCAAAAAGCCTCCCTGCGGCAAAGCCACCGTTTTGGAATCATCCGGCCCTCTCTCCTGCGTTCTTGCCAGATAGCTTTCAAATTCCTCCCGGGAAAGATCCGTTCCAAAATAAGCGAGTACCGTGCACATCTTTCTTCATCCTTTCCTCTCACCAGGCTGACTCGGGATGCACTTCGCGCCCTGCTCTCAGCCTTTTCTTCTGCTCCATAGCCGCCATTCAATGATCAAAGGCAATTACCGGATGGGATAGGGAAAAAAGAAGGTGTTTTCTCTCGCCGCTTCATGTTCCACCGCATGCGGGCTCCTCCTTCCGCAACGCAAAAAAGGCGTCCGCGAGAGCCGTTTCCGGCTTCGCGGACGCCTTTGTCCTGCAATAAGCTGTTCTTATTATAGCGGATTTCTTCGGCAGCGCGCAAGAGTATTTTGCAAAATCATTTCTTCTATCCTGCAAAAATTTTTAGAAACATACGCCAAAAGCATCATCCGACCCGCTCGAGATCGTGCCGCAGCCGCTCAATGATCCGCTTCTCCAACCGAGAAATATAGGACTGAGAGATCCCCAGCGTATCCGCCACCTCCTTCTGCGTGTGCTCCTGCGCCCGCCCCAGGCCAAAGCGAAGCTCCATGATTTTCCGCTCTCTCGGCGGTAAATGGGAAACCGCGGTGAGAAGCAGGTTTCGTTCCACCTCCTGCTCAATGCCCAGATTGACCGCATCCTGATCGCTTCCCAGCACATCGGAGAGCAAAAGCTCGTTCCCGTCCCAGTCCACATTTAAAGGATCGTCGATCGAAACCTCGTTGCGAAGCTGGGAGTTTTTGCGCAGGAACATCAGAATCTCATTTTCAATGCAGCGGGAGGCGTAGGTGGCTAACTTAATGTTGCGCTCCGGGCAAAAGGTGTTCACCGCCTTGATCAGTCCAATCGTGCCGATGGAGATCAGATCCTCCATGCCCGCCCCGCTGGAATCAAATTTCTTGGCTATGTAAACGACCAGGCGCAGATTATGCGTGATGAGCGGTTCCCGGGCGTTTTCCACTCCCTCCCGGACGCGCTGCATCACCTCCGCTTCCTGCGCGGGCGTCAGAGGCGGCGGAAGCGTCTCCGGCCCGTTGATGTAGTGAACGTCCTGCGTCCATCCCAGCCGCGCTTTCCAGCCAAGAAACCGCCGCGCCAGCCGGCGCACCCACTCCAAAATAAACTTTTTCATTTCCCCTCCTTGCCGCTGCCGGTGAAGCGGCGTCCCACGGGGCCTCCGGCCAGAATCAGGCTCGGGACGTTCCTTTATTCCAAAAGAGACGGGTTCAGCAAAGCGCGAAATCCATCCTGTGAAACCGGCTGCTCGCTGACGGCTATGTACACCTGCGGCGGCTTCGTTACCTTTCCGGCGCACTCGATCATCAGGCTTTCCGGACGGAAGGCATGCAATAAACCGCTGCCGGATACGGTATGGTAGGGAACCAGGCGGCATCCCTCCTCCTGCGGCGGAATCAGCGCGGCAACCGCTTCCGCGTCCGCGACAATAACGGGAGCGCCGGAAAACGGCTCGGTCAGGCTGTTTCCCGTATCCACCCGCGCGGAAAATGAGACGCTTGCCCCCGCGCTGGTGGCGCTGACACGGCAGAGAAGGGCTTTCGGCTCCTCGCGTCCCGTCAGACGCTGGATCAAGCGAACGGCTCCATACGCCAGGACGGTAGCCGCCAAAAAAACGACAGGCGAAAGATTGAAATAGACCACGGAATTGCGAATCAGAATCCCCTGTGCAGACGTCAGATACCAGAAGGCCAGCAGGAAACCGGCAAAAGCAAAATTCACCAGATAAAATGCCGTCACCCCGCGCAGCAGCAGCTTGGGCGATCGCAGCGGATACGCCGCAAGCATGATAATCGCGGAAACCGCCAAACGGCACAGCAGGGACAGGATCGAAGGAAGCGGCGGCGCCAGGATGGTGAGAGAATACAGCGCGCCGATGGCCGCCCCTCCCACAAGCCGGAGACGCCGCACTGTCAGATGAAGGAATCTCCCCACCGCCAGAAGCAGAAAATAATTGATAAACAGATTCAGCCCCAGCAGAACATCCACATACACCACCTGCACAGCCCCGCCCCCTTTGCGCTTCTCTTATTATAGGAGGGACACGGCATACATTTTGTCACAAAAAAGGCCGCGCGCAAAATTGTCCGGGTTTCCCCGTCCCTTTTGCGCGCGGCCCGCCGAACAGCCGCCTATGTAGCGCGGCGGCCGTTCCCGGCGTCAAGCCCAAAGCTGATTGACAGCGCCTGATCCACCCGATCCATACTGCCGGAATCCAAGCGTCCCATCCGCTCTTTCAAGCGGTGCTTGTCAATGGTTCTCACCTGTTCCAGAAGGACAATCGAATCCCGGGATAATCCCGTGGTTTGGGAGTCAAGCAAAATGTGCGTGGGAAGCTTTGCCTTGCCCCTCTGGCTGGTGATCGCGGCGGCAATCACAGTGGGGCTGAAACGATTTCCCACGTCATTCTGAACAATCAGCACGGGGCGAACTCCTCCCTGTTCGGAGCCAACCACCGGGCTTAAATCGGCATAATAAATATCGCCTCTTCGTATACTCACTTTTTTCACACTCCGCTATGCAAAGTTTCGTTCGAACGTACTCTTATTTTTGTCTGTTCTGTTTTCGATTATGCGGGGATTGAAATTCTTTTCCATCCCCACTGCTCCATAATATTACCCGCGGCGCGCAAATGACAATTTTCTCGTGCGGCAGAACAAAGCGCCGCACGGCTCAGAGGTTCTTCCGAGCCTGCGGCGCTTTTCAGGAATCATACTCATAAAATCGGGCTGTCAGGCCCACCTGCGGAACCGTCAGCTCCTGAAGCCGCCCTGTCTCCGGATCCGCCTCCACCGTGTAGGTTCTTCCCTCCAGACTCCCCTCAAAGGAGCCGGATGCAACCGCGGTGAGACTGCCCTTCTTATGGAGAGCGTCAAGATAACGGTTCAGCTGAACGGCAAAGCTGCTTTCCGGAAGCGGACAGCTTTCGCTGACCGACTCCAGACCCGCGCAGGTCTGGGAAAAAAATTCCCCCTGCCAATGATAGCCTATCAGAGGGGTGCGGACAGTGACAACGCCGGGGCCCTGCCGTTCGATACGGCAATCATACGTCTCCCCCGCGTATTCCACGGAAACACGGCAGCAAAAGGACAACAGCAGTTCCTCCTGTGTCATGCGCTTCTCTGTGCAGCCCGGAAGACAAAGCATCCCCAGCATCGCCATGAGCGCAAGCAGCCTGCGCATCCGCATCCCTCCCCGATCGTCTCAGCGCCCGATTTCCAGGAACAGTCCGGGCAGCTCCTCGATCAGATCGCCCGGCAGCATAGCCGTCTGCGACAGCCGCGCGGCACAGCGATCTCCCGCCATTCCATGCAGCCACACACCGGCGGCAGCCGCCTGTGCGGGTGCGCAGCCCTGCACCAGCAAAGCGCCGATCAGCCCTGCCAGAACATCCCCGGATCCACCTCTCGCCATGCCCGCGTTGCCGGTCTGGTTTACCCAGGCATGCCCGGACGGCTCCGCTACAATCGTGCCCGCTCCCTTCAAAACCAGCACCACCTGATACTCCCGCGCGAATTCACGGGCCGATTCCAGACGGTGAAGCTGAATCTCCGCAACGCTGCGGCCCGTCAGACGGGCCATTTCGCCGGGATGGGGCGTCAGCACCAGAGGAGCCTGAACTGTTTTCAGTATATCTATATTCCGCGCCAGAAGATTTATGCCGTCCGCGTCGATGACGATCGGCTTTTCCGCCCCCATCAGGCACTGGCGGAACAGCGCCGAGGATTCGCGGTTTGTGCTGAGACCGCACCCGAGCACCATAGCGTCCGCCTTGCGCAGCGCTTCGGCCAGCGACCGCTGGGAATCCTCCGTCAGCGTTCCGGGAGCGGAGTAATCCAGGAGCGTGTAAATCGCTTCGGCAGCCTGCCCCGCGACAATCTGGTAAATGGAGCGCGGCAAAACCGCGTTGACCAGACCCGCGCCGCCCCGCAGAGCGGCACGCACGCAAAGGGACGCGGCCCCCGCCATTCCCTCGCTGCCACACAGACAGAACAGGCGGCCATAGTCGCCCTTGTTGCTCTCCGGGTTGCGGGGCTTGAGGGCTTGCAGAGCCGTCTCACGATCCGTCACCTCCAGCGGCGATTCCTGGGAATTGATCAGCGAAAGATCAATTCCGATCGGCACCACCACCACCTGACCGCAGCAGCCCTTGGCGGGCTGAAGCAGGTGGCCGTTTTTAAGCGTGGAAAACGAAACGGTATAGTCGGCCATCACGCACGGCCCTTCCACCGCTCCGGTATCGCAGTTCACCCCGCTGGGCACATCAAGCGCCAGCGTAACGCCCCGGCTCTCCGAGGCGGCGCGGAACACCGGCTCCATAAACTCCGGCGCGCTGCCGTGAAAGCCCACGCCGTACACCGCGTCAAGGATAAAGTCGGAGGTTTCCAGCATGGACGGCAGATACCCGGAAGCATCCTCATAGCGAAGCACCTTCACGCCGGTATCGTCCAAACGGGAGAGCATCTGCGCCGCGTTGTCCGTGGTCGGCTCCCCCTGCATGAGGATCACCACCACCTGCGCGCCGCATTCACGCAGACGGCGCGCGGCGACAAAGCCGTCTCCGCCGTTGTTGCCATGGCCGCAGAGCACCACGCAGCGCTTCTGCTCCAGATCGTATTTTTTGCGCAGGAAACGCACCGCGGCTCCGCCCGCGTTCTCCATCAGATCCAGGAGACTGGCTCCCGCCTGCACGGCCCGTTCCTCCAGACGGCGCGACTGTGCCGCGCCAAGCACTTTCATCATAAAAACTTCCTCCTCTGCTTCGGCTGTCACGCTGCGGAAAACTGCAAAAACGCCGGCCGCCTTACAACGGCAGCCGGCGCTCCCTCAGCTTTTTTGTTCCGCCGCGGCCACCACCGCAGCATAGTTTTTCGTATGTGTCACACTGACGGAAAAGCACAGCCCTCTTTCCTCTGCCATCCGCAGCGCGGATCCGCTCAGGAAAAGATACGGCCGGCCCGAAGGCTCCCGAAGGAGCTGAACCTCCGTCAAAAGGAACCCCCGAATCCCTGTGCCAAGCGCTTTCCCAAACGCTTCCTTTGCACAAAAGCACGCCGCGGCGCTCTGCGCGGGAAAACCGCGCGCGGAAAGCTGTTCCCTTTCCTGCATTCCAAACACCCGCTCCACAAAGCGTGGATTTTGCAGCGAACGGCGGATCCGGTCAATCTCCAACAAATCGAGACCGAGGGCAATCATGTATCGGAAGACTTCCGGCGGCCCGCGGGACCAAAGACCTCAAACGCCAGCTGACGGGGCAGGAACGGGCGGATCGAATCCAGAACACGCTCCTCCGGATGGAACACCACCAGGCAGAAGCCGCCGTATTTCGGGGAACGCACGGCGATATACCACGCGCCCTCATCGGAACCGTCATCCGCCATGGAGGTGAAAAATTTCTTGTCATAGCGCTTGGACTGGTGATCGACCGCCTTGTATTTTCCAATCGCCTCGACGTCCTTGCAGTCGAAGGAAATCACGCGCTTGCGGCGCTGGCGGTTGATGATGCGGTCAATGGTCAAATCTCCGTTTGTCACACTGTACTCAAATTCCAGATTGCGCGATGTGATCAGCCAGTACGCGCCGTAACCCGCGGCAATAATCACGAGAAAACCAAACATCGGGATCACAAAAATACCGAGAAAGCAGATGATAAGGAAAGCCAGGGACAATCCCACATACATCAGATAATCCTTCCCGCTGTGCTTGCGTTGGATAATTTGTTCCACAAAAATGTCCTGATTCATAGCTTCCAGAATCCTCCGTGAAATAAAATGGACCGGCAAAAACGCCGTAGTGTGTTCATTGTAACACATCCCCCGGGACAATACAATTATTTTTGAAAAAAGTTCACAATACTCCCCGGGCATCCGGCTTCATCTTTATTCTTTGCCGTTCCAGCAGTAGGTGCACAGCTTGCACGGTTCGATTCCCACGGAAGC
>DVGZ01000126.1 GCA_018712435.1 Candidatus Caccousia avicola
CCTTTCGCAGCGGTCAGATTTTTCGCTGGCTTCAACAGGGAGTTTCCTCCTTTGATGAAATGACCAATTTACCGAAAAATCTGCGTGAGCGTTTGGCCGGGCGTTTCTACATAGCTGGGGCAAGCGTTGCCAGAAAACAAGTGTCCCAAATAGACGGTACAGTCAAATATCTGCTCCGCCTGAATGACGGGCAGCATGTGGAATGTGTTTTGATGGAGTATCATCACGGCTTGTCGATCTGCATATCCACGCAGGTTGGATGCCGGATGGGGTGTACCTTCTGTGCAACCGGAAAAAGCGGTTATTCGCGCAATCTGACAGCCTCTGAAATTCTTTCCGAAGTTCAAACTATTCAGAAGGATGCCGGACGCCGGATTTCCAATATTGTATTGATGGGCATGGGGGAACCTTTGGACAATTATGATAACGTCCTCCGTTTCCTCCAACTGGTCTCCTGTGAGGAGGGCCTGAATATTGGGATGCGCCATATCTCTCTTTCTACCTGTGGGCTTGTGGATCGGATTGCCGATCTGGAGAAAGAAAATTTGCAGCTTACGCTTTCCGTGTCGCTTCATGCGCCGAACGATGAAATCCGCAATCAGACGATGCCGGTGAATCGCAAATGGAATGTGGAGATGCTTCTGAGAGCCTGCCGTTCCTATGCCAAAACGACGGGGAGACGGATTTCTTTCGAATATGCGATGATCAGCGGAGTGAATGACAGCGACGCCTGTGCACGGGAGCTGGCTTCCCGGTTGGAGGGAATGCTGTGCCATGTGAACCTGATCCCTGTCAATGATGTGACGGGAAACCATTATAGAAAAAGCTCTGCCGAACGGCAAAAGCGGTTTATTTCCATTTTGGAAAAGAAGGGAATCCCCGCGACGGTGCGGCGCACCCTCGGATCCGACATAGACGCATCCTGCGGCCAGCTTCGCCGCCGGGTGGAGGAGGAGGAGTCTGCTCATGCAGCTTTACGGGAAAAGTGACGTTGGCCTGGTCCGCAAATCCAATCAGGATCGCTTTGCATACGGGGAATTACCCGGCGAAGGAGCCTGGCTGGTGGTGTGTGACGGAATGGGCGGAGCCAACGGCGGCAATGTGGCCAGTAAAATTGCGGTCGATCGGATTTCCTGGCAGTTCAAGTCGACGTATTGGAAGAATATTTCTTCCGAAGGCATCAAAAATATCATTATCACAGCCATTTATAACGCAAACCGGGCTATTTATCAGCAAGCGCAATCCGATCCCACCCTTCGGGGAATGGGAACGACCGTGGTGACTGCCATTGTACGGGACGGTCGGGCTTATCTGGCGCATGCGGGGGACAGCCGGGCCTATCTGGCGTCGGATTCCAAACTGACGCGCATTACCACGGATCATTCCATTGTGCAGGAGCTGGTGAGCAATGGAGATATCACAGAGGAAGAAGCCCGCGTTCATCCGCAGAAGAACATCATTACCCGAGTTCTTGGCGTAGAGCCTACGGTGGAAATTGATTATCAGGAAGTGGAGCTTCTGGCCGGAGATCGGCTGCTCCTGTGTACGGATGGCCTGACCAACTATGTGGAGGAAAAGGACATTTTGCGGCTGTCTGCGCGGGAACTGGAAGAGTGCTGTGATCTGCTGATTTCCATGGCAAAGGACAGCGGAGGCGGCGACAACATTACCGTTGCCGCCGTAAAATACTGACTGTTGATGGGAGTGACTGAGAATGGATAAATACACCGGAAAGCGGCTGGATGGCCGGTATGAGATTCATGAGCTGATTGGCGTGGGTGGAATGGCCTATGTGTACCGCGCTTTTGATACCATTGACGATCGAACGGTTGCCATCAAGATTCTCAAGGATGAATTCTTGGGAAATGAAGAGTTTATTCGCCGTTTCAAAAATGAATCCAAGGCGATTGCTGTTTTGTCACATCCGAACATTGTCAAGGTGTACGACGTCAGCTTTGGTGATCGCATTCAGTATATTGTGGAAGAGTATATTGATGGAATTACGCTCAAGGATTATCTCAGCCAGCAGCATGAAATCAAGTGGAAGGAAGCCATTCATTTTACCATCCAGATTCTCCGCGCCCTTCAGCATGCGCATGAAAAAGGAATTGTCCACCGTGATATCAAGCCGCAGAATATTATGCTGCTGCAGGATGGAACCATCAAGGTTACGGATTTTGGCATTGCCCGTTTCTCTCGCAGTGAAACGCGTACCATGACGGGAAAAACCATCGGTTCTGTTCACTACATTGCGCCGGAGCAGGCAAGAGGGGATCTGACCGATGAGAAAGCCGATATTTATTCTGTCGGTGTAATGCTGTATGAAATGCTGACGGGCCGCCTGCCGTTTGAAGCAGATAACGCTGTTTCTGTCGCGATTATGCAGCTTCAGGCGGATCCGAAGCCGCCGCGTGAAATCAATCCGGCTATCCCAGAGGGACTGGAAGAGATCACCATGAAGGCGATGCAGAAGGAGCCTTCTCACCGGTATCAGTCCGCCTCCGAAATGCTGCGGGATATTGAGGAATTCCGCCGCAATCCCAGCATTAAATTTGAATACAAATATTTTGTGGACGAAAAACCCACCAAATATATTGACGCCATCAATACGGTGAAAAGTTCGGAGCCTCCCGTGTACAATGACAATTATGAGTACGAGGAGGTTGTCGAGAGGGGCGGGAAGAAAAAGAGCGTTGCCCCACTGATTGTAACGGGAATTGTGGCCGCTTTCCTGATCGTGGCTTTGGCGCTGGGAATCTCAACGGTGCTTCGCGGCTGTGAGTCCGAGGAAGAGACAGAGATTTACCTCGAAGATTTCGTTGGAAAAATGTACAACGATGTGGTGAACGACGAAAAATATGTCGGAAAGATTGTGTTTGAGAAGGAAGAAATTCAGAGCGACGGCGATGAAGCCATCGGACAGATTCTGGACCAGAAGCCTTCCGGCAATATGAACGTCCGTACAGGAACAACCGTCACTCTGTATGTGAATGCGGGAGGAGAGATGGTCGAAGTCCCGGATGTCACGAATTATTCCCGTTCCGATGCGGAATCCACCCTCATCAGCCGTGAGTTTGTTCCTACGTTTGTAGAAATTTCGGACGAAACGGTAGAGGAGGGGAAGGTGGTTCGGACCGAGCCGCCCGCAAAGTCCTCTATTGCCAAGGGGGCAGGTGTAACGGTGTACATCAGCAGCGGTCCCGCTGATACCTCCGTTTCGGTTCCCTCCAATCTGATTGGTCTTGATTTGGATGCCGCCCGTCAGGTGCTGTCGGAGGTTGGCCTGTCTGTTGGCAACACCACGCCCCGCGACGACACCGGGAAAGAAGAAGGCGTGATTGTGGATTGCTGGCCGCTTCCGGGCACCAAGGTCGAGAAGGGAAGCAGCGTGGATCTGACGTACAGCTCCGGTGAAACAAGTGAAAAGCAGCTGGAGGTTTCCGTCGATCTGCCTGCTGATATCTCTTACGATCTTTCCCTGAAGGCGTATATTGACGGTACGCTGGTTAAGGAGGAAGTTGTCAATCCGACGTATGGCAGCGGCACATACACGCTGACGTTCAGCGGTAAAGGACAGCAGGAGCTTACAGTAGAGCTCAATGGCACAAAATACCGTGTGTATGCGCTCAATTTTGACGCGGGTGAAATCACGTTACAGGAATCCTACCTGTATGTTGATGACACGCCTTCCCAGCCGGAATCTTCCGCTCCGGTATCCGAGGATCCCTTTACGAGCGAGCCGGATCCGCTCCTGCCGATCACTCCCTCCGATGAGTAACCGTGAGAACAGGCTGACTGGCCTGATCCTGAAAGGAATCGGCGGATTCTATTATGTCAAGGCCGACGCGGAGCCGAGTGATCCCAATGCCCCCAGCGTGGTTTATGAGTGCAAAGCCAGAGGCGTGTTCCGCAAAAATGCAGTCACGCCTTTGGTGGGAGATTGTGTCAGGCTGTTGATCGAAGAAAACCAGTCTCCGGTGATTGAGGAGATTCTGCCTCGCAAAAATTCTCTGATTCGGCCTCCGGTCGCCAATCTGGATCAGCTTGTCCTGGTGGCAGCCTCCTGCGATCCCGCTCCCAGCACTCTTGTAATTGACAAAATCATTGCGGCTGCTGAGGATAAAGAAATCGCTCCGGTGCTGGTGATTTCCAAGGTGGATCTGGAACAGGCACAATGGCTTCGGGAGATTTACGAGCCGATTGGGTTCCCTGTGATTCAGGTTTCGTCCTCCACCGGCGAAGGGGTAGAGGAGGTTCGGGAACTGCTGCGGGGAAAAATCACGGCTTTCACCGGCAATTCCGGTGTGGGAAAGTCAACGCTTCTCAACCAGATTGACAGCCGCTTCTGTCTGGAGACGGGGGAGATCAGCAAAAAGCTTGGACGTGGCCGCCACACAACCCGTCAGGTGGAACTGCTTGAACTGGAGGGCGGCGGTTATGTGGCCGATACCCCCGGTTTTTCGGCCATTCAGATGGAGCGCTACGATGTGGTGCGCAAGGAACAGCTTCCCTATTGTTTCCGCGAGTTCGAACCATATCTCGGTGAATGCCGTTTTCCTTCCTGCTCCCATACCTGCGAAAAGGGATGTGCGGTGCTGGAAGCGGTTCGGGAAGGAAAAATCAGCCGTTCCCGCCATGAAAGCTACTGCGCTCTGTATCAGGAGGTTAAGGATTGGAAGGAATGGAAGAAGTAAAAACGTGCCTTATTATCGGAGCGGCCCCCTTGCGGGATCCCCGCAGTCTGCTTTCCGCTTATCATCCGGATGAGTTTGTGATCTGTGCGGATGGCGGGCTTCGGGCGGCACAGGAGTGCGGTATTCATCCGGATTTGGCAGTAGGCGATTTCGATTCCTTCGAGGGAGTGGTGCCGGAGGATCTTCCGGTCATTCCACTGAATCCACGCAAGGATGACACTGATATGCTTGCGGCTGTTAACGCTGGCCTGGAACGCGGCTTTCGTCGCTTTGTGTTGGCGGGGAGTCTGGGAGGAAGGCTGGACCATTCCTATGGAAATCTCTGTGTGCTGCATCATTTGCATGAGCTTGGCTGCGACGCAGTGTTGATGGGGGAGGAAGAAGAAGCTTACCTCATCGGAACAGGAGAGATGAGACAGCTGAACTGTGCCGTTGGCACTACAGTTTCCGTCTTTCCCTATGCCTGTAACAAATGCAATGTGAGCTATACCGGGATGCGTTATCCGCTGGATCATCAGGATTTGGTTTCCGATCTTCATCAGCTTCCCATGGGAGTCAGCAACGTGGTGGAGGAAAGCCCTTGCTCCATTGCCGTTCACAATGGATTGGCTCTTGTTCTGGTTGTCAGAGAGCCTTAACCCCTTATAATAAAAAGACATCCGGAGCGCGGCGCAATCCCGCTCCGGACGTCTTTTTATCAGAAAAGGGAGAAACAAGCTTTATAAAATGATGCAGATCAGGCCGCTGCACCCCTCATTGATGATTCGTTCGATGGTTTCCCGAAGTTTATCCCGGGCATCCGAAGGCATGCGGTACAGTTTGTTATGCAGACCTTCATTGACCAGCTCATGCAGGCTTTTTCCGAAGATATTGGATTCCCAGATTTTGGCAGGATTCTCCTCGAATTCCCGAAGAAGGTACTCCACAAGCTCCTGCGACTGCTGCTCCGAGCCGACAATGGGCGTGACTTCTGTGGTGATTTGCGTTTTCATCATGTGGACGGAGGGAGCGGAGGCTTTCAAGCGAATTCCATATTTGCCTCCCTGACGAATGATCTCCGGCTCCTCCAGACTCAGTTCTTCCAGCCCCGGCATGACAATGCCATAGCCGGTGTTCTGTACCTCTTCGTATGCATCCTTAATTTTATCATACTGCTTTTTCATCTGGGCAAAGCCCATCATACAGCTTAACAGCTCGCCCTCGTCATTGATGCTCAATCCGGTCCGTTCTCCCAGGACACGGTAGAATAAATTGGGCTGGAGGGAAACGTTCAGCTTTGTGCGCCCGCTTCCCAGATCGATCTTTTCAATGGCGGCGTCTGTTACATACTCGCACCGCTCGATCTGATTGATGGCGTCGCTTAGCTCCCGGATACGCTGAAGCTTTCCGGCTGCCTGCTGAATCGCGCTGTAGACAGAGGAACGGAGCCAATGATCCGTTTCCAGACTGGAGATCCATTTCGGCATCTCGATGCTGATTTCCCGCACGGGGAATTCGTACAGGATCTGAGAGAGAATCTGCCGGATTTGGCTTTCTTCGGCTTCCAGACAGTTGATGGGGAGGACGGGGACGCCATATTTCGCGGAAAGAGCGGCTGCGGCATTTTGAGAAGCTTCGGCATATGGCTCCACACAGTTATAGATGACAATGAAAGGCTTGTTGATTTCCTTGAGTTCATTGATCACGCGTTCCTCCGCTTCCTCGTACTCTTCGCGGGGAATATCGCTGATCGATCCATCTGTTGTAATGACAAGGCCAATGGTGGAATGCTCGGTAATAACCTTTTTTGTCCCGATCTCAGCCGCCATATTAAAGGGAATCGGTTCCTCATACCATGGAGTCATCACCATGCGGGGCTGATCGTTTTCAATGTAGCCGAGAGCGCTCGGCACAATGTAGCCCACACAGTCGATCAGCCGGACGGAAAAGGCCGCACAGTCGTCGATCCGCACGTTCACCGCCTGTTCCGGGATGAATTTGGGCTCTGTCGTCATGATGGTACGTCCTGCGGCGGACTGCGGCATCTCATCCACTGCCCGGCCGCGCCGGTGTTCCTCCTCCATGTTCGGCAGGACGATGGTATCCATAAATTTCTTGATAAACGTGGATTTGCCGGTTCTGACGGGACCCACTACGCCAATATAGATATCGCCGTTGGTGCGTTCCGCAATATCACGGTAAATGCTGCGATCTTCCATTTTCCTTCCCCCCTCAATTTGCCTGCATGGGAATCAGAAGCATTCCCTTGGAATCCATCTTTTCACATTCCAGTCCGTTTTCCCGCTGGATGGCCTCCATAGAGGTACAGTACAGTCTGGCGATATCCCATAACGCTTCCCCGGCTTCGGCGTAATAGAGAATCAGTGCCGCGGAACGGTCACGTTCCCTGGGCTTTGTTTCGTCGGCATGCGCAGCCTCCACCATCCGGCAGGAGCGGCGGGAGAATACAGAGCCGGATACGGAGATCTCCGCCTTGATTTCCAACTCATTTCCTGTGATGCGGTAGCTCAGGCCGGCAATGGAAGCGTCCGCGTCGCAGCGAAGCTCGCCGTCTCCGGCAAAGGGGCGTTTATGCTGAAAATCCGCGAGACGTTCGAAATAAAAGGGCTTTCCATCGGAGGAAACCGCCAGCATGCAGATGCTGAATTTTCCGTCGAGAGTCAAGCCGTTTTCTTCCTTGGAGGGAGAAACGGAGCACAGCTCGCTCCAAACGTCGATCACTTTGCTGACTTCCTGTTCCATGGGGAAGGAGATCTTTTTCATCATGCTGTCCCCAAAAATTTCCGTGAGTTCTTCCGCGTTTTTCTGCTGGTATTCCAACGCCATTTCATAGCTGCGGGAATAAGCGTCGGATACAATGGTGGTCTGCTTATTCTGGAAAGCGGTGATGTCGGCGCACAGTCGGATCTGCGCGTCAAAAAAAACTTTTCCGCCTGAATAATCGTTTTTAATCTGCACATCCGTTCCGATGACGGACAGGCGGACATCGCTCCGATCCTCTTCCTCGATTCCATCACAGTCCAGCATTTGGGTGAAGGGGATGGCGTACTCCATCGTTTCCAGAGAATATTCCTCGGAAGGGGAAGCATAGAGAAGGTGGAGCGTGACGTCTCCCTTGACCATGAGCTTATTCTGGATCACCTTATAATCCTGCATGTTGACTACTGCGCTGCTATGCAGAAGCGTTTCAGCTTCCGGTTTTGTTCCGGGCAGCTCCAGAACCTCCTCCACATGAAAGTTCTGCACACAGAAAGCAGACATGCGGCTGAAAGGGATTTCCAGTGTGCGCTGTTCAATATCGTCTCCCACAATGGAGCAGACGGCCTCGCAGTCCGCGCTTCCGTACACCTTGACACAAATGGAAAAGGAACCGTGTACATCCAGTCTGCGGGAGCTGGCCGCACGGCAGTTGATATATTCCACGCGGGCAAAGGCTTTGATTTTACCGCGTTCAATATTTTTCTTCATGGGGATCGTGCAGGAAAATGGCGAACCGTTTTCACAGCAGCGGATGGTTCCATTGACAGCGTCCAGGTACAAAATTTTAACGGTATAGGTTCCGCTGATCTCGATATGGTCGCCCGCGAGAGTGCGATCGAGAATCCGGGGATAGACCTGGCACTTCAAAATCTTCTGGATATCCGGGCAGTAATCGGGCAGTGAGATGTCAAGGTCGACCGATTGCTCCTGGCATCCGTCATAGAGCAGTTCGATGACGCTCAGCGGGTTTCTTTGCGCCGTATAGTCCATAAAAGGCATCCTCCCTTTTCTGTTTCTACCCCAATCTATTCGCCGAATCTTCCGGATATGCAGAAAACGCCCCGCCGTTCCTGAAATTTGAACGGCGGGGCGCTTGCTCAAAACTCATTTCTGCGGATATGAAACATTTTGCGAAGGAAGAAACCAATGAATTTTGAGCTTCTGACAACGACAACCTTCATAATAAGTACCTGCCTTTCGCATAACACAAGGATTCAGCGGCGGATCAGGCAGAATCCCAGCCAGATCAGGATAGCCGAGATCAGGAAAAACAGAAGGCCGCTGGGACAGAAGCATGAGATCATCAGGCCAATCCCAAAAGCAATGACACACGGAGCCTTGCAGCACCGTCTCCCTCTCATCCTTTCACCGCCTC
>DVGZ01000127.1 GCA_018712435.1 Candidatus Caccousia avicola
AGAAGTGTCTTTAACCGGATGAGGTTCGCCGCCGCGGTCTGCTTGGCTCCTGGGAACTCTTCAAGGAGAGCGTAGATGGAGTTCATGTGGAGGGTCGGCACCAGATTTTCCAGTTCCGGGAACAGGATACAGACCAGACGGGAGACCGACTGCTTGAGCTTGGCCCGCTCCCGGACTTTATCAAATCTGTATCTTGTGAGCGACTTTAGCTCTTCGTTGTGGTATGCGGTATCCGTGTAGGGCTTGAGGCCCAAATCGGACAAGAGCATAGTCGCAATAGTACGCGCGTCAATTCTGTCGGTCTTGGTTTTTCGCAAGGAGAGACTTTTTCGGTACAGGTTGGTATGCAGGGGATTTAAGACATAGGTTGGCAGTCCGCTGTCAAGAAGAAAACCCAGGAGGTTATAGCTGTAATGCCAGTCGCCTCAAGCCCTACTTTTATGCTGTCCTGGGGTGAAACACAGTTGCGGATCTTCTCCAGAAGGAGATGAAACCCCTCCATGCTATTGGGGATAGTGAACACGCCCGCTAACACTTTCTCCTCCGAGGACAGGATAAAGCAATCGTGCTTGTCTTTGGCGACGTCGATCCCGACACAAATCATACGCAGAACCTCCAGATGTAAGATTTGATGCTGTATCCACAGAACACCTTGCCTTGTAACCTTGTTCTACATCAACCGTCTGTCGGCTTATATGACATCCAGCGGAAAACACTACGCCAATCATTACGCCACAATTCGCAAGTGGCTGGATGAGGACAGCAAGTCGAAGGCCAGTAAGAATTACGACTACACAGAGACCTACGAGGAAGGAGAATGCTTATGAATGTAAATCCAATCATGGCTGCAATCGTTGAGGCAGCAGATACCCTGAACACCGTACCGGATGATTACATCAACACGGATGACGGGCTGAAATACTGCGGCAAGTGCCATACGCCCAAGGAAGCCTATTTTCCTGAACAGTACCGTAAAAACGGGCTGGACAAGCATCCGATTGCCTGTAAATGCGCGGCTGAGGAACGGGCACGGCGTGAAGCAGAGCAGCGGGAGCTGGAACGGCTAAATCGGATTGCCGTGCTCCGCTCCGAGGCGTTCCGGGACATTCCCGCCGCCGGATGGCGGTTTGAAAACGCCAAAGTAATGACTCCACAGCTCGTGAAAGCGAGAAGATATTCCGAAAACTGGGATGCCTTTCGCATCGAGGGAACCGGGCTGCTTCTATTCGGGAATGTGGGAACCGGGAAATCCTATGCGGCAGGCTGCATCGCAAACACCCTGATCGAGAAAATGGTTTCCGTTATGTTCGTAGGGCTGTCCGATGTCGTGAATCGAATGCAGGGCAACTTCGGTGCGGATCGGGATGCCTACCTGAAAATGCTGATGCGTCCGGAGCTGCTGATTTTGGATGACCTGGGTGCGGAACGGAATACCAGCTTCGGCAAGGAGCGCGTGTTTGATGTAGTCAACAAGCGGCTGCTGACCGGCAAACCGATGATCGTCACCACCAATATTCCGCTCTCCGTGATGCAGAAAGCTGCCGATCTGGATGAGCGCCGCATCTATGACAGGGTTTTGGAGGTCTGCGTCCCCATACAGTTTAATGGTGAAAATTTCCGAAAGGGCAACGCTGCGGAAAATGTGAAGCGGGCGGCGAAAATTCTGAATCAGATAAATTGACGAACTATTATTCTACGAAGGGGGCGATTAAATGGAAAATCCTCTCAACAAAGTTCCAATCCACTTGAAAATGACGCTCACGGCCAAGGAAGCCGCTGAGTACGGCAATATCGGAATCAATAAAATAGACAGTATGCTGCGTTCGCCAAACTGCCCGTTCGTGCTTTTTGTGGGCAGCAAAAAATTGGTGAAGCGCAAAGAGTTTGAACAGTATATCAGTCAGGCGCTTGTGATCTGACATTGCATTTGAAAAATTCGCGGAGAAGCCTTGAGGAAAAGAGCACCGTGCGCTATACTTATATAGTGTAGTAGTGTGCTCTTTTCTTCTCTGCGGGAAAGGAGCTCGTCCATGGGAAAGAATCTCAAGGGAAAAGACTGCGGTAAGGGTATCTACCAAAGAAAGGATGGATTGTATAGCGCACGATTTGTTGATAGAGCCGGGAAGCGGCATGAGAAGTATTTTCAGACGCTGCCCGAGGCGCGGAAATGGATTGAGGACGCAAAGTACGCCGATAAGCATGACGATGTATTTGTGGCTACCGATACGACGGTTGATGAGTGGTTCAATTTCTGGATTGAAAATATTGTCGGGGATCTGGCACCCAACACGCTCAGAAATTACCGGGAACGATATGTTCGCAATATTCAGCCGGTAATCGGGAAGATGTTGATCGCCAATGTAAAACCGATGCATTGCAAAAAGGTGTTCATCCAGATGGATGCGGATTACGCAGGTTCCACCATTCGTCAGGCATACATCACGATGGGGACAATGTTTAAGGCGGCGAAGATGAACGACCTGATTGCAAAGCACCCCATGGATGGCGTTCGGTTTTCAAAGCCCGTTCGCGCTGTGGATGATATTCACTATCTGACGCGGGAGGAACAGCGCCTATTTCTCGAAACAGCACGGCGCTCCCACAATTATAACCAGTATGCACTCATCCTCGAAACGGGATTGCGCACCGGGGAAATGATTGGCTTAACATGGGATGCCATCGACTTTGAGCGCCGAACGCTTACGGTAAACAAAACCTTGGAGTTTCGTCACGCACAGAAAGTTTGGCGTGCCGGTCCTCCCAAAACTCAGCAGAGTTATCGCACCATTCCTTTGACGGATAAAGCGTATGACATTCTGAAAGAGGTGTGGGATAGCCGGAGCGGCAGAAAAGAATCCCCGCTGCTGTCGCAAACGCTGGAATATATGGACAGGCGCACCGGCGTTACTTCCCGGCTTGTGATGCGTGATCTGGTCTTTATCAACTGGCGCACAGGGGA
>DVGZ01000002.1 GCA_018712435.1 Candidatus Caccousia avicola
GATGTTCAAGCAGGGAGACATCGTCATCCAGATCGAGGACAGCTTTATCATCCATCCCCTGGCTCAGAAGATTCTCGAAAAATACAAGGCGGACGGATATAAAATCTGCATGACGGATTTCCAGTTTACGCCCCGTTATTTCGCCCTGCTGGAATTCATCGACTTCATCAAGATTGACGTCAAGCTGGTTTCCAACGTGACCTCCATCGACAATATCCTCAAGCTCAGCAAGGCTTTCCATAAAAAGTGCATCGTCACCGGCATTGACAGCAAGGAGCTTTACGACAAGGCCAAGGCGGTTCCGTTTGATTACTTTGAGGGCTCCTATATCGCGGAGGCCATGACCACAAAGGCCGGCAAGATGGAATATCTGCAGTCCAACTTCTTCCAGCTGGTGGTGGCTGTGACGAAGGATATGCCAGAGATGGACGAAATCGAGGCCATCATTTCGCGCGACGCATCCCTTACATACGCGCTGCTGAAAATGGTCAACTCCGCGTATTTCGCCCTGCGGCACAGAACATCCTCCATCAAGCAGGCTCTCGTCATCCTCGGCCTGAGCCAGCTCAAACAGTGGGTTTACCTTTTGAGCTTTGAGCAGAACGAAACCAGCCGGAACTCCGAGGAGGTTCTGAAAAAATCCTTCCTGCGCGCCAACTTCTGTTCCGAGCTGTATCCTCATATCGAAGGTATGCCGATCACACAGGCCGACGCCTACCTGCTCGGTATGTTCTCCACGCTGGACGTCCTGGTGGACGCTCCCATCGAGGAGGTTATGGCCGAGATTCCGGTCGCCGATGAGGTTCGCGCCGCCATCGTTTCCCAGGAGGGCATCTGCGGCACGCTGTATCAGCTGGTGCTGAGCTATGAAAAGGCCGACTGGAAATCGATCGTGGTCTATGCCAACGAGCTGGGCATGGAAACCGATATCCTCGCGCAGATTTATTTCGACTGCGTGGAAAAGGTCAACGAGATCTGGGAGAACTTCGCGAATTCCGATCTGCAAACGAAGATCGAGGAGGAAATTCCTCACCAGAATCTTTCGAACGTCAAATAATCTCATACAACAAAAAAGACTGCCGCACACGGAAAACGCGTGCGGCAGTCTTTTTATTGTGTGGAGGGTGTTTACATCACCTTGGTGCTGTGGACAATTTTATACCCCGCGGAGGAAATCGCGTCACGGATCTCCTTGACGTGCTGGTGGTTCCTTGTCTCCATCTGAATGCTCAGGAAGCAGCCGACAATATCGGTATCCAGCCCGCCGTGGTCGTGGCGCACATGGATCACGTTGCCGCCGTGGTCCGCGATGATCGCGGCGATTTCGCGCAGCTGGCCGGGCTTGTCCGCCAGCTCAATCGTCATATCGGCCACACGGCCCGCCTTGACCAGGCCGCGCGTGATGACGCGGGAAAGGATCGTCACGTCAATATTGCCGCCGGAGATCAGGCAGACCACCTTTTTCCCCTTGATATCCACCTTGTTGAACATAGCGGCAGCCACGGAGACGGCGCCCGCGCCCTCGGCGATCAGCTTCTGCTCCTCGATCAGCGTGAGCACGGCGGTTGCGATCTCATCGTCCGTCACCGTGACAACGTCGTCGACATATTTGCTGGTCAGGTCATAGGTCAGCGTGCCGGGGCACTTGACGGCAATACCGTCCGCAAAGGTGGACACGCGTTCGAGCGCGTCCGGCTTCCCTTCCGCGATCGCGTGCACCATGCCGGGAGCGCCCGCCGCCTGCACGCCGTACACCTTGCATTTCGGGTTGAGCGACTTCACCGCGAAGGCCACACCCGCGATCAGGCCGCCGCCGCCCACCGGAACGATGACAGCGTCCAGATCGGGAAGCTGATCCAGCAGTTCAAGCCCGATCGTTCCCTGCCCGGCAATCACGTCCGGATCGTCAAACGGATGGATGAAGGTACAGCCGGTTTCCTGCTGCAATTCGCAGGCGCGGCGGTACGCGTCGTCGTACACACCCTTGACCAGCTCGACGCGCGCGCCGTAGCTCTTGGTGTTCTCCACCTTGGAGATCGGCGCGCCGTCCGGGATGCAGATGATCGCCGGAATTCCGCTGTGCTGGGCGGCCAGCGCAACGCCCTGCGCATGGTTGCCCGCCGAGCAGGCGATCACGCCCTTCGCCTTCTCCTCCTCGGAGAGCTGGGAAATCTTATAGTACGCGCCGCGCAGCTTGAACGATCCCGTATTCTGCAAATTTTCCGTTTTGAGATACACCTCGGCCTCGCGGTTGATCTTCGGCGCGCGGATCAGATCCGTGGTGCGGATCACGTTTTTCAGCACATACGCCGCATGGTAAACTTTGTCCAGTGTGAGCATTGTCGTCCCCTCCGCTTATTTCGGCATCGCCATCGCGCCCGTGCGCAGGATGCGCAGAACATTGTATGGATTGTACAGCTCGATAAAGGAATTGATGGTGCCCGCGTCCCCTGTCAGCTCCAGGATCATCGAGTCAGGCTCCACATTGAGGATGTTCGCGTGGAAGATGTTCGCGATCTCCACCAGCTTTTCGCTCGTCTGAAGTGTGCGCTCCACCTTGAGCAGCAGATGCTCGCGCTCCACGATCTTCTCCCGCTCCAGAACGTCCACCTGCACAATGTCGATCAGCTTGGAAAGCTGCTTATCCACCTGGCGGACGATGCGGTCATCGCCCGAGACGACGATCAGGATTCGCGAATACTCCGTGTCCTCCGTCTGCGCGGCGACGATGCTCAGGATGTTGTAGCAGCGGCGGCTGAACAGTCCCGCGATGCGCAGGAGCACGCCCGCGCGGTTGCGGGCCAGCACGGAGAGAATGTATTCCTTCACCGGGGAAGGATTGCTGTTCGTGTATTCCATGAAGAAAGCCTCCTTTTCCGTCACGCGCTCAGTTGTCCATTTCGAGGATCGGGCTCTCCACGGAAGCGCCCGCCGGGACCATGGGCAGCACATTGATATCCGGGTCGATCCGGCAGTCGATCAGCACGGGGCCGTCCTGGGAAAGAGCCTCGCGCAGAACAGGCTCCACCTGATCCGCCGTCTCGATCGTATACGCTTTCAGGCCGAACGCCTCCGCCAGCGCCGGGAAATTGGTGGTGGGATCCACATCCGTCTGGGAGAAGCGGTTGTCGTAGAACAGCTTCTGCCACTGGCGCACCATGCCGAGCACCTCGTTATTGAGGATCAGCTCCACAATCGGCACATGGTAAGCCGCCGCCGTGGCCAGCTCCGCGCAGTTCATATGGAAGCTGCCGTCGCCCGCGATGTTCACCACCGTTTTCTGCGGGTTCGCGATCTTCGCGCCGATCGCCGCGCCCAGGCCGAAGCCCATCGTGCCGAGACCGCCGGAGGAGATGAAGGTGCGCGGCTTGCGGTAGGTGTAGAACTGCGCCGCCCACATCTGGTTCTGGCCGACCTCCGTACAGATCAGCGTATCGTCGTCCGTGAGACGGTCGAGCGTTTCGATCACCTGCTGGGGCGTCACGCCGTTCGGGGTTTTCGGCTCCTGGCACAGCGGGAACTCCTTTTTCCACGCGTCCACCTGCTCCATCCACTGCGGATGGCTCTGCTGCGGGAGGAGCCTGTTGAAGCGCTCCAAAACCTCCTTGGCGTCGCCCTTCACTTTGAGCTGCACTTCAATGTTCTTGTTGAACTCCGCCGTGTCAATCTCGATCTGGATGATCGGGCAGTGGCGGGCGAACAAGCCCGCGTTGCACAGCACGCGATCGGAAAAGCGCGTGCCGACAGCCACAAACAGATCGCAGTTTTTAATGGCAAGCGCCGCCGTGTTCGTGCCGTGCATGCCGAGCATGCCCATATAGCGCGGATCGGCCTGATCGAAGCCGCCCTGGCACATCAGCGAGCAGGCCACGGGAGCGTCGAGCCGTTCGGCGAAGACGCGCAGCTCCTCCTCCGCTTCGGAGGAGATCACGCCGCCGCCGCAGTAGAGGAAGGGACGTTCCGCGCGGGCGATCATTTCCAGCGCCTGCCGGAAGCGATCCTCAATCGGGAAATCGTGCGGCAGGGGCGGCAGGGGCGCTTTTCGCTCATATTCGCAGGTCTGCGCCGTGATATCCTTCGGAATGTCCACCAGGACCGGCCCTTTGCGGCCGCTGCCCGCAATCTGGAAGGCTTCGCGCAGCGTGTCGGCCAGATCGTTGATGTCCTTGACAATATAGTTGTGCTTCGTGATCGGCATGGTGATGCCGGTGATATCAACCTCCTGGAAGCTGTCGAGCCCCAGCAGGTTCAGGTTCACGTTGCCGGTGATGGCCACCATCGGCACGCTGTCCATGTAGGCGGTGGCGATGCCGGTGACAAGGTTCGTCGCGCCGGGGCCGGAGGTGGCGATGCAGACTCCCGTTTTCCCGGTGGAACGGGCATAGCCGTCGGCGGCGTGGGACGCGCCCTGCTCATGCGCCGTGCGGACATGGTTGATCTTGTCGCGGTATTCGTACAACGCGTCGTAAATGTTCAGCACCGCTCCGCCCGGATAGCCGAACACCGTGTCCACTCCCTGTTCCAGCAGACACTCCATGACAATCTGTGCTCCTGTCAGTAACATGAGATGCCCTCCCTTTCAAAAAACAAGCCCGCCCCTATCTTTCGATAGAGACGGGCATTTTCTTACATGCTCGCGGTACCACTCTAACTTCCCCCCGCTGGGGGCGCTCTGTGCGCATCCGGCAATGCGCTCCCCCGGTAACGGAGGGGATCTCCGTGCGCGCTTACTGAGCCTTTCGGGCGGTTCAGCCGCATGCTCCGGGGTGATTTCAGCACAGGCTCCTCACCGCCTCGCAGCACCCGGCGGCTCTCTGAAGAGGGTTTTCCCGGCTTCCTTCCCCATCCCAGCATCTGATTTTGGAATGTTAAGCTTTACTATACTACAGAATCAAAATCTTGTCAAGTCTCCGCGCCGTTCTCAGACGAGATTCTGCACGATATACAGGCGCCGATCCGGCGTATGCCAGAACAAAAGCATTTCACAATTATCTTTTATGATACAGTCATACCGGCAGTCCCCGTCGGGAATCTCCCATTCCGCCGGAACGTCCAGCCGCGACAGGCACTCTTCGGCCGCTTGTGTCTCGCTGCTGGGCATACTTCTTCTGACGGGCTGCACGCTGCTGGAGGAGGGAACTCTGGAAGACCTGCCGCGGGAAACGCTGGACACGCTGGCCTCCATGGACTGGCTGCCGCGCGATGATGCAAATTTTTGATTCTTTTTTTTGCGCGAAACGCATATTCCGAAGCAAACCGTCCACAATAACCAACGTCCTCGTTTTCCAAAGCAAATAAAGAGAGGATGAAATGGGTATGATCATCGACAAAATTGCGCTTCTGCTTTTGATTATCGGCGGTATCAACTGGGGCGCCATCGGCATTTTCCAGCTTGATCTCGTGGCATGGATCTTCGGCGGCCAGGCCGCCATCCTCAGCCGCGTCATCTATACGCTGGTGGCCATCTCCGCCCTGTGGTGCATCTCGCTTCTGTTCCGCGACACCAGCGAAACAGCGCACACCGTCATGTAGAAACGCAAAACAGGAAACGGGCCGCGCTCCCCTTTTTCGGGGAACGCGGCCCGTTTTTCCTCAGCAGGGGCTTCCCTGCTCCTGTGCCGCAAAATCAAACGAGCGGATCCGCTCATACTCCTCATCCGTGATCTTCAAAATCGTGCCGTGCTTGAAGCCATACGGGAAGGAGAACTCCGCGTCCGCGCGGCGGAAATTCGCTTCGCGCAGGCTGTCCGCCACAAACGGGACATAGCCCTGTCCCGCGCCGCGCACGCCGTAATAATCGAGGAACAAACACCAGCGCCCATCCTCCGTGCGCACTGCCGTCGGCGCTTCGTACAGGCCGTTGTGGATATCCTTCATCGCCTCGTCAAACGCTTCCACCCGCGTGAAGGGGCCTGTCGGCGTATCGGCGCGCAGCAGAATCACGCCGGAGGGCTTTTCCGCGCTCTTGACGAACAGATAATAAACGCCGTCCTCCTCGTACATAGCGGAATCAATGATATCCGCGTCCGGCTTCTCGTAAAGCTGCTCCGCGTCGCTGAAGGAAGCGAAATCGCGCGTCCGGCGGTAGAAAATGCGCTTTTTCGCATAGTCGTCGTCGACAACGGGAGACGACCAGTGCAGAAGGAAGGACCCGTCCTTCTCCGCCAGGATATCCGGCGCCCAGCAGCAGCCCATCCGGTCCGTGCCCACGGGAATCAGCCGCTGCTCCGTCCAGTGCACAAGATCCTCCGACTCCCACAAGGACAGGAAATGGCTTCCCTTGCGGCCAATCTCCTCCCACGAACGGTGGTACTGATCCCGCATGCCATAGCACAGGCAGAGATCCGTCGACAGGATGTAGAATTTCTTGCCATCCGCCGACCGGGTGATGGTATGATCGCGCACGCCCTTGTCTCCGTAGTAGGCCCAGAGCACCGGACGGCCCTCGTTCACCTGCTCCCAGTGAAAGGCGTCGCGGCTCAATCCAAAATATACCTGCTCCCCGTCTGGGGTGGCTTTTTCCCTGAAATGAACAAACAAATACGGCATTGGTGTACATGCTCCCCTTTCCATTGCCCGCCCGACCGGCAGGCTGTTTTTTTTCAGTATACCGTCAAACCGGAAAAAGCGCAATGATTTATTCTCGGAAAGGATTGACTTATTCCATGATCCCCCGCCCTTTCCTTGCATTCCCTTTTTCCCTATGCTACAATCGTTCCATGAGGAAGGACAGAGGAGGACGCGGCATGAAGGCAAAAGGAATCTGGCTGGCGGTGATGGGAGCGGTGTTTGCGGCGGCGCTCCTGTTTCTCAGCATGTACACATTGGGAGCGGAAGTATTTCCGCTCGATACGTTTCTGACCGCTCTCCAGCGGGCGGGATATGAGGTACGCACCGATATGGCGTCCTCTGAATTTCTGCGCGGACGCGCCACGCAGATCACCCTTTCCGGCAATCCGGAGCAGACGATCCTGCTCTACCAATATCCCACTGCGGACAAGGCCGGGCAGGACGCCTCCTGCATCGACCCCTCCGGCTGTCTGTTCACCTACCCGGAGGAAAACGGCACGAGCCGTTCCGTCACCGTGGAGTGGGTGGCTCCGCCGCATTTTTACCTGCGGCATAACGCCATCATTCAATATGTGGGAAGCGACGAAAAGCTCCTGCCGCTTCTGGAAGGGCTGTGCGGCCCACCCTTCGCGGGAGACGGAAGCGGGGAAGCGTCCCGCTCGCGTGAGCTGACTCTGGAATAAAAGGGAGGACGCATCATGAAACAGACGGCAGACCGTCCCAAAGGCATCCCCTCCCCCACGCGGGCCGAGGAGCTGCTGCGGGAGGCCGCGCGCTCCAACCCCGGCCCGTGGGAATCTCACAGCCGTGCGGCCGCTTTTTGTGCCGAAACCATCGGCGCACAGTGCGGCATGGATCCCGAGGCCTGCCGCGTGCTCGGCCTGCTGCACGACATCGGGCGCGGCGGCGGCGTTTACGATTTCCTTCATGTGTGGAACGGCTGGTCGCGGATGAACGCGCTCGGCTTCCCGGGAGCGGCGCGCATCTGCCTGACGCATTCGTTTCCCCTGAAAGATCCGGACTGCTATGCGGGGAACACGGGAGACTGCACGCCGGAGCAGCGGGAGATCCTGATGCGGGAGCTGAACGCCATTTCCTACGACAATTACGACCGGCTGATCCAGCTGTGCGACGCGCTTGCCCTCCCCGACGGGCCCACCATCCTCGAAAAACGGCTGGTGGACGTTTCTTTGCGGCACGGCTTCAACCGTCTGACGCTGGACAAATGGCGCGCTGTCCGCAAGCTGAAAGAGGAATTTGAGGAAGCGTGCGGCGAGCCGCTTTATCCCCTGCTGGGCGTTTCCCCCGACCGGCTGTAGCTCTCCTCCTGCGCGGCTCCCCGGCGGTATTCGGAGGGCGTACAGCCAATCCGTTCCCGGAAGCGCCGCGCGTAATAGCTCAGATCGTTGAAGCCGCAGGAGAGCGCGATACGGCTCACAGGCAGGTCGCTGTTTTTGAGATATTGGCAGCTTTTCTGGATCCGCACCTGCTGCAAATAGGAAAACGGCGTCATATGCGTGACGGCGGAAAAGCTGCGGCAGAAATGGCTCTCGCTCATGTGCGCCGCGGCGGCGAGATCCGCCAGCGTCAGATGGGAGGCATACTCGCGATCGATCAGCTCCATCACCCCGCGCAGCTCGTCCAGCTTTCCGCCCTCGTCGTGCATGCGCTCCCCGTGGCCGCACAGAATGGCCCACAGATGGAACAGGCGGGATTTCATTTCCAGCTCCGCGCACTCCCCGCTTTTTCCGCGCAGATCATACAGCTCCCCCGCCGTGCGGAGGGCTTCCCCCTGCCAGCCGTCCCTGCCCGCGCAGACGGAAGGCAGACGCAGCGTGCGCCGGATCACCGGCTCCACATATTTTTCCGTCACGGCGTCGTTGTGGAGCGAGCCGAAGATCCGGGGGGAAAAGACGATGGCATAAAACGACACCGGTTCGGTTCCATCCGGGATCCCCAGATGAATGCTCTGCGCGTTGACAAAAGCCCCGTCCCCCTGCGCCAGGCGGTGGGACACGCCGTCCACGCAGAGGATCCCGCTTCCCCGCGCCATGACCAGAAATTCAAACTCCGCGTGCAGGTGCGGGTAGAGATGAAAGCCGATCGGAACCTGCGTTTCGTGCACCTCCAGGGGAAAATCCGGCGTGCCGTGCCGGATGGTTTCATAAACAGCCATTCTCCGCCTCCTTGTGGGGAAAAAGCAAAATAATCATAATTTCTGCTAAAATAATCCTAGTAAAAGCATTCTGCCGCCAATATAATTTGGATCAGAGACAAACGGCAGCCGCCCTGCTTCTCAGCATAGCGCGCCGCCGCAGAAAAGGCAAGGTGGAATTTATGAGTTTCAGCATCAAAGACAACAAAATTTTCTTTGTGCGGGCGGGAGAAGCCGCCTGCCTGTCCGCCTGCGGGAAGGACTGCATCCGTTTCCAGGCGGCTCCCTCCGGCAAGCTGATCGAGCAGAACTGGACGCTCCTGCCGCAGGAAGCGCCCGCGAAGGCGTGGGCCGAGGAAGGCCGCGCCGTGCTGGAAACCGGCACGATGCGCGCCGAGCTGTATGAGAACGGCAAGACCATCTATTACCGCGACGGCAAAAAAATCCTGGAGGAGCTCAGCGAGCTGACGTTCGACGCGCAGTTCCGCAATTACCGCAACAAGGTCAGCGATCTCTGGACCGCCCGCGTCTCCTTCCTTCCCAACGAGGACGAGCACTTCTACGGTCTGGGCCACGAGGCGACGGACTGCTTCGACCTGAAGGGCTGCACCATGGATCTGCGCCACCTGAACTCCAAGTGCGCGATCCCGTTCGTCTATTCCTCCCTCGGCTACGGCTTTTTGTGGAACCAGCCCTCGACAGGCCGCTGCGAGCTGGCGCACAACCGCACCCGCTGGACCAGCGACGCGACCCGCCAGGTCGACTATGTGGTGATCGGCGGCGGTCCGCGCGAGGTGGCGGGCGCTCTGGCCGATCTGACCGGCCACGCCCCGAAGATGCCCGACTGGGGCCTGGGCTTCTGGCAGTGCCGCCTGCGCTACGAAAATCAGGAGCAGCTTCTCTCCGTCGCGCGCCGCTATAAGGAGCTGGGCATCCCGCTCGACGTTATCGTCATCGACTACTTCCACTGGACGGAGCAGGGCGATTACCGCTTCGATCCGAAGTACTGGCCCGACCCGAAGGCCATGACGGAGGAGCTGCACAAGATGGGGATCAAGCTCATGGTTTCCATGTGGCCCACCATCAACGAGCACAGCGAAAACTACCGTCATATGCTCGACAACAACATGCTGATCCGCACCGTCAGCGGCTCCAACCGCGTCTTTGAGTTCTACGGCCCGCAGGCTGAGATCGACGCGACCAACCCGGAGACGCGCGCTTATGTGTGGCAGCGCCTGAAGGAAAACTACATCGACAACGGCGTGGATCTGCTCTGGTTCGACGAAGCCGAGCCGGAGATCCATCCCGAGCATTTCGACAACCTGATCCTGTCCGTCGGCAACGGCAGCGAAACCGCCCTGCTGTTCCCCTACTACTACGCTCAGCTGGTTTACGACGGTATGAAGGAGAGCGGCCGCGAGGATATCCTGACGCTTTCGCGCTGCTCCTATCTCGGCGCGCAGAAGTTCGCCAACCTCATCTGGTCCGGCGACATTCCCTCCACGTTTGAGAGCCTGCGCATGCAGATAAAATCCGGCCTGAACATGGCGATGTGCGGCATGCCGTGGTGGACCACCGACATCGGCGGCTTCTACGGCGGCGACATTGAGTCCGACTACTTCCGCGAGCTGATTGTCCGCTGGTTCCAGTATGGCCTGTTCTGCCCGGTGATGCGCCTGCACGGCAGCCGCAACGGACACGACAGAACCCGCGATATTCTGGAGCCGACCGGCGGCGACAACGAGATTTGGAGCTTCGGCGACCGCGACTTCGAAATCCTGCGCGATCTCATCTTCCTGCGTGAGCGCCTGCGTCCCTATCTGCGCCGTCATATGGATATCGCGTCCGAGACCGGCGTGCCGGTGATGCGTCCGATGTTCTTCGACTATCCGGACGATCCGGTCTGCTACACGCTCGGCGAGCAGTACCTCTTCGGAGACGATATCCTCTTTGCCCCGATCGTGCGTCAGGGCCAGACAAGCCACCGCGTCTATCTGCCGCAGGGCGAATGGGTTTTCGCCCGCGACGGCAAGGAATACAAGGGCGGCGCGTGGTATGAGATTCCGGCGGCCCTGCATGAATTCATCGCCTTTGTGAAGAAGGGAGCGGACGTGCTCTCCGTCTTTACCGAGAAATAAATCACACCGACGGCGCATGGTATGTCTATTTCGCGGCGGGCGAGCGCGAGGACGTGTGGGCAATCCGTCCCTACGTTCTGCGCTGCACCGGCGCGGACCCGCTGGCGGACGCCTGGGAGGAGCTCGGCATGATGCGCGTCCAGTGGGACGGCGACATGCCCGTCTTTGACTACCGCAATCTGATGAACGTTTAAGGGCGACACAAACACGAAAAACCGGCATCCTGCGAGCTGTGCTCCAACGGATGCCGGTTTTGTTTTTCTGCTGGCTGTCCCCGCGTTTTTTCAGCGGTAATTGTTGCGATAATAGCGATCGGAAAGCAGGCGGCTCTTGCGGCGGCGCGGACGGCGGTACCGCTTGCGCCCATAGCCTCCGCGCGGCGGACGGCGGTTGCTCAGAAGGATAATGAGTACAATGAGAACACCCGCGGCAATACATGCCCAGGAAAGAATTCCGATCCAGTTGATCTGCCGGTTCCCCTGCCCCGTCTCTCCCGCGGAAAGCAGGCCGACGCCGCTGACGTCTCCCACGCTCGGCAGCTCCAGACGGCTTTCCCCCGTGCGGGAGGACGCGCCGCTGCTTGTCCCCGTGCTGCTTTCCCCGGAGGAAGCGCCGGACGATTCCTGACCGCTCACGGCAGACGAAGCCTGCGCGGAAGCCGCCTGGGAGACAGCGGCGGATCGCGGGGGAGCGGAGGACGGCGACTGCACCACCGGCGGCGCGCTGCTCGGCGGAGCTTCACTCGGCGGCTCAGGCTCGCTGGGCGGCTCAGGCTCGCTGGGCGGGGGCGTTTCGCTCTCCACCGGAGTCTCGCTCATCACCGGGCTTTCACTGACAGCGGGAGCCTCGCTCGAAGCCGAGGGAGGCGGAAAAAAGGGATCCTCCGACGAAGCGAGCGGCATAGCGGTGCTGCAAAACAACGACGCCGTCAGAACGGCGCATACAATCCATATCACAGAAAGGAAAGAACGATTCCTTTTTTTTCTCATTCAAAACTCTCCTGCCATCCCATGCGGACGGCCTGTCCGCGTCCGATTAGGCGGACGCGCCGCATCTATGTTGTTCCGCCCACGGCGGGGCGCAAAAAGCGCGCCGCAGCCGCGGGAAACGGGTATTTTTCTGAAAAAGATTCTTATTGTATATTATACCATAACGCATTCACCACGGCAACTGCCAGTTTTGGCCCGTCAGGCTGTTCAGCAGCGTATTTTCATCGCCGAATCCCACCTGCCGGGAACGGGCGTCCACCTCCAGGAACCCCATGGCGAAGGCCAGCGCGCAGAGCGTGACGACAAAGGCCGTCAGAAAAGCGCGCAGCCGTCTTTTTCCATCCGTCATCTTTTCCATTCCTTTCTTTGCTTCCGGTTACGGCTCCACCAGTCCCAGCAGCGTCTGCACCAGCGCCTTGCCGAACAGCTCGCCGGAATACAGGACCTCGTCGAGCGTGCTCGCGTCGGTGCCGAATTCCACCAGAATCGATCCGTGCGTCATGTGCTCGTTGTATTTTTTCGGGCAGAAGCTGAGCGGGCGGGCCAGGGAGGGATACAGATCGCTCACCGCCTGCTGGCAGCGCACCGCGAGCCGCAGATTGTATTCCCAATCCGGGAATCCGATGGTGCCGTCGTCGTCACAGCCGGAGACGATCATGATCTGGGCGGCTTTTCTGCCGTTGACCATCACGGTCGGCTTGGTGCGTGCGTCGGAGGTGCCGAGCGCGTCGCGGTGGATGTCGATGGCCACCTGGATTCCGGGGTATTGCTCCAGATTGCGCTGGATGGTTTCTCCGGAGCGGTCGTAGGAGCCGTTGTAGGAGGGGTAGTCGTGGCAGGTGGTGTCATGCACCACGCCGAACCCCGCCGCTTCCAGCTCCGCCGCCACCTTCTCCCCCACGGCCACCACGTTCCGGCTGTTGTCCTGCGTGCGCGTTTCTCCCTGAAACGCTTCCGTCGTGTGCGTATGGTACAGAAGGATCTCCACGCTGCCGTCGCGCTTGAGGCTCACGTCCGGCTGCTTTTCCAGCTCCGCCGCAATGTCGATATCATGATATTTGTTCGTATTTTTCACCCAAACGTTCCCATACTGGATGCCAGTGTTGGAGATGGTCGTCTCGTTGATCCCGTTTTCCAGCACCGTTTCCACCGGCCCGTTTTCGGGGAACAGCCCAGCGGCCACAGCCTCCTGCATCTGCTCCGCTTCGCTTTGCGCGGACGATGCGGAAGAAAGAGGAGACGAGGAAGAATCCGAAAGCGCGGACGATGCCGGAGCCGGAGAGGAAGAACCCGCATCCGGCGCGGAGGAATCCGTTTCCCAGAACAGCTCGCCCTCCCGGACGGCGGCCAAAGCGCCATCCGGCAGAATGAACCCGGCGGCGGCGACGGAAAAGCCGCCCTCGTCCAAGGCGGGGAGCGTCTCAAACAGGCAGAGCATGCCCGCCGCCCCCAGCACAGCGCACAATGCCGCCGCGCAAAACAGCTTTCCTCCCTTTTCCTCCCGCTTTCCCATCCGGCATCCTCCTGTCCGGCGGAGATCCCGCCATGTCAATCGTATGCGCGTCCGCGCCCTCTCATGACACCAGGCGGGCAAAATCCTCCTGGGAAAGATCGGGATTCAGCGCACGGTTGACAGCCATGGCGAGCACACGGGCGGCCCTGTCCACCAACAGATCAATCTCCCTCGGCGTAACAATCATGGCCGCTCCACGGGGGGCCACCATTTCGGGAGAAGGATCCTCGCCCGTCAGCCCGGCAGCCAGAGCGGCCGCGTCCACCACCGTCGGCACTCCCAGGGCAATCACGGGAGCGCCAAGACTTTCCCAGCTCAGCGCGGGACGGCGGTTTCCCACGCCCTCGCCGGGCGAAATTCCCGCGTCCGTGAGCTGCACCGTGCAGCCCAGCCGGGACAAGCTGCGGGCCGCCAGCGCGTCCACGGCGATCACCGCCGCCGGATGCAGCGCCGCCGTGAGCGCCGCCACGGCCTCCCCCGACTCCACGCCCGTGCTGCCCAGCACGCCGGGGGCCAGCACAGCCACCGGCCGGAGCCCATCCAGCCCGGACACCCGCGCCAGCTCCCCGCCGATATGGCGCGTAGCCAGCACGCGATCCGCCATGCGGGGGCCGAGCGCGTCCGGTGTAACAAAACGGTTCCCCAGCCCCGCCACCAGCACCGGCCCTTCCTCTGGAAGCATTTTCCTAAGCTCCTCCGCCAGAAGCTCGGCCAGCTCCCCCGCATCCGCCGCGTCTGAAAAGGGAGGGGCCTCCACCGTCACATAGCGCCGGCCCGCATGCGTCAGGCGTGTGATTGCGTACTCCCCCTGCTCCTCCCGCCGGTGTGTTGATTCCTCTGTGTATTCCACAGCCAGATCGGTGCGGTATTCCATCCGTTCCATCCTTTCCCCGTCCAAAGGCTTGTTTGAAAATTCCGGGAAAAATCCGGTATCTTCTCTATTTTCAAATAAGCCCTCGCCGGAACGTTTTTTTGTTCAGTCTGCCGAAAACAAGAAAACCCTGTCTCTGTCGCGCGAAATCCTGTGTGTTTCTCTTGCTTTTTCCGTTGGTTGATGGTAAAATATACTCTACGTGAAAAAGAAAAGGAGGTGTACACATGCCGAACATTAAGTCCGCGAAGAAGCGCGTGAGAGTCATCGCCACCAAGACGCTGATCAACAAGGCCGCGAATTCCGAGCTCAAGACCACCATCAAGAAGGCGAACGCCGCGATCGAGAGCAACGACGCGAACAAGGCCGAGGCCGTGCGCGTGGCTGTCAAGAAGATTGACCAGGCCGTCGCCAAGGGGATCCTGCACAAGAACGCCGCCGCGAGAAAGAAGTCTCAGCTGACGAAGAAGGCGAATGCGTAAGCTTCGCGTTCCCAAGCGTTAAAAAAGGCAGAGCGAAAGCTCTGCTTTTTTTATTTTGTTTCTATTCTATGAATTTGCACCCCCGTGTTGCTTTCCAGTTGACATTTCTGCCGGAATTGAGTATCATAGAAAGCAGAAAGCAGCGTGTTGATCCGGGAAGGGACAAGGTGCCTGACCCGCGCGATGTTTTACATTGAATTCGTCGGAGGTGCCTGATTTGAAAAAGAGTGGATTCGCCGTACTCGTCACCGTACTTTCCGCAGTCGCCGCTCTGACGGCTGCCGCTATCGCCGTCTTTGTTTTTCTGGAGAAGAAAAAGAAGGATGAGGAGGAGCTGGAGCATTATCTCGACTGCTCCATCCAGTAAACCCGTGCGAGTTTAAGGAGGGGGATCGCCCCCTCCTTTTTTTGTGCGCTGAAAACGGCGAAATTTTTTCCAGCTCCATTTGAGCAGCGTCCAGAGAAGCAGGCCCAGAATCTTTCCGCTGAGAATGCGAATCGCCCGCCACAGAAGCTTCCCCGCGCGATAGACCGGGTTTTGCGTCAGTTTAGCTCTTATCTCGGGATCTTGAAAAGAGGGCGGCTAAGAATCCGAAAAAGACCGCCGCCGCAATGCCCGCCGCGGCTGCCGCCACACCGCCGCTCAAAGCGCCGAACAAGCCGTCCTCCGCTACGGCCTTGCGCACCCCCTCCGCCATCAGATATCCAAAGCCTGTGAGCGGCACGGTCGCCCCCGCTCCGGCCAGCTTCACCAACGGAGCATACACGCCCACGGCGCTGAGCACAACGCCCGCCGTCACAAAGAGGACCAGAATCCGCGCCGGGGTCAGCTTGGTATAATCGAGCAGAAGCTGGCCCACGGCGCAGATCGCGCCGCCCACCAGAAACGCCCAGAGGAAATCCATCGCTTCATCCCTCCTTTCCGGCCGTGCGACGGCCTCTCGGCTTATCGTTTCCCGCTGTGCGCACTCTATGCGCGCGGCGGGGATTTTTTATAAAATAAAAATTTATCTTTACTATTGACTTTAACAAAATTAAAGTTTATATTGAATATAGTGAAAGGAGGAAAGTGCCATGCCAATCCAAACCGTACCGGACTGGATGATGGAGCTTGATGAGGAGGACGTTTCCTTCATCCGGAATTTTGTGCTGGCCTCCGGTTCGCTCAAGGAGATCGCCCGCGAATACGGCGTGACCTATCCCACCGTGCGCCTGCGTCTGGACCGCCTGATCCAGAAAATCCGCCTGAGCGGCGAACGCGCCTCGGATCCCTATGTTTCCCTGATCAAACGCCTAGCTCTCGATGAAAAAATGGATTTTGACACGGCGAAGCTCCTCATTGCGGAGTACCGCCGTCACAAGGAGGAAACACCATGAGTATTTCGCCAAATGTGCTGATTCTGATTGTTTTTCTGTTTCTGGGACTTCTCACGACGGCCGCCGTCGTGGTCGGAATTGTGTTCCTGGTCCGCTATCTGACGCGGGAATCCCGCAAGCGGCAGGAAAAGGAAGCGAGCCAGCAGGAGCTGGACCGCATGAAAATTGACGACCTTTGAGGGACATACCCATGATTCAACCAGTCACAGAAAAGGAGCTGGAGCAGGCTGCCGCTATCCATTCCGAAAGCTGGATCGATTCCCACAAGGAAATCTGTTCCCCCGAATTTCTCGCTATCCATACACCCGAACGCCAAAAGCGCTATCTGGAATCCGAGATTGCAAAGGGGGCGCGCCTGTATCTGCTGACGGAGGAAAAGCCGGTGGGCATTGTCTCGGTGCGCGGCAGCTTGATCGAAAATCTGTATGTGCTGCCCGGCGAACAAAACAAAGGATACGGAACGCGGCTGCTCTCCTTTGCCATCGGGCAATGCACGGATTGCCCCACACTGTGGATCCTGAGCACCAACACAGGCGCAAGGCGGCTCTATGAACGCAATGGGTTTCAGGCCACGGGAAACGTGGTGCAGCACAGCGGCGGGCTGTATGAATTGGAGCTTCGCCTGAACGGAACAGTACAAAAAAAGCTGGCACCGCTGTTTGGCGGTGTCAGCTTTTTTCACGTTTGCATTTCTTTGATTTCTCAAAAAGGCATTTTAGATTGCCCCGATCTCGCTGGGAAGAATGATGTTGTTCCAATGCAAAGAGGGGAGATCCTCGCGGCCCTTCTCAGGCTCCTTGCCTTCATACGGCAGGCGCGGCTGCTCGAGCTCTTCGATCGACGATACCTCGCCGCTCAGCCAGCCCTCCACACGCGCGGAAGCGGCGCAGAGACGCTCTTTCAGGCCGCCGATGCGCACGTCAAACGCATCCAGACCGGCGGGACGGTTTTCCGCGAACCACTGACGGCGGAACAGCTCCGCAAAGTGGCCGACACGGCGCAGCAGCTCCGGCAGAACCTCGCCGGACTGACGGATCGCCTCGTCGCGGTCCCCGGCCAGATAAGCGGCGCGCAGATCGATTCCGACACGGCATTTGATTTCCAGCACCCGGCACAGCGCGGCCTCCGTCTCAAAGAGGATGGCCCACTCCCCGCCTTTTTCCGCCGCCTTTTCCAGCTTTTCGGCACAGGCGGCATAGTGAGCGGCGTAGGAATCCGGCTCCACATGCGCGTCAAACATTCCCTGGAGCACATCCTGGAACAGAAGATACTTGTGCGCCGTGATGGAGCAGCGGTTTTCGAGGTTTCCGGGGGTGAAGTGCGGCTCGTCCAGCAGCAGGAAATCGTCCCAGTCCGCATGGCACGCGAAGCGGAAACGGCTGCGCAGGCTGTCCTCCTCCGCCTTTCCGGCATAGCACAGCTCCGCCCAGTATTGCAGCGACGGGAGAATGGCAAAGAAGGAGGTTTCTCCGCCGTTGTCTCCCCAGGCGGTCACCAGAACCTCCTTCACGCCGTGCTCAACACAGCTCTCATGCGCCAGCTTGGTGACGCGGAAGGAGAAGCGGTTATTCGGGCAGAAGCCCACCCATTTCCACGCGCCGCCCGCGAAAATGATATTCTTCGTCATCTCCGCGTGCCGGTCCAGCATGTTGTCATAGATGGATTTCTTCTCGGAATAATAATCCCAATACACCAGGGAAACGTCCTCGGGGATCGTCTCCGCGATGCGGGGATCCATCTTGCAGTCCTCGGCGTAGTATTCGCCGCCCGCCGCCAGACGGAAGAACATATCGCTCCACATCATCGGATGCAGGCCGTGCTTGTTGGCCAGCTCATGCACACGGCTGAAATGATCCAGCATAATCTGCATTCTGTCGCGGTAGCCGTTTTGATCCAGATATTTTCCCAGACCGACCAGATGCGCCTCGTCCATGCCGATGTTGATCCGGCGGCTTCTCATGCACGAGGAGAACTGACGGAACATCGCGTCGATCAGCTCATACGTCTTTTCCTCTCCGGCCAGCAGGATGTCGTCAAGGTCATGCACGTCGCGGAACACGCGCCAGCGGAAGATCTGACGCAGGTGCGCCAGCGTCTGGATCGCGGGAATCAGCTCGATGCCGAAGGAATCCGCGAAATCGTCCATCCAGCGCAGATCCTCCGCCGTATAACGGCCGCGTCCCCAGCCGAAGTATGGATACTCCGGAAGCTCGTAAACGTCCTCAATGTAAAGCTGGAGCACGGTATAACCCATGCGCGCCAGATTCACAACCAGCTTGCAGAAGCCGTCCCGGTTGAGCACCGCGCCGCGGGAGCAGTCGGCCATCAAACCCAGATCGCAGTAAGCCGGCGTTTCCTCCACAGAGAAATCCTTTCCCGAAGCCAGGCCCTCCTCGAGCAGCGTCAGCGCGCGTCCAAAATACGCCTCGCGCCCGAGACGCAGCTGCACGTTTCCATTTTCACACGAAACCGCGATACCGTCCCCTTCATGGGAAACCGTTACCTTTTCCCCGTCAAAGGGAAGCTTTCCTTCCTTATAAAACCAGGAGAGCATTTTTTCTTCCCGCTGGGTCAAGCCCTTCATTTTTATTCCTCCCTAACGCAAATATCCGTCGTTCAGACAGCACCTACTGTACCACAGGATGCGGCAAAAATCAATTTGTTCTGAAAAATATTTACAAAAAGCCGTGACCTCGAAAAGTTTTTTCAGTGGATACGAATGGAAATCCGATCGGAAAACGGAAGAACCAGGCGGTAAAGCGTGTCGGGCCAGGCCAGCCGCAGGCGCGCGTCCTGAATCGAAAGCACCTCCACACGGGGAGCTTCCGTCAGCCCCTCACAGAGGATTTCCCCCAGCGCTCCGGCGGCAATCCGGCCATCTCTTGGTTCCCTGTGCGTACGGCAAACAGGTAATCCCGCGCGCCGCGCCGTCCCGCGACGGGAGAGCAGTCCGCGAAATTGAAATAATACATCCCGTCCACATGCATGTGGTAAATATAAGACGCCATATTCGCGATCTTCGGCTCGTGCCAGATGGAATCGAATACTCCCGGCGCGGCAATTTCCAAAATCCGCAGACAGCTGCCACGCACCGCGCCGCATGACCGTAATACTGCACCCCCTCGCTGCAGCAGCCGTCCTCGCCGTAATCCTTTAAAAAGCAATCCAGCGACCGGCACGCCTGCTCTATCACACGGCGGCGCACCGATTCCTCAAAGGGAAGGGCAAACGCGCACAGGAGCACGTTCTGCGTGCACCAGGGCGTCCAGTTGTTCATCTCCTCATCCCCGTTTCCCATCCACCAGAAATGCTCCGTCAGATACGGGGTCAGAATGCGGCGGTTTACTTCCAGAACAATCCGATCCCGCACCGGCTGCGGCAGGTGATCCGAAAGGACGGAAGCGCCGCAGGTATTCCCCAAACCGCATCCCCGACACAACCTCCACGACCGCGCCGAGAATATCCGCGGACGCGCCGTACCGCCAACGCGTGCCGGGCTGGAACATCAGGGGCGTCTGCGCAATGCGGTTGGCCAGCTCCACTGTGCCGATCGCGTCCGGCCCCTCGGCCTTGTCCATCGCTTCCTCAAACAGGCGGCTCATCTCCGGCGTTTCCTCTCCGTCCGGATACGGGATCCCGGACGTCATGTTGAGCAAGTCCTGGATGGTAATTTCGCCCTGACGCGGCACAAGCCGCCCATCCTCGCGCACCGGCTGATCGCGGAACGCGGGGAGATAGCGCGTCAGCGGATCCATCAGATCCAGCAGACCGTCCTCCCACAGCTTCATCACAGCCGCCGCGGTGACAGGCTTGCTCATGGAATACAGATGGAAAATCGTATCCTCCCGCGCGGGGATTTCACGCTCTCTGTCCGCATAACCCGCAGTTTTGGAATACACCGTCTCCCCGTCCCGCTGTACCAGAACGTTCAGACACATGTAATCCCCCTGCCGGCACAAGCTGTCGATCAGCTCGTCCATCTTTTCTCTCATCTCTTGTGCATCTTCCTTTCCCTGCCGCCAAATGCGGCGCATTCTCCTCCCGGCTCCCGCCCTGTGCGGGATTCGGTACGCGGGAACGTTCTTCCCCGCTGTTTTTTATGATAGCATTGCAAAGGCGCGCGGCGCAAGAGATTTTTTTGTATAAAAAATAAAAAAATCTCCCCCGGCGCAATACCGGGGGAGCGGGCGAAAACTTTATGTTTTTACGGTGTGAGATGGTGCATCCGGTTTTCCACGGAGATCGGCCGCCCCCTGCGCAGGTAAACGCGGGGAACGCGGCGGCTCACGCCGCAGATCAGCTCATATCCAATGGTACCCATCAGAGAAGCCAGCTCATCGGCGGAGGGATCCCGGCCAAACAGCACTACCTCGCTGCCCACCTTGGCTTCCGGGATATCCGTCAGATCGATCATCAGCTGGTCCATGCAGATCCGTCCGATCACCGGCGCGCGCTTGCCGCAGACCGTCACCCAGCTTTTTCCGAACAGGGCGCGGGGATAGCCGTCCGCGTAACCCGCCGGGACCGTGCCCACAATCATGTTGCGATCGGCGGTAAAGCACCGGCCATAGCTGACGGTGGTTCCCTCCTCCACCTGCTTCACAAGGGAAACCATGCTTTTCAGGCACATGGCGGGGCGGGAGGAAAGCGGATGCTGCATCTCAAAGGAGGGCTGAAGGCCGTACAGGATGATACCCGGACGCACCATATCCAGCTGGAACTCGGGATAATCGAGCAAGCCCGCCGAGTTGGCGCAGTGGCGCAGACGGAAGGTCACGCGGCGCTGCTCCAAAAGGGAAACGGCGTGGGTGAAGATCCGGAACTGACGCGCGGTGTAGTAACCGCCGTCCTCTCCCCCGTCCGCGACGGAGAAGTGGGTGAAGATCCCCTCCGGGATAATCCCCGGAAGCTGGCTGGCGCGCTGCATCTCGTCGATGCTCGCCCGGTCGCGATCCTTGTCCTGATACAGAAAGCCGATGCGGCTCATGCCGGTATCCACCGCGATATGGCCCTTCACGGTATAGCCGCCGCGCTGGGCGACGTCGGAAAGGCGCAGCGCATAGTCGAGCGAGAGAATGGCCTGCGAGAAATTCCCGGAACACAGGCGCATGGCCAGCTCCGGCGGCGTGTAGCCCAGAATCAGGACCGGCAGGCGGATCCCGGCGCCGCGCAGCTCCTCGGCCTCCTCCAGGTTGGAGACGGCCAGCCAGTCCGCGCCCATAGCCTCATATTCCTTCGCGACGGTGACGGAACCGTGACCGTACGCGTCGGCCTTGACCACACAGCACAGCTTCGTGCCGGGATTCAGGCGCTTCTGGATTTCGCGGAAATTATAGGCGACGGCATCCAGATCAATCTCCGCCCACGTCCGGCGGATAAAGTCCAAGTTCATCAGCTTGCCTCCTTGCAGATGGTAAACGGGATCGGGAACACGTTATTTGAAATACCGCACGCCGGACTCGAACAGAAGCGGATCCTTTTCGCCGGGAACGTTGGCATACAGGTGGTCGCCCTTGCGCTCCGTGTGGCCCATCTTGCCCAGGACGCGGCCGTCCGCGCTGGTGATACCCTCGATCGCGCAGACCGAGCCGTTCGGGTTCCACTCAATCGAACCGCTGACCTTGCCGCAGGGCGTTACATACTGCGTGGCGATCTGGCCGTTCGCGATCAGGCTGTCCAGAACCTCGGGGCTTGCCACAAAGCGGCCCTCGCCGTGCGACACCGGCACCGCGAACACATCGCCCGCGTTCACGCCCGCGAACCACGGCGATTTCACGCTGGTGACGCGGGTATAGGTCATGCGGGAAACATGGCGGCCCAGGGTGTTGAAGGTCAGCGTCGGGGCTTCCTCGCTCGGACGGGTAATCTTGCCGTACGGCACAAGACCCAGCTTGATCAGCGCCTGGAAGCCGTTGCAGATGCCGAGCATCAGGCCGTCGCGCTTTTCCAGCAGCTCCGCCACAGCGTCCGCGATGCGCGGGCTGCGGAAGGTGGTGGCAATGAATTTGCCGGAGCCATCCGGCTCGTCGCCGCCGGAGAAGCCGCCGGGCAGCATCACGATCTGAGCGCGGCGCACGGCCTCCTCCATGCGTGCGATCGTCTCCTCGATCGCGGCGGCGGAGAGGTTGCGCACGACCAGGATCTCCGTCTCGGCTCCCGCCTTCTCAAAGGCGCGGGCCGTGTCGTATTCGCAGTTCGTGCCGGGGAACACCGGGATAAAGACGCGCGGCTTCGCGGCCTTGATCGCCGGGGCCTTCTGATTGCGCTCCGTGAAGAGCGGCACATCGCGCTCCACGGGAACCTCGGGCGCATAGTTCGGGAACACCTTTTCCAACGGCTCCATCCACAGGCGAAGCAGACTGTCGATCGCCATCGTCTCACCGCCGATCGTCACCTCCGGCTCCTCCTTCGTCTCGCCGAGAAGGATCGCGCCAAGGCTCTCCGGCAGATCGCCGGACGCTTCCACCACGAGAGAACCGGACAGCGGGGCAAACAGCTCCTCCGCACTCCGATCCGCGAACGCAAAGCCGATCTTGTTGCCGAAGCACATCCGCGCGGCGGCAGCGGCAGCGCCGCCCTCCTTGACCACGGAAACCGCGCCGATCGCGCCGTTCTCCATCAGGCCGAGAACCGTGCGGTAGAATTCCTTAACCTTCTCCCAGTCGGGCAGAAGCGTCTCACGGTTTTCCGGCAGGGGCAGCAGCCACACCTTGGAACCGCCCTTCGTGAAGGCGGCGGAACGTGTCTTGCTGGCCTTCGTCATCGTGACGGCAAAGCTCACCAGCGTCGGCGGCACGTCAAGCGTCTCAAAGGTGCCGCTCATGGAGTCCTTGCCTCCGATGGCGGGCAGGCCCAGGCCGAGCTGAGCTTCCAGAGCGCCGAGCAGCGCGGCGGCGGGCTTGCCCCAGCGCTTCGGATCGCCGGTCATGCGCTCAAAGTATTCCTGGAAGGTCAGGCGGGCCTTGAGCGGATCCGCGCCGATGGCGCACAGCTTCGACAGGCTCTCCACCACAGCCCAGGCCGCGCCGTGGAAGGGCGAGAAGCGGGACACGCCCGGAATGTAGCCGAAGCTCATCGCAGTCGCATCGTCGGTAACGCCGTGGCGCACCGGCAGCTTCGCCGCCATGGCTTCCTCCGGAGTGAGCTGGTACTTGCCGCCGAACGGCATATTGACGGTCGCCGCGCCGATGGAAGCGTCAAAGCGCTCCGCCAGGCCCTTCTGGCAGCAGACCTCGAGACGGGACAGGTTCTCACGGAACGCCTGCGCCGTGCTCTTGCCCGCCAGATCGGCGGGAACCATCGTCCGGTAATTCTTCTGCGGGTCGACCGCCGTGATCTCCACCTTCGCGTTCTGGGTCACGCCGTTCGTGTCGAGGAAGGAACGCGCCAGGCTCACAACGCGGTCACCGCGCCATGTCATGTCAAGACGGGGATCCGCCTTCACGACGGCCACAACCGTAGCGTCAAGATTTTCACGCGCGGCAGCGGCACAGAAGGCTTCCACATCCTGCGGGGCAAGGACGACAGCCATACGCTCCTGGCTCTCGGAAATGGCCAGCTCGGTGCCGTCGAGACCCTCGTATTTCTTCGGAACCTTATCGAGATCGATATCCAGGCCGGGGGCCAGCTCGCCGATCGCGACGCTGACGCCGCCCGCGCCGAAATCGTTGCAGCGCTTGATCAGCGTGGAAACGGCGGGATCGCGGAACAGGCGCTGGATCTTGCGCTCGGTGGGCGGATTGCCCTTCTGCACCTCCGCGCCGCAGACCTCCACGGACTTCTCCGTGTGCGCCTTGGAGGAACCGGTCGCGCCGCCGATGCCGTCACGGCCCGTCGCGCCGCCGAGCAGGACGATCACGTCGCCCGGAGCAGGCTCCAGACGCACCACATTCGCCTTCGGGGACGCGCCAATCACCGCGCCGATCTCCAGACGCTTCGCGACATAGCCGGGATCGTACAGCTCCGTGACCTGGCCGGTGGCAAGGCCGATCTGGTTGCCGTAGGAGCTGTAGCCGTGGGCCGCGCCGGTGGTGATCTTGCGGCTGGGAAGCTTGCCGTGCAGCGTTTTTTCCACCGGGACGCGCGGATCGCCGGAGCCGGTCACACGCATGGCCTGATAGACATAGGCGCGGCCGGACAGCGGATCGCGGATCGCGCCGCCAAGGCACGTTGCCGCGCCGCCGAACGGCTCAATCTCCGTCGGATGGTTGTGCGTTTCGTTCTTGAACTGAACCAGCCAGTCCTCCGTCTTGCCGTCGATCGTGACCGGCACCTGGATGGAGCAGGCGTTGATCTCGTCGCTCTCGTCGAGGTCCGGCACCAAGCCGCGGCGTTTGAGCACCTTCGTGCCGATGACGGCCATATCCATCAGGGAGACGGGACGATCCGTCTGGCCGTACACCTCATCGCGCACGGCGAAATAATGGCGCAGCGCCTCCTCGATAGCGGCGGAAACGGGGCTCTTCTCCACCTCGATGTCCGTCAGGCGCGTCGAGAAGGTGGTATGGCGGCAGTGGTCGCTCCAGTAGGTGTCGATCACGCGCAGCTCGGTGACGGTGGGATCGCGGTGCTCGCTGTCGCGGAAATAATCACGGCAGAAGAACAGATCCTCGCGGCTCATGGCAAAGCTCATGCGTCCGTAGAACGCGTCCATTTCCGCGTCGTTCCAGGAGATGAAGCCGGTGATCCGCGCCACGTCGGCGGGAACGTCGGCCTGCAGGCCGAGCGCCTCCGGCTTTTCGAGGGACGCCAAACGGCTCTCCACAGGGTTGACCATGTACTGCTCAATCTTTTCCAGCTCCGCGTCGCTGACGCCGCCGCCGATCGCGACCACGCGCGCCGTGGCCACCTGCGGACGCTCGCCCTGTGTGAGAAGCTGGACGCACTGAGCCGCGGAGTCCGCGCGCTGGTCATACTGGCCGGGCAGGTACTCCATGGCAAACACGCGGTAGCCCGCGGGCGCCTCGTAGGTCTCCTCATAGACATTGTCCACATTCGGCTCCGAGAAAATAGTGTCACGCGCCTGCGCGAATTCCTCCGCGCTCATCCCGGAAATATCGTAGCGGTTGAGCAGCTTCACGTCCGTGACGGACTTCATGCCGAGATTCTCCACCAGATCCGCCCGGATGTGCTGGGCCTCCACATCGAAGCCCGGTTTCTTCTCCACAAATACGCGAATTACGTCAGACATAATTTCCCCCGTTTCCGGCCTTGCGGCCAATTTGCGGCGCGGGCGCAAAAATCCCCCCGCATCTCCCTTTTTCTGCTCCTTATTTTATCATATTGCCTTCTTTTTATAAAGTCATATTTTTGAAGAATTTGTCAAAAACGGTGCAAAGAATTCGGTCATCCTGCGCGCCCCGCGCGGCGTTCCCGGCGTTCCTCCCCCACGAGAGCCACAATCCGCGCGAGCGTTGACACCACCAGGATCCCGAGCGCGAGCGCGCCCGCGATTCCCAGCGTGTGCATCCCCGTTTCCAGGAACATCTCCGTGTTCCCGGCAATGCCGTATTCCATTGTATAATAGATGCCGCCTCCCGGCACCATGGGAAGAAGCGCGACATGCAGATATCCCGTGGCCGGAGAGCGGCGCACGCGCGCCATCACCTCCGCGTAGACGGCGAGCGCCAGCGTACCGAAAAAGTATTGCAGGATATCGTTTTGCAGCGGCGCACAGAGCACATAGACAAACCAGCCCAGCGCCCCGCCGAGCGACGTCCAGAACATGGCCGCGCCGCGCACCTGTAACGCGACGCAGAAGGCCATGCAGCAGCCAAACGCATAAAGACAAGGCAGATATTCCATGCGGCTCCCCCCTTACACTCCGAAAATCAGGCGCGGCAGCATGAGCGAAACGCCCACGCCGAGCGCGATCGCCGTGGCGACCAACAGACTTTCCGAAAAGCGGATCAGCCCCGCGACCACATCCCCGGCCATCATGTCGCGCATGAAGGTGGTGATCACAATCCCCGGCACGAGATTCATCAGCGCGCCGATGATGATCTTATCCGTGTTGACGGAAAAACCAAGGGTGACGGCTCCCAGCGTGATAAATCCCAACACCGCCCCGCCAAACAGATTGCAGAAAAACGCGTTGACGCGCAGCCGCTCCAACCCGTACAGCAGCAGCCGCATCACAGCGCTGCACAGGGCCGCCCACAGACCATCCTCAAAGCTTCCCCCGAAAAACAGACAAAAGAAAAAGCCCACCAGCGGAGCCGCCGCAAGCTGAGCGGCCAGACCGTAAACCGGGCGCGCCTTCACCTCGTCCAGCATGCTGCGCGCCTTTTCAAACGAAGGCCGCTCACGGCAAATGCGGCGGCACACATCGTTCGCCCTGTCGACGCGATCCAGGTTCGTCTGCCGATCCAGGATGCGCTTGACGCGGGTGATGGGCGCTCCCCCCGGCGCGTTGATGGTGACATAGATGCAGCTTGGAATGGCAAAGATATTGCTGTCCCGCACCCCATACGCTTCGAAAATCCGCCGCATGGATTCTTCCACGCGGTAAATCTCCGCGCCGCTGCACAGCAGCAGGCTTCCGGCTTCCGTCGCGACATTCAAAAGGTCCTCGTGCTCCACGGTGTTCCCCTTCCCTTCTCTCCTGATTTATGCGCCGCCTTCCTGTGCGTCGCGCGCAAGAATCGCGCGGATCTCCGGAAGCTTCCGGCGGCAGTCCTCGCGCCCCAGCTCGTAGATCGCTTTGAGCCGCTCCGGATCCTTCTCATACCGGCTCACCAGCAGCGGCGTGCGCGGACGCACCACAACGGCGTTGCCCAGACGCTCCTCCACACGGCACAGCTCAACCTCACTATTATAGATCTGGCTGCGATCCAGCATTGTCTGCACAAAATTCGGGTAGTCGCCGTATTTGACGCGGAGCACGGCGCGCGGGAAATCCGATTTCGGCGTTTTGCGGTACGCCGGATCGCGCGTGAGAACGACCACATTCCGGCGGTTGCCGTCCACCATCGACTGTTCGAGCGGAATCGGCATGGCACAGCCGCCGTCCAGCAGCTCATAGCCTTTGTAGGACACAATCGGGGACACAAACGGCAGCGAGCTGGATGCACGCACCGGGACGAGCATGTCGTCCATGTCCTCCTTGTCGAAAAAGACCACCTGGCCGGTTTTCAGATCGGTCGCCCCCGTGCGCAGGCGGACCGGCGACGAAAACAACGCGTCGTAGTCAAGGGGAACCAGCTTGTGGAACAGTTCCCCGAAAATGAAATCAAAGCCGAAAATCGCCCCCGTCTTATATAAGCTGGTGACGCTCAAATACCGCTCGTCGCGGATATAGTTGTAAAAGATTTCGAAATTGCGCCCATGCTGGCCCGCCAGAAAGCTGACCGCGTTGCACGCTCCCGCGGAAATCCCGTAGACGTTGGGGAAAGAAATCTTTTCTTCCAGCAAAACGTCGAGCACACCGCTCGTATAGGCGCCGCGGGTTCCTCCGCCCTCGAGTACAAGACCAACCGACATAAAAAAGCCTCCCTTCGGCAAGTCGTGATGGTTTCATTATAGGCGCATCCAACCGCGTTTTCAAGGGCGAAGCCTTTCCGGAAAGGCCTTTGCTTTTCCGCGCCGGATCGTGTACAATAGGAAAGCGCCGCGCGGAAAACAGCGCGCGGAAAAGTGGAAAGGCGGGCGCAGACAGATGACGGTTTATCTCACGGCGGAAGCCATCAGCAAAAGCTACAGCGAGAAAACGCTGCTTCAAAACGTATCCCTCACAGTCAACGAGGGCGACCGGATTGGCCTCATTGGCGTGAACGGGACGGGAAAATCCACCCTGCTCAAGATTCTGGCCGGGCTGGAAACACCGGACAGCGGCAGCGTCACGCGCATGACGGGGCTGCGCACAGCCTATCTGCCCCAAAATCCGGAATTCACCCAGGGGCTTTCCGTCCTGCGCCAGACCATGCTGCACGCCGCTTCGGGAGACTCGGCGGAATACGAATGCCGCGCGCTGCTGACGCGCCTTGGCCTGCGTGATTTGGATCAGGACGTGTCCCAGCTTTCCGGCGGCCAGAAGAAGCGCGCGGCGCTCGCCGCCGCTCTCGCGGGACACGCCCGCCTGCTCATCCTGGACGAGCCGACGAACCACATCGACATGGACACCGTCCTGTGGCTCGAAGACTTTCTCGCGAAATTCAACGGAGCCGTCGTGATGATCACCCACGATCGGTATTTTCTCGAGCGGATTTCCAACCGTATCGTGGAATTGCAGGGCGGTTCCCTCTATCAGTATCCCGCAAATTACTCCAAATATCTCGAGCTCAAGGCCCAGCGCGAGGAAATGCAGGCCGCGAGCGAGCGCAAGCGGCAGGCTTTGCTGAAAAAGGAGCTGGCCTGGATTCAGCGCGGCGCGCGTGCCCGCGGCACCAAGGCGCAATTCCGCGTCAACCGCTTTGAGGAGCTGAGCAGTCAGCCTGTGCAGGAGCAGGAGGAAACGCTGACGCTCTCCGCCCTCTCCAGCCGTCTCGGCAAAAAGGTGATCGAGGCAACCGCCATCGGGAAATCGTATGACGGCAGGAGCCTGTTTCATGACTTTTCCTATCTGCTGGCACGCCGCGACCGGCTCGGCGTTGTCGGACCGAACGGCTGCGGCAAAAGCACGCTGCTGCGCGTCCTGGCGGGCCGTCTGGCCCCGGATGAAGGGGAAGTTGTCTGCGGCGAGACGGTGCGGATCGGCTTTTTCAGCCAGGAGGGGCAGGAGCTGAACCCGTCGCAGCGCGTGATTGATTTCATCCGCGACACCGCCGAGCGCATCGAGACTCCCGAGGGAACCGTCTCGGCTTCCCAGATGCTTGAACGCTTCCTCTTCCCCGCCGCCCTGCAATATACCACCATCGGCCGCCTGTCCGGCGGGGAGCGCCGCCGCTTGCAGCTTCTCAACGTCCTCATGCAGGCCCCGAACGTCCTGTTCCTCGACGAGCCGACCAACGATCTGGACGTGGAAACGCTCGCCATTTTGGAGGATTATCTGGACGCTTTCCCCGGCGCGGTGGTGGCCGTCTCCCACGACCGGTATTTTATGGACCGCGTCGCGGCGCACCTGTTCGCCTTTGAGGAAGACGGCACCCTGCGGCAGTACCTTGGCGGATACAGCGATTATCTCGCCGCCCGTCCCGCTCCCGCCGCCGATCGCGCGGACGCGCCGCGCCCGAAGCAGGAGCGCCGCCGCACTCCCCAGAAGCTGAAATTCACCTTCCGCGAACAGCGCGAGTTTGAGACGATCGACGCGGAGGTGGCGGAACTGGAAGAAAAGTGCGCTTTCCTTCTCCGGGAGATGGAGCAATCCGCCAGCGATTACGGCCGCTTGCAGGAGCTGTCCCGCGAAAAGGAGGAAGCCGACCGCATGCTCGAAGAAAAGATGGAGCGCTGGATCTACCTGCACGAGCTGGATGAAAAAATCCGGGCGCAGGAGGAAGGATAACGCCCGTTTTCCCGCCGGAATTTTGGCTCAGAAAAATTTTTCAGATTTTCTGAAAAAAACGCTTGCATTTTTGAAAATGATAGGGTATAATAATCAAGCACTCGGGAGAGCGCACAAAAAATGCAAGATATGGACGATTAGCTCAGCTGGCTAGAGCATTCGCTTGACGTGCGAAGGGTCATAGGTTCGAGTCCTATATCGTCCACCAAAATGACAAGAGGCCGAGAAATCGGCCTTGTTGTCATATCTAAACGCTGATAAAAAGTTCAGGGCTTAGATATGACAACAAGCGGAGCAGATGGTACCTGCCCCAGAATGTTGTCATAGCTTGATGGCCTGTCTCCGACGAAGGTTCCTTCAAGCGCACACGATTCGTGGTCGTGTGCCTGCTTTTGGGTAAGCGCTCCCCTTTTGTGAGGTAGCGTTCTCTTACGTTTGCTCCCTGTCAGTGGCTCGCACATGCGAATGCTGATATGAGCAGGGGTATGACTTCGCCGCAGGCTCGTTCGGTTGTCAAGGTACGGGTAGCGCACCGAAGGTGCACTGGTTACACAAAAAAGGAAGGTCCATTCCCGCAGCACAGAAGGGAACAGACCTTGACAAATGTATCCAAAACGCGCTATAATATAACGCAGTAATGGCGTTCACAAAAGTCAGTTGGTACGCTCATACCTTCTGGCGGGGCGGCGGTTGATTTGGTAGATCAATCGTCGCCAGTGAATGTTATTTTCTTTTTTGGTAACCTACTCGTATATTATACCACTAAATAATGGAAAGAGCAAGTCTTTTTGATGGTATTACAGAGTTTCCGCGTGGGGACTCTGTTTTTTGTTATCTTGGCTGCTGGAGTTGTTCCGTCAGCGTATGGAAACGGGCGAATGCCCTAAACCTCAGTGGTAAGCTTGA
>DVGZ01000128.1 GCA_018712435.1 Candidatus Caccousia avicola
GAGCTGGGTCCATTGGCCGGGCTGGATCAGCACAGCCCATACCATCAATACGACGTCTGGGAGCATACGCTTCATGCTCTGGAACATACCGCGAACGATCCCGAGCTTCGGCTTGCCGTTCTGCTGCACGATATCGGGAAACCTCTGTGCAAAAGCGTTGACGCGAACGGCGGCTGTCATTTTCGGGGGCACCAGGAAGCGGGAGCCGCGATTGCGAAACGCATCTGCGAACGCCTGCGCCTGAGCCGTCAGATGACAGAGCATGTGACGGCTCTGGTCCGCTGCCATGATTTTTCGGTCGCCTGCGGGGAAGCCAACGTCCGCCGCTGGCTCAACCGGCTCGGCGTACCGCTCTACCGTAAGCTGTTGGAGGTCAACCGCGCCGATACGCTGGCGCACGCCTCCCCCGCCTTCCGCCGTCTCCCCATTCTGGTTCAGGCGGAGGAGGATTTGGAGCGCATCGAACGGGAAGGACAATGCTGGTCTCTGGATCGGCTGGCCGTCAACGGACGCGACCTCGCCGCCTATGCGCAGGGCCCCGCTCTGGGAAAGCTGCTGCACCGTCTGCTTGACGCGGTGATTGACGGCGATTGCCCCAATGACCATGACGCTCTGATGGCTCTTGCAGCCCGGCTTGTTTCTCAGCCGTCCGGCTGAGCATCCGGCACAGGCCGCGCAGATGCAAGGCTTTTGCTGCTGGATTTTATAGATCAAAAATTTCTGGAGGAGGAACTTATCCATGTGGGCATATGAAAGCAATTTTTATCAGATTTATCCGCTCGGCTTCTGCGGCGCGCCGAAAGACAACGACGGCAGCTCCGCACCGGCAGAGCCCGGTCTTTCGCGTTTCGAGGAGTGGATCCCGCACCTGCTCAATCTGGGCATGAACGCGGTTTACTTCTGCCCCATCTTCGAGAGCGATCGCCACGGCTATGATACGCGCGATTATCGTGTGATTGACCGCCGCCTGGGCACCAACGAAAGCTTCGCCGCTCTGTGCGCCAAGCTGCACGAAAACGGAATCCGCGTTGTGCTGGACGGCGTGTTCAACCATGTGGGACGCGGCTTCTGGGCTTTCCAGGATGTACTGAAAAACCGGGAATCCTCCCCTTACCGCGACTGGTTCCACATCAACTTCGGCGGAAACAACGGCTATAACGACGGCCTTTGGTATGAAGGCTGGGAAGGCCATTTTGAGCTGGTCAAGCTGAACCTCCACAACGAGGATGTGGTGCGTCACATTTTCTCCTGCATTGAAGGCTGGGTGCGTGAATTCGACATTGACGGCCTGCGCCTGGACGTGGCCTACTGTCTGGATCGCGGTTTCCTGTCCCGCCTGCGCTCCTTCTGCGACGGCTTGAAGAAGGATTTCTTCCTGGTGGGCGAAATGATTGGCGGCGACTACAACCAGATCACGAACGACGGCATGTGCCACAGCGCCACAAACTACGAATGCCGCAAGGGTCTGTATTCCAGTCTGAATTCCATGAACCTGTTTGAGATCGGTCACTCGCTCCAGCGCCAGTTTGGAAAGGAACAGTGGTGTCTCTATCGCGGCAAGCACCTGCTGAGCTTTGCCGACAACCACGACGTCACCCGCGCGGCTACCATTTTGACGCAGAAGGAGCATTTACCCCTCCTCTATGCCCTGCTGTTCGGCATGCCCGGAATCCCTTGCGTCTACTATGGCAGCGAGTGGGGCGCTGAGGGCCGCAAGGAAGACGGCGACGACGCGCTTCGCCCCTGCTTCGACGCTCCGCAGGAAAACGAACTGACGGAATGGATCGGGAAGCTCGCCGGGGCGCGCACCGGCAGCAAAGCCCTGTGCAACGGCGATTTCACTATCCTCGTCATGACAAACCGTCAGCTGATCTTTGAGCGCTCCTGCGACGGCGAACGCGTTCTGGTGGCGGTAAACGCGGACAATGTACCGTACACAGCGCACTTTAACGCAAACGCCGGACGCGCGGTTGATCTCATCTCCGGCAAAGCGCACGACTTTGGCGGCGGAAGCGAGCTGCCGCCCTACAGCGCTTACTTCTGGCTGACGGAATAAGGCGCTTTCTGTCAGGAATTTCCGCTGTCTTTCCCTCCTGTTGTTCACGTATTATTCACAATTCAGTGATAGGATAGAAACAGTCCGGGGGAAAGCTTCTTCCGGAATTCTGATGAAAAGGAGAGAAGCTGCGATCCATGCTTCCATTAAAGCAATCCGATGAATTTTTCGCCTGCATCTCCGACCTGATCGGCACACCCGAGGTGTTGTCCATGGACAGTGTGCCGCAGCATGTCGAAGATATCAGCTGTCTGTTCCACTCCATCTTTGTCGCGTATCTGAGCTTTCGGATGTGCCGCTTTTTCCATCTGGATTTTACGGCGGCGGCGCGCGGCGGTCTGCTGCACGATCTGTTTCTGTACGACTGGCGCGTGAAGGGAAGCCACAGCGGCCTGCACGGCTTCACCCATCCGCAGGCAGCTTTGCGCAACGCTTCCCAGCTATGCGAACTCAGCGACATGGAAAAGGATATTATCGCCAAGCACATGTGGCCGCTCACCCTTCGCAGCTATCCCCGCTACCGGGAATCGCTCGTGGTCAGCACTGCGGACAAAATCTGCGCCGTGGCAGAGTTTTTCCATCTATACCACGCTCTGCGCATGGAATCCCGTTTGAGTGCGGCGGTACGCTTGTTTCGGCCAGGTCCCGAGCTGCGTGAGGGCTGAAAATGTTGCTTTCCTGGATCCGTTCCCCCTATGAGGGAACGGATCCTTTTTTATTTTCTTTTCCCGCTGCTCTTTCCGGCACAGGCCGGGATCTCCCCCCACGGCACTGTCCAGGCGATTTGTAAATATTTTGTGAAATCAGAAGAATTCTTCAAAAACCTCTTGATTTTTGCGCGGACAGTAGCTAAAATAGTCTTAGCACTCAGAAAGAAAGAGTGCTAACTGATAAAGTAAATTCTCAACTGTTATATTTCTAAGGAGGAATCTTGAAATGACGGTTAAACCTTTGAGCGACAGAGTTCTGATCAAGATGGAGGAAGCTGAGGAGACCACCAAGAGCGGCATCGTGCTGGCCGGCTCCGCAAAGGAGAAGCCCCAGATTGCCGACGTTATCGCGGTTGGCCCCGGCGGCGTTGTGGACGGCAAGGAAGTCGTGATGAATGTGAAGGTCGGCGATCGCGTGATCACCAGCAAATATTCCGGCACCGAGGTCAAGATCGACGGCGAGGAATACACCATCGTTCGCCAGAGCGATATTCTCGCGGTTGTGGAATAAACCACCAACCGATAAACAACGATTATCATCTGTATTATCTGTAATTGGAGGAATGTATCATGGCTAAGCAGATTATCTATGGCGAGGACGCCAGAAAGGCTCTCATGAGCGGCGTGAACCAGCTCACTGATACCGTTAAAATCACTCTGGGCCCCAAGGGCCGCAACGTTGTGCTGGACAAGAAGTTCGGCGCTCCGCTCATCACGAACGACGGTGTGACCATCGCCAAGGAAATCGAGCTCGACGATCCTTTCGAGAACATGGGCGCACAGCTCGTCAAAGAGGTTTCCGTTAAGACGAACGACGTCGCCGGCGACGGCACCACGACCGCTACCCTGCTGGCTCAGGCCATCGTCCGCGAGGGCATGAAGAACGTCACCGCCGGTGCGAACCCGATGGTGGTCCGTCAGGGCATCCAGAAGGCTGTCGACGCTTCCGTCAAGGCTCTGCATGACCACTCCAAGAAGGTCACCTGCTCCGAGGATATCGCCCGTGTTGCCACCGTTTCCGCTTCCAACGAGGAGATCGGCAAGCTGATCGCTGAGGCGATGGAGAAGGTTACCGCTGACGGCGTTATCACCGTTGAGGAGAGTAAGACCTCCGAGACATACTCCGAGGTTGTCGAGGGCATGATGTTCGACCGCGGCTATATCAGCCCCTACATGGCAACCGACACCGACAAGATGGAAGCTGTCATGGACGACGCTTACATCCTGATCACCGATAAGAAGATTTCCAACATCCAGGAGATCCTGCCGCTGCTGGAGAAGATTGTCCAGTCCGGCAAGAAGCTCGTCATCATTGCTGAGGATGTTGAGGGCGAGGCTCTGACCACCCTGATTCTGAACAAGCTGCGCGGCACCTTCAACTGCGTTGCTGTCAAGGCTCCCGGCTTCGGCGATCGCCGCAAGGAGATGCTCCAGGATATCGCTGTTCTGACCGGCGGCCAGGTGATTTCCTCCGACCTCGGCCTTGAGCTGAAGGACACCGACATGAGCCAGCTGGGCCATGCCCGTCAGGTAAAGGTGGACAAGGAGAACACCATCATCGTCGGCGGCTACGGCGACAGCGAGGAGATTAAGTCCCGCGTCGGCCAGATCCGCAACCAGATTGAGACCACCACCTCCGATTTCGACCGTGAGAAGCTCCAGGAGCGCCTTGCGAAGCTGGCCGGCGGCGTTGCCGTCATCAAGGTCGGCGCTGCCACCGAGGTCGAGATGAAGGAAAAGAAGCTGCGCATTGAGGACGCTCTGGCTGCCACGAAGGCTGCTGTCGAAGAGGGCATCGTTCCTGGCGGCGGTGTTGCGCTCATCAACACTCTGCCTGAGGTTGAGAAGCTGCTGAACAGCGTTGAGGGCGACGAAAAGACCGGCGTGCAGATCGTGCTCAAGGCTCTGGAGGAGCCCATCCGCCAGATCGCTGCGAACGCGGGCGTCGAGGGCTCCGTCATCGTGGAGAACATCAAGAACGCCGATAAGCTGGGCTATGGCTACAACGCTCTGACCAAGGAATATGGCGACATGATTTCCTTCGGTGTTGTGGACCCGACAAAGGTAACCCGTTCCGCTCTGCAGAACGCTGCTTCCGTTGCTCAGATGGTTCTGACCACCGAGAGCCTTGTCGCTGACAAGAAGGAGCCCACTCCGCCGGCTGCTCCGGCTGCTCCGGACATGGGCGGCATGTACTAAGCCAAAAGCTTGGAACAAGCAATAAAATAAGATAAAAGGGACCGATACTTGCGAAAGTATCGGTCCCTTTTTATGAGCAAGCATTTTTTAGAACGCGCACCTCTGCTCCCCCTTGCCCTTTCATATTGCTTTTGCAGAAAACAGAAAGCCAACGCTTCCAGAGGTACATAGCATGCTGCAAAAGAAGTATCCACTCACAATATTTGTATCATTACCCTTGGTGGTAGAAATCTGAAATGAAGCATCAACGCTTGCTTTTTCAGTCATTCGGCAGCATTGAGAGATTTGATGGAATGGGGGAATCTTTCGCGCTCATTCCGAGGAATGTTTGCGCCTGTGTCAACAATACACTTCGCCTGCCTGCGTCACAAAACTTGGGATGCGACGAGGAGAACTCCTGTAGATGGCTAAATCAAAGCGGAAAAGGAAAACAGCGCATCCCTTATGCGCATGCTGGCATTTACACGCACCACAATGTTGATGCTCTGAACAAGATTGCCAACTAGGCAAACAGAAAGCTTTCTGTCTGCTTTTGACAGTAAAAGGGCTGCGGTTCACCAATAGGATGGAACCGCAACCCTTTTTCATACTCTTGATGATGGAAGAATCCTATGCAGGTGTCAAATCTCCAGATACAGATTGCCCCTTGTTTGATCTGTTCAATCAGCGCACGCCGTTCAGAACAAAGCCGGAAATCTTGCCGCCCGCGGTACGCAGACGCGTCAGGCTTTCCTCGAAATCGCGGAACGGGGTCACACCATACTCCGCGACAAGAAGGACTCCGTTTGCCACAGACGCCGCGTTATCCGCGTCAGGCATATTTTCTTCGTCCGGAAGGACACAGAGAACATAGTCAAACTCGTCGGAAGCCTGTTTCACGAAAGCAGAAAATGCGTCGGATGCCAGCAGATCAGCGGAGCTGCCCTGCGCCTGTCCGCAGGAGAGGAAGGAAAGCCCCTCGATCTTTGTGGAAACAGCCGCTTCTTTCGGCGAAGAACCATCCTTCAGCGCTGCCACAAGACCTTTGGACTGTCCGGCGCCCAGAACGGCAGCCTGCGTGGCTCCGGAAAAATCAGCTTCCAGATAGAGGACCGAACGCCCGGCCACCGTAAGGGCATGAGCCAACCCGCACGCTGTCTCCCCCGCTCCCTTTTTGCCGTGGACGGGAATCAGCAGAAGGCTTCCCTTCTCCCCCACCTGCTGGGTAACGGCGGCGCGCAGGCGGCGGAATTCGTCCCGGCGTTCCTCCTCCTCGGCCTTTAACGCAAAGGAACCCAGGCAGGGCATTTGCAGGCTTTTGGAAACATAGGTGGCGTTGCGGATGGTGTGGTCCAACAAAATCATGGCAATCCCAACACACAGGGAAATAATCACACCAAATACCACTCCCAGGATTCCACTCTTGATGGCAGAGCTGCGGGCGGACAGCTCGTCCGGCGTTTCCGCATGGGTGATGATATGAATCTGAATGGGAGGCGTCGGGTAGATAGCGGCAATCTCCTCCGCAATCTGCTCCGCCGCGGAGTCCGCCATGAGAGCGGCGTTTTCGCGATCATCCGTGGAAATGGTGAGATCCACCAGCGTGGAGCTGCCGATCTGCTTGGCTTCAATGCTGTGCAGCGACTCCTCATCCACTCCCGCGCGCTCCGCCACCTTCAGGCGCAGATCCTCCGAAGGAGCCATGGCAATGGCAGCCTGCAAACGGACATTCTGCATACTGGCGTACTGGTTGCTGTAATCGGGGGAAGCGTTGTCGTCAATCGTGCAGGCAACCAGAATGGTGCTCGTCGCCGTGTATTCCCGCTTAAAGGTTTTCAGCGAGAGAAAGCCGAATACCACGCCACATGCCACGACCACCACGGCGAATTTCCAGAGATGGCGCTTGAAAAAGCGGAAAATCTCCGAAAACGACACATACAATTCCATGTAAGAATCCTCCTGTTTCAGGTATTTCGATATCCCGGCACGCTTCTTTCAAAAAGCATTGCCGTTTTGTTTCCCCGGAATTCAGCCGGTGAAATCAAGAATCTGCTTCATAATGATTTCCCAATCAAAATGCTCTTTGGCAAAGCGGCGTTCCTTTTCCGGCAGTTCCGGATCCGCCCGGCAGGCAGAAACGAAATCCACAACCTCTTCGATATCGATCGGACTGGGGTCGTTGGGAAAAATCTTGACAAACGGAAGATCCGGCGTCAAAAGACTGTCCTCATACGCAAAGAAAAGCGGAAGACCGGAAGCCAGATATTCGCGTGATTTCAGCGGCGAAAGACGATTCAGACCGACGCGGTACTCCGCCAGAGGAGAGATTCCCACATCGCTCTCACAATAAAGCTGTGCAAGCTCCGCCGCGTTTTTGTAGCCCAGAAACTCCACGCGATCGCCCAAACCAAGCGAAGCTGCCATGCGTTTGAGATCCACGATGGTTTCATTATTTCCCACAACACGGAAAAAGACCGGCATCCCATTCTCTTTTTCCCGGTATGCCTGCATCCCCTGCAGCACACGCTCATAGCCGTGCACCACCGAGGTTCCCACCACGCCGAGCAAATGGATACTGTCGCGCGGAGCCCGATCCTCCCGCAGAGGGATCGCATCCACCTCCACGCCGTTGTCCACATTGATGGCGGGAATCCCCCACAGAGAATCCGTCTGCTCACCGAACGTCACAACCGTATCGACATAGCGGGAAAAGGTAAGCGTTGTTCCCGCGTGCTGGAGCACCTCCTTGACATGCCCCAGAAAAGCGCGCGCATTTTTCTTCTGCATATCCACCCGGAAAAAGCGCTTGTATTCTCCCCAGTATGGATACGTCGCCACCTCAAACACCACACGGCAGGAAGGGTTCGCCTGTTTGGCGGCTTTGGCTATCATGCGGTGATAGGGGTTTGTCAGAAAGCCCTTGATATAAACCATATCGCAGGGGTCTTCCTCCAAAAGGGCTCCAATGGCGTTGGCAAGATGCTTTTGCTGTTCCGACCATCTGGTGCAGGCAGGAAACGGAAAACGCTCCTCCTGTTCCCCTGTGCGTCTGAGCAGGCAGTTCTCCTCCACACAGGTATAGCTCGCATTCCAGCCAAGACGGGCCATTCCAGCTGTCTGCCCCGCAATCTTGCGCAGAATACCGGAATACTGCATGGCGGTGGAAACCGTCGCGGCATAGAGAAATTTTTTCTTTTCGCTCATGATTCCCCGTCCTTTCCCAAAAGTTGAGAAAGCTCTTCATAAAACAATTTGTAATTTTTTTCCGCGTGAAATTTGTCCTCCCAAAGCTTGCGGGCCGCCCGGCAAAGGGAGGCATATTCCTCCTCCGGCAAACGCGCCATATGTTCCAGCGCGGAGGCAATCTCCTCCGGGGATGGATTCTTTCCAAGCAAGCAGCCCGTCACGCCGTCCCGTACCGCCTCCGGCGTTCCGCCGACCTCCGTGGCAATACAGGGGAAGCCAAAGGAACAGGCTTCCATAAGGGCGACGGGAAGCCCTTCGCTGGAGCTGACATTCGCCACACAGGAGACAGGCGTTTCCGCATAATAACGCATCAAATCCTCATTGCGCATCGGCCCCGGAAGCTCCCATTCCACATGGGCGGGCAGCTGTTCCGCCGCGGCGCGGACCTCCGCTTCCTGCGGGCCTCCGCCGATATGCGTCCAGCGCATCGGGAAGGAAACCAGCGCCAAGGCCTGCACAAAAAGCGGAATCCGTTTGACAGGCACCAGATACGAGCAGGTCACGACATGGAACACCGGACTGCGCGAGCCATACGGCAGGCCATGGTCCGCTGTTCCCAGAAAGGCCGTGCGGACCTTGCCGCACTGTTCCGGAAAGGCGTCCTTCACCGCCCGCGCCGCCGACGGAGAGCAGGGGCGAACCGCGTCGTAATGATTCAGCAGAAAGCGGCGCATCGGTAAATAGCCATACGGGGAGCGCTCCGGGAACGCGTCAAACCCATGGGCACGGGAAAGCAGATGAACCCTTTTCCCCATTGCCCGCAGCCGTTTGGCAAGGAGAGCGCCAGCCATAGCCGCGTCATAAAACCAATAGCTGTAAATAACGATTTCTTCCCCCGTTAACGACGGAAGCACTTCGCTGCAAAGCGCTTCATAGACGGCCTGCGCCTTTCTGCGGAAAAACAAGAGCTGATGCAGCTTTCCGAAAAACGATTGTCCCTGAAACGGAAGCGCGATCGCTTCGCGGAGCAAATCCGGCCGGAAAAGCACCGAGAGATAGGAGACTGCATCGGGCGACGCATTCAGACGTACCACGCGCATACCGTCCGGCACAGGCTTTGTCTGAGAATCCTCCGGAGCACTGTGACACGAAACAATCAGATAATCGTCAAAGCCCTGCGCGTGGCGCAGCTCCTCCGTCAGAAAGTCCTCTCCTTTTCCAAACGGAAAGGAGGTAGTCAAGTACAAAAGCTGTCTCATGTGCGTTTTCCCCTTTTCAGAAGGCCCGCCGCCAGCGAAATCTCATCCCTCGTGGGAAGCACAAGCCGGTAAAACGGCGTTTTGGTATAGACGCAGAAAATAATAATGGAGGTAATTCCCTGAGCCGTCAGTGAAAGCGACGTCGCAATCGCGGCTCCCGCCACCAGAAAATGCGGGATCAAAACCAGGCTCAGCCCGAGGTTGAACACCACGCCCACCGCGGTGGAGATGATGTTCAGCTCCGGCTTACCGTAAGCCGCAATGGAGTTTGCCAGCACCTTCGCGTAGGTGATGAAAAAGCTGCCCACGGTCAAAATGGTGAGGGGCTGGATGCAGTCCACATATTTCGGGAACAGAATCGGAATGAATATCTTTGCCAGAAGGACAACCAGCGGCAGACAAATCAGGGTGATATACGTCACCAGCTTGCAGGACAGCGTCGCCAGCTTGGTTTTATCCTTCGTATCCGTCATCGCCGCGATCCGCGACATGATGACCATACTCACAGCGTCCGGCAGAATCCAGATCTGCTGGACAATCGTATACGCTTTAGTGAACACGCCAAAATCCGTCAATCCGTTGTTCGCTTTGAGGATGATGGAGCTGACGTTGGTGTTGGTAAAGGTCAGCACATTGGAAACATGCGATTTCAAGCTGTAGCGAAGAAGCTCGCCGGAGCCAATCTCCCGATCGTTTTCAGGAGCAGGCGGCGACTGCGCGTAGGAAACGTCGCGGCGGATGGAGCGCCATGCCATGATGATCGACAGCAGCAGGATGAAAATACTGCCTGAGACGATAACGGCGGCAGTCGGCCAAATAAAAACCGTCAGGGAAAACAGCGTTGTCAGCACCCGCTGCATCAGATTGATCAGGTTATAGGTGCGGAATTTGTTTTCTCCCCGCAGGATGGCAAGAAAAATATTGGACACGAAGGAAAACACGCCGTACGCGACCGCGCACACGCAGTAGAGCAGAGCGGTATCCGCAAAATAGCTGTCGCGCAGAATGAGTACCACCAGCACGCCCACCAGCGCAATCAGCACGGTCAGCACCACGGTCACCCGCTTGATGGAGCGCACGACATTTTTCAGCTTGCAGCGGGAGACGTAATAAATGATGGAGGAGTTTACGCTGAAGGACAGCAGAGTGAACAGCGCGCTTCCGACCATCTGGTTCTGTGTGATCAGGCCGCTCTCGCCCGGATCCAGCACCGGCATGATGCAGAAGCTGGAAATCAGGGCCAGAACAGCTCCAAAGGCATTGGTTCCGAAGGTGCTCAGCGCATCCTGCAAAACACCGGTTTTTTTGCCTTGCTCCTTCATGCTTTCACCTCCGGCGGTTCCGTCCCCCGGCGCAGATGCGTGCCCAGCGTATACAACAGCTGAGCTGCCAGATACAGACCCAGAAGGAAGCAGAGATACGTCACATTAAACACATCCGTAATCCAGATCAGCGCATAATTGCGGGGCAGATACACAAAGCTCTTGATGGCAATCAGCCCCAGCGCAATCGCAGGCCAGGAACGACCCATCATGGAAGAGAACCAGCGGAAGGCCACGCCGATCATCACACTGAGCGCCACCACGCCCGCGATACCGAAGGCCACATATCCCTCCGCCACATAGGAAGTACCGAATCCTTCGCCGCGCAGATACCGCGCGGGATCCACCAGATAGGTCAGCACATGGGAATAGCTGTTTGTGCTCTCGGCAAATTCCGCCGTTTGCAGAGAAATAATTGGATCGGTGTGGAAGACCGTCTGACCGATGGAATTGTTCGTCACAAACAGCTCCAGCGGGAACAGAAGGAAGCGGTATGTCGTCTGCGGATCGAAAAATTCCATATAATCGATCGTTTTGACCACCACGCGGAAGCTGGCTCCCTGCGAGTCGATAAAGCTGATAATCGTGCGAAAGAAGGAATCTCCCGTTCCCAAAATTCCTGAACGGAGATAGGCCACCATTTGCAGCAGATAAACGCCGGCAAGCCCCGCCACACAGGCCAAAAGCACCAGACGCTTGGTAAGAATCCTCTTTTCCTTCGGCAGAAGATTATCCCGCAGCACAAAATAGACCACCAGCATCAGCAGGCTTGTTACAATAGTGTTGCGGCGGCCTGTGAACACGGAAGCCAGCAAATAAACGCCGTACACACACAGCGGCAAGCGCATCTGCTTCGCGGAGGGCAGCGTGGCAAGAAATACGGCAAAGGCCGGAGTAAAGAACAGCGCAAAGCGGCTGACGATCGACGGTACGCCGGCCGTTTCCGTAAAGGAGGTCAGATAACCGTTGCGCAGGACAAACAGAATGGTGTTTCCCAGCGAAAAGAAGGAGGCAAGAGAACTGATATACAGCACCCACCGGCTGAGCTGGCGAATCACCGGAATCAGAGGATGGTCCCATATTTTCTTCGCTCCCTCAACCGCCACGGAAAGCTCCCGTTTCCGGAACAAAAACCCGGCGGCTCTGTACGCCAGATAAACGACAAACAGGGAAATCGCCAAAATTTGCAGCGACCAGTACAACGAATCGTATCCGTCGGCTTCCAGGATATCCAGCCGTCTGTCGTAATTTTGCAGCCATGTGGTATAAACGCGTCCCAAAAGCAGAAGGTTATACGATCCCTGAAAAATCAGAAGAGGAATCCTTCTTCGTACATCGGACAGCTCATAGACCAGCATGGCAAGATTCAGAAGGGAAAGCCCCGCCAGCGTCATATTCGCGGCGATGGAATACCACCGGCCTCCGAAGGACGAGGTGAAAGCCGCCATCGTCAGAACAGCCAGAGAAATCCCCAGCAGGAGCGTGTCCCGCAGAAGAAATTTGCGTTGGAATTGCATCATGCTCTGTTGATCCTTTCCGCTCACAGAAAAGTATTTTTGAGTTTTTTTCTGCGGCGATAGTAGTTCATGAATAGATCGATTATACCATTATTCCCCTTTCTTATCAATCATTATTTGCGGCCCTCCTCCCAAAAATGCAGGCCCAGAGCCATTTTCGGGAAATGTAAACCTTTTGTGACCAACAGAAAACGAAAATGGATCGCCGAAAAACGGCGATCCCTAAAATAGTCGATATAGTAATATAAATGTTGATAAATGTTGTTTTGGAACGGTGATAACAGTCCGGAAAAAATCGCTTCGCTGTTTTTCCTGGCTTTTCTGTGCTTCGCGCGATTTGATGGGGCTCTGCCCCAAAACCCCGCCGCCTTTTGAAAAAGGCGGGCGAAAACTTCATTTAAAACACACAAATTTTTCCACTGTTACGCATTTTTTCTTCCCTGCGCATGCACAGTGGGAAGAAGGAAACCAATGGCTGCCAGAAGAATGACGAGAAAAACAATACCAATCGGCAGATATTTTGCCAGCACCGCCTGCTGTACGCCCGCGATCAGGAACCAGACGGAAAACGCGACGGAAATCACGGCACACAACGCGGTCATCGGCGCGCTGTAGCGGCTCCGGCGGGCCAGAAATACCGCACACACCGCCTGCGCCGCTGAAAAGAATACCGCAATCCAGAATGGACAGATCATCAGAGATGCCCCCGATTCCGCCGCGGCGGACTGCACGGAGGGAAGCAGCGCTGCCACACAGACAATTTGCAGCACAGACTGAACCAGCAGAAGCGTCACCGCAATTCCACGGCGCAGATCATGTCCCTCCAGCTGTGCCGTGGAGCTTTCCACCAGCCCCAGATACATGCGGTTGGATTCCAGCGAACGGCGGATCGCCAGCGCAAGCGGCACAGCCACCACATCCGCAATGATAGCGTTTACAATCGTAGTCGCTGCCTTGGTGCCGAGCAGGATTGCCACCGCTTCGTCGGCGCTGCCCTCCAGCTTGGCTTCCACAAAGGATTTGAAAAGGTACAGCACGCAGTAGGTCAGGGAACCGCTGACCGCTCCCGCAATCACACGGGGCAGGCGGCGGCCCTCCGAGCGGCCCGACCAGGCAATCGCACCGCAGACAAAGGCCATCATGAATTTATTGATCAGCGTGGTGGGAGCGCTGGCGGCCCAGCCGCCCACCAGATCAAACACACCGGAGCCCACACCGGCGGCCAGACCGCCGTATACCGGCCCGAGCAGCAGACCGGAGAGAATGCAGAACACATTGCCCAGACCGATCATGGTTCTGTCCCCGAGCACCGGGATTGGGATGCTGATGAAGGTACCGACTATCACAAGCGCGCCCATCAGACCCGTCAGGGCCAGATTGACAGCGCCGCTTTTTCTTGACGTATTGATTCGCATGACGATTTCCTGCCTTTCTTTCCACGGGAATCCTCCCGCCAAACGCTTTTTCCCCGGGATTGCGTTTTTCTCTTTACTGTGTTACCATCATAGAAGAAATCTGTCCATTATGAAATACACAGTTTGTAAAAAAATGAGGTGTACAGATTGGCGTATGAATATCTGGAAATTCACGCAGACGGAGAACCGCTGTACCGCCAGCTCTATGATTCCCTAAAAAAGGCCATGGAAACCGGG
>DVGZ01000129.1 GCA_018712435.1 Candidatus Caccousia avicola
ATCGACTTGGCATTTCATCTGTCATGCCCCATTCCATTTATTTCTTTACATATCATTTTATCAAATTTAATAATAAATAGCAACTATTATCATATCATAACTTTATAAATGATATATACACTATGTTTCTCTTTTCATTTATATGTAAATTTGATATTGTTAAACTCAGAAATGAGGGTGATTGCATTGCTGAACGACCTGACGGCAACGATAGGGGAAAATATGCGGAAATACCGCGAAAAGTATGAATACACGCAAAAGACCGTCGCGGATCTGCTGAATATTGACCCACAGTATTATGGAGAAGCGGAACGCGGCCGGAAACGGCTGAGTCTGGAACGGATGGTGGAGCTTTGTACGGTTTACAAAATTTCGCTGGATGATCTGATCCCTGTTTCCACGCAGGCCGAAGAAGGCGATCGGGAGGGGATGCTCTCTCAAATTCAAACCGTTCTGTCGCAATGCACGCTGGATCAGCTTTCTCTGATTCACATTCTTGCCAAGGATATCCGGGATTTTGCTCAAAAATAAAATACTACGCTTCAAAATAGAAATCGTCCCCTCTGCGGTGTAAGGAACCGCGGAGGGGACGATTTTTTTGTGGGCAGCCGTCCGGAAAAAATCGCTGCGCTCTTTTTCCTGGGTTTCTTTGGCTTCGCATGCTTTGAAGGGGGTTTCACCCCATTCACCCCCACAAGCCTTTTGAAAAAGGCTTGTGCGAAAACTTCATGTTTTATTCATCCAGCTTGAGGACGGACATGAACGCCTCCTGCGGCACCTCAACCGTACCGAGCTGGCGCATACGCTTCTTGCCTTCCTTCTGCTTCTCCAGCAGCTTCTTCTTTCGCGTGATATCGCCGCCGTAGCACTTCGCGAGCACGTCCTTGCGCATGGCCTTCACCGTCTCGCGGGCAATGATGCGGCCGCCGATGCACGCCTGAATCGGCACCTCAAACAGCTGGCGCGGGATCTTCTCCTTGAGCTTTTCGGCCATCTTCCGCGCGCGGGGATACGCTTTGTCCTCGTGGATGATGAACGAGAGCGCGTCCACAATCTCGCCGTTGAGCATGATATCCAGCTTGACCAGCTTGCTCTTCTGGTAGCCGTTCAGCTCATAGTCAAAGCTGGCATAACCGCGCGTGCGGGATTTGAGCGCGTCAAAGAAGTCGTAGACAATCTCGTTAAGCGGCAGTTCATAATGGATGTCCACGCGATCCGCGTCGATGTAGGTCATGTCGCGGAAGGTGCCGCGCCGGTCCTGACACAGATCCATGATGTTCCCCACATAATCCGTCGGGGAATAGATGTGCGCGTTGACCATCGGCTCCTCCGCTTCCGCAATGAGGGACGGGTCGGGGTAGTTCGTCGGGTTATCAATGAACACGACCTCGCCGCTCGTTTTCGTGATGCGGTACACGACGCTGGGGGCCGTGGTGATCAGGTCGAGATTGTATTCGCGTTCCAGACGCTCCTGGATGATCTCCATGTGCAGAAGGCCGAGGAAACCGCAGCGGAAGCCAAAGCCGAGCGCCACGGACGTTTCCGGTTCAAAGGAGAGGGCCGCGTCGTTGAGCTGAAGCTTTTCGAGCGCGTCGCGCAGATCGGGGTATTTCGCTCCGTCCGCCGGGTAAATGCCGCAGTACACCATGGGCTGCACGGCGCGGTAGCCGGGCAGCGGCTCGGCGGCGGGGTTGTCGGCGCGGGTGATGGTGTCGCCGACGCGCGCGTCCTTCACCGCCTTGATCGACGCGGTGATATAGCCCACCTCGCCGGAGGAAAGCTCGCTCGCGGGCTCGAACGTCGTGGCACGCATGTAGCCGCACTCCACCACGGTGAACTCGCTCCCCACGCTCATCATGCGGATGGTGTCGCCGGGATGCACGGTTCCCTCTTTGAGCCGCACATGCGCGATTACGCCGCGGTACGGATCGTAATAGGAGTCGAAGATCAGCGCGCGCAGAGGGGCTTCGTCGTTGGCCTGCGGGGGCGGCACCAGCTTGACCACCTGCTCCATCACCGCGCCGATGTTGACGCCCTGCTTCGCGGAGATCGCGGGCGCGTCCTCCGCCGGGATGCCGATCACGTCCTCAATCTCCTTGCGCACGCGGTCCGGGTCGGCGCTGGGCAGATCGATCTTGTTGATCACGGGCACGATTTCCAGTCCCGCGTCCACGGCCAGATAGGTGTTCGCCAGCGTCTGTGCTTCGATGCCCTGCGACGCGTCCACAACCAGAACCGCGCCCTCGCACGCCGCCAGACTGCGCGACACCTCATAGTTGAAGTCGACGTGGCCGGGCGTGTCGATCAGGTTGAACATATAATCCTCGCCATCCTGCGCATGGTACACCAGCGTCACGGCATGCGCCTTGATGGTGATGCCGCGCTCGCGTTCCAGATCCATGTTGTCGAGAAGCTGGTCCTCCATGTCGCGCAGAGCCACGGCCTTCGTCTGCTCCAGAATCCGGTCGGCGAGCGTACTCTTGCCGTGGTCGATATGGGCGATGATGCAGAAATTCCTGATTTTATCCTTGGAAAAGCTCAATGCTGTTTTTCTCCTTCCCCCGGGCGAACCGCCGGTCACACTTACTTTTTACTATAACACACAACGGGGGCTGAGAGCAAGCGGAATCCGCGCGGGAGCACGGCAAACGCCGGTTTCCGTCAGCCGTACTGCACGCCGTATTCCTCGATCGCGGCCACATGCTCCTCATAGGTCGTGCTGTAGTGATTTTCGTTATCGTTCCCGAAGAAAAAGTAGTAATACTCCGATTCGGCAGGATTGCGGGCGGCCTCCATGGCGCGTTCTCCGGGACAGCAGATCGGCCCGGCGGGCAGGGCGGGGCATTTGTAGGTGTTGTACAGCTCCGCGAAACGGGAGGTGTCCCCCGTAAGATACGGGGAATCCGTCACCGCGTCGTTGATGTATTCGCGCGTGGAATCCATCTGGAGCATCATCCCGGCGTCCAGCCGGTTATAGATGACGGAGGACACCAGAGCGGCATTCTCCGCGCTCCGGGACTCCCGCTCGATGATCGACGCAATGATCAGCTGCTCGTCCGTCAGATCCCCGGCGCGGTAGCGGTACGCGTTGAGCATCTCAATGAGCACATCCGTGGGATCGCTGTTTTTTTCAAATTCATACGTTGCCGGGAACAGATAACCCTCCATTTTATACGGACGGTTTTCATCCTCCGGCACGGTGAACGACGACGGCTCATACGACTGCGACACTTCAAAAAATTCCTGTCCGGAGCACACGCCGCTTTCTTCAAGCCGCTGACAGATTTGCAGCACGGTGAAGCCCTCCGGGATCGTGACGCGCACCGTGGTATCCTCCTCCACAGGCGGGACAGGGACGCTCTCCGGATCTTCGGAAGCGCCGGAAACACCGGAGGAAGCCGGAGACGTTTCCTCTCCCGGCGCAAAGGCCGGAACGGCGGAGCATCCGGCAAACAGAAGCAAAAGCGTCATCAGCAGGATGACAGCCAGTTTTCGCATGAGACAAATTCCTCCCGGTTTCAACAGGATTCCCCTTCGGGTACCCTCATTTTACACCGGGCGCACCAAAAACACAAGTCAGACAAAACGGTTGAGCGTTTCGTCATACTCGTAATCCACCTCGGCGAGACGGCGGCGCAGATCGTCCTCGTCCTCGCACAGAGACTGGCACAGCTCATGGAGAGAGGGGTATTCGTCGCGCAGCTTGGTGTTGACATAACTCAGAAGAATCATCGGATCCTGGGGAAGTGACATGAAAAACATCCTTTCAAAAGGCCTGCCGGAGCACGGCGCGGCCATGAAATTTTGCGATAATCAGAGAAAGAACGACTATCGCGCGGTTCGGCGGAATATATTTGATACCAGCGGCAGCAAGCGCGCCGCGCAATATGGGAGGTGGACGCACGGTGGAATGGCAAAACAAGACGGCGGCCGAGTGCCTGCGCGGTCTGGGTTCGGACGGAAAAAAAGGGCTTTCGCACGCGGAGGCCGCGCGCCGTCTGAAGGAAACAGGGACAAACGAGCTGGCGGGACCGCGCCGCAAGGGGCTTCTCGCGCGGTTTTTCGCCCAGCTTTCGGATTTTATGGTGCTCGTGCTTCTCGCGGCGGCGGCGGTGTCGTTCCTCGCTTCGCGGATCGAGGGCACGGGCGACTATGTGGATTCCATCATCATCCTTGCGATCGTCGTGCTCAACGCGGTGACGGGGATGATTCAGGAGAGCCGCGCGGAGCACGCCATGGAGGCTCTGAAAAAGCTGAGCAGCCCGAGGGCGCGCGTCATCCGGAGCGGACGGGAGGAAACCGTGGACGCGGCGCAGCTGGTGCCGGGGGATCTCGTGCGGCTGCGCGCGGGGGATATCGCTCCGGCGGATCTGCGGCTGATTGAGTCAAACGGATTGAGCGCGGGCGAAAGCGCGCTGACGGGCGAAAGTCTGCCCGCCGCAAAGGACGCGGGCGTGGTGCTGCCGGAGAAAACGCCGCTCGGCGATCGGAAAAACATGGTATTTTCTCCCTCGGAGATCACGGCGGGGAACGGGCTGGGCGTGGTGACGGCCACGGGCATGCGCACGGAGGTCGGGCGCATTGCCGGGATGATTGCGTCGCAGGAGCCGCCGAAAACCCCGCTGCAAAAGCGTCTGGCGCAGACGGGCCGCTGGCTGGGAGCCGGGGCGCTCGCCATCTGCGCGCTGATTTTCCTCATCGGCCTTTTGGAGCACACGCCGCCGCTCGACATGTTCCTGCTGTCGATCAGCCTGGCCGTCGCGGCTATCCCGGAGGGTCTGCCCGCCGTGGTGACGATTGTGCTGGCCGTGGGCGTGCGGCGCATGGCGGCGAAAAAGAGCATTGTGCGGCGGATGCCCGCGGTGGAAACGCTCGGCAGCGCCAGCGTCATCTGCTCCGACAAGACCGGCACACTCACGGAAAACCGCATGACGGTGCGCACCGTGGCGGGCGCGTCCGGCGAGGTGGCGGCGCATTCGCAGGAGGGGAAACGGATCCTCTCGCTGGCCTGCCTGTGCAGCAACTGCACGGGCGGCGCGGGCAGCTACCGGGGCGAGCCGACGGAAACAGCCCTTGCCGCCGCCTGCCCGGAGGAAAAAAGCGAGCTGGAACGCCGCTGGCCGCGCGTGCATGAGATTCCCTTCTCATCCTCCCGCAAGCGCATGACGACGGTGCACCGCTGTCCGGGCGGCGGCTACCGGATCATCTGCAAGGGCGCGCCGGATGTATTGGCCCGTTACTGCGTGGGAAGCTGTTCCGGGTTCCTCGCGAAAAACGAATCCATGGCGTCCTCCGGCCTGCGGGTGATCGGCGTGGCCTTCCGCGACACGGACGCGCTCCCCACGGAGCGCGAGATGGAGCAAAACCTGACCTTTGTGGGGCTTGCGGGCCTGTCCGACCCGCCGCGCGCCGGGGTGAAGGAGGCCGTGGCTCAGTGCCGCGCCGCCGGAATCCGCCCGGTGATGATCACGGGCGACCACGCCGCCACGGCCTCCGCGATTGCCCGTGAGCTGGGCATCCTGCGCCGCGACGGCAAGGCGCTCACCGGGCAGGAGCTGGATGCCCTCTCCGACGCGGATCTGAAACGCGCCGTGCGCACCTGCGACGTGTTCGCCCGCGTCTCGCCGGAACATAAGGTGCGGATCGTGCGCGCTTTTCAGGCAAACGGTGAAGTCGCCGCTATGACGGGCGACGGCATCAATGACGCTCCCGCCCTGCGCGCGGCGGATATCGGCTGCGCGATGGGAAAGAGCGGCACGGAGGTCGCGAAGGGCGCGGCGGACATGGTGCTGGCGGACGACAATTTCACGACGATCGTGGCGGCGGTGCGCGAGGGGCGCGGCGTGTACGCAAACATCCGGCGCACGGTGCATTTCCTGCTCTCATGCAACATCGGGGAGATCCTCACAGTGTTCGTGGGCTTCCTGATCGGTCTGCCCTCGCCGCTGCTGGCCATCCAGCTTCTGTGGGTCAACCTCGTGACGGATTCCGTGCCCGCGCTCGCCCTGGGTGTGGAGCCAATTGAACCGGGCGTGATGCAGCGCCCGCCCGTCAAGCGCGGCGAAAGCCTGTTTTCCGGCGGCATGGGCTGGCGCATCGCGATTGAAGGGTGCTTGATCGGTGCGTTCACGCTGGCGGCGTACTCCGTGGGGCGCGTGTTCTTCGACCCCGACCCGATGAACCCGGTGATCGGGCGCACAATGGCCTTTGCCGTGCTCTCGCTCGCGCAGATCGCCCACACGTTCAACATGCGCGGCGGCCCGCTCTTTTCTCCGGCCCGCCGGGGCAGCCGCCTGCTGCCCGCCGCACTGTTCTGCATCTTCCTGCAATGCTCCGTCCTGCTCGTGCCGCCGCTGGCGGCCCTGTTTGACGCGGCTCTGCTCACCCCCGCCGCCTGGGGCGCGGTGGCTGCTTTTTCCCTCGCCCCCGCCGTCCTCGTGCGGTTGCAGATGCTGATCAACCGGAGACATGGGTGAGGGGAAAGATACGGTTTAGGGGTTTCACCCCCTAAAACCCCACCACCTTTTGAAAAAGGTGGACGAAAACTTCACACGGCTACGCCGAGTGTATCGCTTTCCCAAATTCTTGTCAAGACCGCACTCCGCTGAAAACAGCAGCCAACCTTCCCGAACGCTCCGTGAAAACAACGCGGGACACACAGCAAGACCCCTTTGCGACGTAAGATCGCAAAGGGGTCGCTTTCTTTTACCGTGCCGGGCGGCGGGCCTGCCCGCCGCTTGCGCGACTTGCGTCCAGACTCAGTCTGGCTTGCATGAGGGAGTAGAAGCAGGATTTGCGGGCCATGAGGGAATCGAAGGCGCCGCGCTCCTCGATCACGCCGCCGCGCAGGACGAGAATCTCGTCGAAGCGGCGCAGAAGCGGCTCGTCGAGCGAATGTGTCACCACCACACGCGTCAAGCCGTCGAGATCGAGCAGGGAGGATGTGACGCGGAACGCCGTCTCCCGATCCAGCGCGGCGGTGGCTTCATCCGCGAGAAGAACGGGCGTTTTCCGCAGAAGACTCCGGGCAATGGACACCCGCTGGCGTTCGCCGCCGGAAAGCGCGTTCCCGTTTTCGCCGCACGGGAAATCCAGCCCGCGCTCCGCTACCAGATCCCCCAGTCCCGCCAGGGAAGCCGCCTGCCGGACCACCTCTTCCGGGAAATCGCGAAACATTGTCAGATTGTCGCGCAGACTGCGCTGGAACAGAAATACGTCCTGCCGGATGAGAGACATCAAATCGTAGAGGGACGACAGGCGGATCTCCCGCAGTTCCACCCCATCGACAAGGATTTCCCCTGTGTATGTGGGAGAGGAAGCCATCAGCAGGCTGAGAAGCGTCGATTTTCCGCTGCCGGACGTGCCGACAATCGCATAGCTTTTTCCCGCTTCCAACCGCACGGAGAGGTGGTTGAGCACCGGTTCGCCCTCCACATAGGAGAACGAAACGTCCCGCAGCTCCACCGCGTCGCGCAGGACGGGAGGAATCTCCGTGCCGCCGTCCGGCGTGCGGATCGCCAGCGCGTCCTCCAGCTTTTTCACCAGCGCGAGGGCCGCCTTGCGGTTCGCGAGAAATTCCGGCAGAACAGAGATCGGTTCCAAAATAAATCCCATCAGCTGCACAAAAATCATCACCACGCCGGGGGTGATAAACCCGGCCGCTGCCATAGCCGCGCTGGTGAGGATCACTCCCAGCTGTGCCGCCGCGCCGGAGATCGCGGAAGCGGTGGAAATGATGGTGTTCAGTCCACGGCGGCGGGCCTTCGCCTGCTCCGCCGCCCGGCAGCTTTCCGAGAACAGACCGAACGCCTGCTGCTCCGCCTTCATACTCTTGATCACCGGGAAGCCCGAAAGGCAGTCCCGCAGAGCGGCGACAAAGCTTTCGTTTTTCTGCGAGACCTTCTGTTCCGCCGGAGCCAGCTTCCCGCCCGTCAGAACAGCGGCAATCACCGGCAGTGCGGAGAACAGCGCCGCCACCAGCGTCAGGAATGGGTTGTACCAGAGCATCAGGGCGATTGCTCCAGCAAACAGCAAAAGCTGTACCACACAGTCAAACATCTTTTCCAGATAGTTTGTTTCGATGCTGTTCGCGTCGTTCGAGAGAGCGGAAAGATACAGCGAGGTATTCTCTTTGGAAAAAGCTGCCGTCCCCTTCTTCGCCAGCTCGCGGAAGGCCGCTTCTTTGTACTGCTGCATCGCACGGCGCAGGAAACGCGGCTTTGCCAGACAGGTGACAATTCCTCCTGCCAAAATTCCCGCAAGCACCGCGACGGAAATAAAGATCAGCTGGGGCAGCGTCCAGATGGTGGAAACACCGGAAGCAAGGTCAAGCGCCTGCTGGAGCAGCACGGAGAGGATCAGGTTCAACGCCGCCATCAGCGCGGATACCCCAAGCACCGCACAGAACAACAGGCGATTCTTTCGAAAAAATTCTCTTTGCAGGCCGTTACGCTTTTTCATGGCTCCATCCCTCCCACAGCGGCCAAAGCACCGGCGCTGTCTCCTCGTTCTCCTTGATGAATCGTTCGACTCCCCGCACAGCCGTTTCCCCGATATCATCGAAGGCGGCGGGAAGCGGATCGCCGCAGCAGAAATGAATTGCCGTTACACCGTAATCCGGAGCCGCGTCGAACCGCTCTGCCGTTTCCCAGGCCCGGCGCAGATATGTTTCCGCCCTTTCGTTTTGCCCCAACCCGACGCACAAATGAGCGCACACCGTCAGAAGCGATGCTTCCACTTTTGTCACAAACGACACCCGGCCCGGCTCGGTCATCCCGTCCAGAAAATAGAGAATCCGGTCCAAAAGCTCCAGCGCCTTCTTCTGCGCATCCGGAGTCTCTGCGGTATTGACATAACCAAACGCAAGATGAACCAAATCCGCAGCCAGCCGCAGATAAGAGCGGAACAGATAGCGCCGCGCTTCGTCCTTCTGATCGGTATACGCCAGTGTTGTGCCGATGAGAGAATCATAGATGCCGTTGTCGTTGTGGCGCTTGAGCTCGCGCACACCCTCCTCGTCTTCCCCGAGTGAAATTCGCGCGTTGACGATGGACTCCCGGATCGAAATTTCCCCAATCTCCGGATCTGTGTTCTGCGAGAGCAGCGCCAGCGACCGTTCATACAGTTCGATGGAGCGGCGCATCTCCTCTTTTTCCGCCTGTGTCAGCCCCTGACAATAATAGAAGCCTGCCGTATGATACACCGCTTCAAAGGAATTCGGGTAACAGCGCAGAAGGCGGCCGGCAATCTCGTCCCCTTCGTCAAATTGATGCGCGTCGCGGCAGGCACGCAGACGGCGCAGCAGAGCGGGAAGCGCGTTATCCGGCACCTCATAGCCGATTAAAGCGTCCACCGACGTACCAAACAGCGACGCGAGCTCCACCAGCGCGGAAAGCTCCGGCACAGACGCGCCGGTTTCCCAAAGTTAAGGATATGGATACAGGTTAATCAATTTTGCCGATAAAGCGGTAGTAAATCTCAATCTCTTGCTCTCGCATACCGTCCTCGCCTTTAGTGGCCTCATGAATCACAATCTTCTCAATCAAGGTATTGAGAAGTTCAGCGGTCAGTTCCGTGGGATTGGCGTACTGCTTGATGAGAGCGACCCACTTTTCGGCATCCACGGCAGTTTGCTGCTCTGCGGACAGCTCCGCTTGCAAGCGGCTGATCTTTTCCTCCAATTCCAGCTGTTCTGCCTGGTACTTTTTAGTCAGTAGATTGAAGTTATACTCGGTGATGCGTCCAGCAGACCAGTCCTCATACATTCGGACGAATTTTCCGTCCACTTCTGCCTTACGCTTTTCCGCCCGTTTCAGTTCGGATTCCTGACGCTTGGCGGCGGTCATGCGTTCCCGGTCACCGTTTTTCAAAATCTGCTGCA
>DVGZ01000130.1 GCA_018712435.1 Candidatus Caccousia avicola
ATTGTAAAGTCTTTCATATATATAAAGGGAGACAAGTTATCGTTGGGCGGCGCAGAAGAGGCGCGCGCTCACGGCCAGTCGCAAATAAGAAGCGGCAACTCCGGCGAGAGAAATAATTTATTTGCCTAAAATTCTTTTATTTTTGAAAATTCTCTTGACAGATGAAGGTTGCATATGTATAATATTTTTCATGTAATGCGATTGATGCGACTTACTAATACCCCTGCCGTGCGGCGGATGGGAGGGAAATAAATGGCTGAAATTCGAATCAAAGACAACGAATCTTTGGAAAGCGCCCTCAGAAGATTTAAGAAGCAGTGTGCGAGAGCTGGTGTGATTGCAGAGGTTCGCAAGAGAGAGGCTTATGAGAAGCCCTCTGTCAGACGCAAGAAGAAGTCTGAGGCAGCCCGTAAGCGCAAGTATAAGTAAACAATTGCGGGGAGAAACTCACACTTGAAAAGCGGGCGGAAAACGCCCGCTTTTTGTTTTTTATCATGATTCAGCAAGGAGAAATGACATGGCAATTCTTCTTCCCACAGTCTGTGTCGCCCAGGTAACAGACATCACGCTGGAGCTCCTGCGCTCCATGGGAATCCGGGCCTTGATTCTCGACGTGGACAACACCCTGTCCGGCCATGGTTCGCAGCAGCCCTTCGAGGGCGCTTTGGAATGGACGCAGAAGATGGCGCAGAACGGCATCGAGATGATGATTGTGTCGAACAATTTCCAAAAACGTGTGGAGCCCTTTGCACAGCGCTTTTCTCTGCCTTTTGTGTCCATGGCGATGAAACCGTTTCCCGTTGGCTATTCCCGTGCCGTCAGCGCGATGGGAGTGCGCAGGGAGGAGACAGCCGCTGTGGGCGATCAGGTGTTTACCGATATTTTGGGAGCCAATCTTTCGGGAATTCGCTCAATTTTGGTGGTGCCGCAGGGAAATGAAAGCGTGCTGCGCTTCGGATGGAGGCGCGCGCTGGAAAAGCCGGTGCGCGAAAAAGCGAAGCGTCTGGGCCTGTGGGCGGAGAGAAAGGAAGGAACAAAGAAATGACGCAGAAAAAGGTGCTGCTTCTGCTGGGGCCGAACCTGAATATGGTTGGGATCCGTGAAAAAGGGGTCTACGGACAGGAGACGGCGGCGGAAGTGGAACGTCAGGCGGTTGGATATGCCAATTCTCTTGGGTTCACCTGCGACGTGTTTCAAAGCAATTACGAGGGAGCGCTGATCGATAAGATTCACGAATCCCGGGATCGGTATGACGGCGTGGTTCTCAATGCGGGCGCCCTGACGCACTACAGCTACGCGCTGCGCGACGCGATTGCGTCCGTTTCGATTCCGTTTGTCGAGACGCATATGAGCAACATCCATGCGCGGGAGGAATTCCGGCATCATTCCGTGATTGCCCCCGTGTGCGCCGGACAGATTTCCGGGTTTGGAAAATACAGCTATTTTCTGGCGTTTCAGGCGCTTCAATATCTGATGGATAAGGGAGAGGATCAGGCATGAGCACAGCGATTGCTCGTTTGAAGGAAGAATTTCTGCGCAAGCAGGGGGAGGACGCGGCCGTATTGGTGACGTCTCCGGAAAACCGGTTTTATCTCACCGGGTTCCTCTCCAGCGCGGGCGCGGTTCTGGTTACGCCGAAGAAGGCGTATTTTTTGACGGATTTCCGCTATGCGGAGGCGGCCAGACGCGTGGTTTCCGGCAGTGAGGTTGTCTGCATCAAAAAGATGAATGACACGCTGCGGGAGCTGATGGAGCAGGACGGCGTGCGCCGCGTGTTCGTGGAGTTTGAGCGTTTGACGCTCAAACAGGCGCATGATTTTGAAGAAGCGTTTGCGAAATCCGGCATTCAGGTGGAGAAGGGCGGCGCGCTTGACGGCGCTTTGCAGGAGCTGCGCACCATCAAGACGCCGGAGGAGATTCAGAAGCTGCGCGAGGCTCAGAAAATCACGGATGACGCGTTCACGCATATCCTCGACTATATCCGTGCCGGACGCACGGAGCGCGAGGTCGCGCTGGAGCTGGAATTCTTCATGCGCCGTCAGGGCGCGGAGGGCGTCTCCTTCGATTTCATCGTGGTATCCGGCAAAAACGGTTCCCTCTGTCACGGCGTGCCGTCTGACAAGGTCATTGAGGACGGCGACTTTGTAACGATGGATACGGGCGCGCTTCTGCACGGCTATCACGCGGACATGACGAGAACCGTCGCGGTGGGACATGTCAGCGACGAGCAGCGCCACGCTTACGATCTGGTTCTTCGCTCCCAGCTGGCCGCCATCGACGCTGTCAAGCCCGGCGTGCCCTGCGAGGACATCGACAAGGTGGCCCGCGATATTCTGGAAGCGGAATACAAGGGAGCGTTTGAGCACTCTCTCGGCCACGGAGTCGGTGTGGAGATCCATGAATGGCCGCGCTTTGCGATGGGCTGCAAGACGCTGACGCAGCCCGGCATGGTCGTTTCCGTGGAGCCCGGCATCTATCTGGAAGGGAAATTCGGCCTGCGGATTGAGGATCTGGTCGTGATTACGGAGGACGGCTGCGAGGATATCACGCAATCCCGCAAAGATCTGATTATTCTGTGAAAAAACCGGAACAATACTTTCCGGAAGGCTGTTAAAAATTTTTCTTGAAAAATCGACACGGATATTATACACTAAGAAAAGAAAAACTAATTGGAGGATTCGGATATGATTTCTGCAGGCGATTTTAGAAACGGCGTAACGTTTGAGATGGATGGAAACGTGTATTCCATCATCGAATTTCAGCACGTGAAGCCCGGCAAAGGAGCCGCCTTTGTCCGTACCAAGATCCGCAACGTGATCTCCGGTTCGGTCACAGAGAAAACGTTCAACCCGAACGACAAGTACCCGACCGCTTTTGTGGAGCGCAAAGAGATGGAATACCTGTACAGCGACGGCGATCTGTACTATTTCATGGACAACGAGACGTATGAGCAGCTGCCGATCAACGCCAGCGTCATGGGCGACAACTTCAAGTTTGTGAAGGAAAACATGGTCTGCAAGGTTCTTTCCTACAAGGGCAATGTTTTCGGTGTGGAGCCGCCGAACTTCGTGGAGCTTCAGGTCACCAAGACCGATCCCGGCTTCAAGGGCGACACCGCTACCAACGCGACGAAGCCCGCCACGCTGGAGACCGGCGCTGAGATTAAGGTTCCGCTCTTCATCGACGAAGGAGAAATGATCCGCATTGATACCCGCACCGGCGAATATATGGAGCGTGCGTAACGCCATCCTGTTTTGCCGTGGGAAATGCAAGGATTTGCAGAAGGAGGTCTCACAACAGTGACGATTACGGAAAAGGTTGCATACATTCGCGGACTTGCCGAGGGTCTGGAGCTGGATCCCTCCCAGAAGGAAGTTAAGGTGCTCAACGCGATCATCGATCTGCTGGACGAAATGGCCAACACGGTTTCCGATGTGGAAAGCGATCTGCAGGACGTTTCCGCTCAGCTGGATGAGGTGGACGAGGATCTGGGTTCTCTGGAGGAAGAGGTTTACGGCGGCTGTGACTGCGGCTGCGACTGTGAAGACGACGAAGATGAGTACGAGGGCGACGAAGAGGATTTCGACAGCGACGAATGCTATTATGAAATCACCTGCCCGAACTGCAATGAGACGATCTGCCTTTCTGAGGATGTCATCTGCGACGGTCAGATGGATTGCCCGAACTGCGGCGTCCCGCTCGAGTTCGACATCGACGACTGTGAGGAAGAAGATTCCTGTGGCTGTGGCTGCGATTGCGGCCATGACCATTCCCATGAATAACAAAACATTCTCTTAGCAGAAAAGCGGCTGGGTTCCTTGGAACCCAGCCGCTTTTTTTGTCTGTCTGAAACACTCAAAGAAACATATGCTCAATAAAAATTTTCAATCCAATCGCCACCAGCACAACGCCGCCGAGAATTTCCGCTTTCCCCGCAATCAGCATACCGAAGGTTTTTCCAAGAAATACGCCCGCGAAACCGATGCAGAAGGTAATCAGGCCGATCGCTCCAACAGAAATCAGCATCAGCGTCAGGGAGTACGCGCCGACCGCGGACGGAAGAATGATGCCGGTTGCCAGCGCGTCGATGCTGGTGGCCACAGAGAGCGCCATCAGTGTGCGGAAGCTGACGTTCTCTATCCGGCATTCCTCCTGCTCGCCGGAACGCATCTTCTTGACGGCTTCATAGACCATCTTACCGCCCAGATAGCAGAGGAGAATGAGAGCGATCCAGTGGTCGACGGAGGAAATCAGGCTTTCCCCGGCCTTTCCGATCAGCCATCCCAGCATAGGCATGAGAGCCTGGAAAAATCCGAAGCTTATCGCCATGCGCAGGGCAAAGCAAGGGGTAACGTTTTCCCGTCTGCACACAGCGCCGTTCGTGATACAAACGGCGAAAGCGTCCATCGATAGGCCGACTGCGATCCCAACCAGAGATATGTAGTCCATTTTCATCTGCTCCTCGTTTCAAAAATGCCGCCGGAACGGCGCTGTTCTGCCGGGATCCGAGCGGTTGTTCAGGGTGCCGGTTGGTGCGGCACAATTTATAATAATAGCTCTGCGGCAAACAGAAGTCAAGATCCGAAATTCCGGGCTGTTTCCTTTGCATTGCTAAGAGCGGCGAAGCATGATAATATAAATATATTCTTGATCCCGCGCGGACATGAAAGAACCGGTAAGCGGGAAGAAGGGGAGAGCCACATGATAGCAATTATCGACTATGGTGCGGGAAATCTGCAAAGTGTCAGAAAGGCGTTTGATTATCTGGGTGTTCAAACGCAGGTGACTTCGGATCCAAAGGTGCTTTTGGACGCGGAAGCGGCGATTCTGCCGGGCGTGGGAGCCTTTGGAGACTCCATGCAGGCGCTGGAATCGGTGGGAATGGTTCAGCCTATCCGTGATTTCGTTACTTCCAATAGGCCTTTTCTGGGGATTTGTCTGGGCATGCAGCTTCTGTTCGAAGGAAGCGAGGAATCTCCCGGCGTACCGGGCTTGGGTATCCTGAAAGGAACGATTGCGCGCATCCCCGCCGAAAAGGGGCTGAAAATTCCCCATATCGGCTGGAATTCCCTTGCGCTGCGGCAGCAGGGCGGCCTTTTTCAGGGTCTGGAAGAGGAACCCTACGTCTATTTTGTCCACTCCTATTATCTGCACGCAAGCGATCCGTCCATTGTTTCCGCGCAAACGGAATATGGCGTGGTGATCGACGCCGCGGTCTGCCGGGGTTCTCTGCACGCGGTTCAGTTTCATCCGGAAAAGAGCGGAAAAACAGGCCTTGCGATGCTGAAAAATTTCGCCGCGATGCTGTAAAGGAGGAAAACGAGCATGTACGCAAAACGCATTATTCCCTGCCTTGACGTCAAGGACGGCCGCGTGGTGAAGGGGATGAGCTTTGTCAATCTGAGAGACGCGGGAGATCCGGTCGAAGCCGCCGCCGCTTACGATCAGCAGGGCGCGGATGAGCTGGTTCTCCTTGATATTGTGGCTTCCCATCAGGCGCGCGGGACGATGATTGACATTGTTTCCCGTGTGGCGCAGCAGATCTTCATCCCGTTTACCGTTGGGGGAGGGATCCGCTCTGTCGACGACTTTACGGTTCTGCTTCGCGCGGGGGCGGACAAGGTTTCCGTCAATTCCGCCGCGCTGAAAAATCCCGCTTTGCTGACGGAAGCCGCCAACAAGTTCGGCAGTCAGTGCGTGGTGTGCGCCATTGACGCCAAGCGGCGGCCGGAAGGCGGATGGACCGTGTATCTGAACGGCGGCCGCATCGACACGGGGCGCGACGCGCTGGAGTGGGCGGTGGAAGCCGAACAGCGCGGCGCGGGCGAGATTCTCCTGACCAGTATGGACTGTGACGGCCAAAAGTCGGGCTATGATCTGGAGCTGACGGCGGCAGTTTCCGAGCGCGTCGGGATTCCGGTCATCGCGTCCGGCGGCGCGGGGAGCATGGAGCATTTTGCCGACGCTTTTACGCGGGGAAAGGCGGACGCCGTTCTGGCGGCTTCGCTGTTCCATTTTGGGGAGATTACGATCCCACAGCTGAAGGAATATCTGGCGGGGAAGGGGATCCCGGTCCGCCGGTAAAGGGAGCCCGGTCTTTTTCCTTTCCTATCCGCATACCTATGTAGCATTTAGGAGGTGTCGGAAATGAAGGGAAGAAGGATAGCGGCCTGTTTTCTGGCGGCGGTGGTGGCGCTGATGACGTTTTCCACAAGGGTGACGGCGCTTTCCGCCGAGGAGCTGCCCGCTCCGTCCGCCGTTTTGATGGAAGCGTCCACCGGGAAGGTGCTGTTTGAGAAAAATGCGCATGAGCAGCGCCCCTGCGCATCCATCACCAAGGTGATGACGCTTCTGCTTGTGATGGAAGCGCTCGATGAAGGCCGGATCCATCTGGAGGATATGGTGAGCGCCAGTGAACATGCTTCCTCCATGGGAGGCTCCGATATTTGGCTGGAACCGGGCGAAACGATGAGCGTGGATGATCTCCTCAAAGCGACGGTGATTGTGAGCGCCAACGACGCAGCGGTCGCGCTGGTCGAGTATGTCTCCGGCAGCGAGGAAGCGTTTGTCCAGAGGATGAACGAGCGCGCCGCGGAGCTGGGAATGACGAATACAGTCTTTAAAAACTGCAACGGCCTGGACGAGGACGGCCATGTGACGACGGCGTATGACATCGCGCTGATGTCGCGCGCCCTGATACAGCATGAAAAAATCTTCGATTACACGCAGGTCTGGATGGACGAACTGCGCGGCGGGAAAACGCAGCTTGTCAACACCAACAAGCTGCTGAAAAGCTATTCCGGCATCACCGGCCTGAAAACAGGGACGACGGGAAAGGCCGGCAGCTGCATGGCGGCCACGGCGGAGCGCGACGGGATGTCTCTTGTCGCCGTGGTGCTGGGATGCGCCAGCACGGAGGATCGTTTTTCCTCCGCGGCCTCGCTGCTGGACGCGGGCTTTTCCGGCTGGGCGCTGACGGCTCCTTCTCTCTCCTCCGACGCTCTGGCTCCGATCGCTGTGGAGAAGGGCATGCAGAGCACGGCGGCGGTGGAGGCTGATCCCCTGACCGGCGTTGTGGTGCCGAAAGGGCGCGAGGGAGAAGTGGTGTGTGAAATCAAGATGGAGGAGATCCTGACGGCACCCGTGGAGCAGGGGCAGGCCGTGGGCGAGGTGACATGTGTGCTCGACGGAGAGGTTCTGGCCCGCTCCCAGATTCGCGCGGCATCGTCCGTGGAGGCCCTGACCTTTTCTTCCGCCTGGCTTTCTCTCCTGCGCGCCGTCGTTTCCTTTTAAATTTTCCGGGCGGAAATGAAAAATTTATAAATTGTAGTTCAATTCCTTGCAAACATGCCTGATTTATTGTAAAATGAAGATACCCTCAAAGGAGCGGTTGGGAAAACCAGCCTTTGCTCCCAGGGAAATGAAGTCCCAAGCAAAGATTAGGAGGAATGAATATGGCGATGAAGGTGGATGTGAAACACCTCTCCGGCTTTTTAGGCGATAACGAGTTCCAGGCGATCGCGCCGCAGGTAAAGCTCGCGCACGATACCCTGCATAACGGAACCGGTCTGGGAAATGATTTTATCGGCTGGGTTACTCTGCCGACAGACTATGATAAGGAAGAGTTTGCCCGTATCAAGGCGGCGGCGAAGAAGATTCAGTCCGACACCGATGTGTTTATCGTGATCGGCATCGGCGGCTCTTATCTGGGCGCCCGCGCGGCGATTGAGTTCCTGAAGTCTCCCAATTACAACGCGATGAAGAAGGACACCCCGGATATTTATTTCGCGGGCAACAGCATCAGCTCCTCGGCTCTGGCAGAGCTGGTGGAGATTTGCGAGGGACGCGATGTTTCCATCAACATGATTTCCAAATCCGGCACCACCACGGAGCCCGCGATTGCGTTCCGCGTTCTGCGTGAGCTGCTGGAGAAAAAATACGGCAAGGAAGAGGCCAGAAAGCGCATTTACTGCACGACGGATAAGGCCAAGGGAACGCTCAAGCAGCTTGCCGCCAAGGAAGGTTATGAGACGTTCGTGGTTCCGGACGACGTCGGCGGCCGTTATTCCGTCCTGACCGCTGTGGGACTGCTTCCCATCGCTGTGGCGGGCGCGGACATCGACGCGCTGATGGCGGGCGCGCAGCAGGCGCAGAAGGAGCTTGCCAACCCCGATCTGGAGCAGAACGATTGCTACCGCTATGCCGCGGCCCGCAACATCCTGTACCGCAAGGGCAAGGAGACGGAGATTCTCGTCAGCTATGAGCCCTGCTTCACGATGATGAACGAGTGGTGGAAGCAGCTCTTCGGCGAGAGCGAGGGCAAGGACAACAAGGGTCTGTTCCCGGCTTCCGTGGTCTTTTCGACCGATCTGCACTCCATGGGCCAGTATATCCAGCAGGGCCGCCGCTCTCTCTTTGAGACGGTTGTGCTGTTTGACAAGGCGAAGAAGGACATTTTCATCGGCAACGATCCGGAAAATGTGGACGGCCTGAACTTCCTGGAAGGAAAGTCCATGGCCTACATTAACGAGAAGGCGTTTGAGGGTACTGTTCTGGCGCATACCGACGGCGGCGTGCCGAACATTGTCCTGCATGCTCCCGATTTCTCGGAGCAGACGCTGGGTTATCTGATCTATTTCTTTGAGAAGGCCTGCGCCATTTCCGGTTATCTGATGGGCGTTAATCCGTTCGATCAGCCGGGCGTGGAGAGCTATAAGAAAAATATGTTTGCCCTGCTCGGCAAGCCCGGGTATGAGTCCGAGAAGGAAGCCCTGGAAAAGCGTCTCGGCAAATAAGACTAGAAAAACCCTCCGTATTTACTGCGGAAATAAATAAAAAGGGGAGTTTCCAAATGATTACACTGATTGTTGGCAAAAAGGGATCCGGAAAAACAAAGAAGCTGATTGAGCGCGCCAGCCAGGCTGTGAAGAGCACAAACGGCAACGTGATCGTCATCGAAAAGGGTTCCAAACTGACGTATGATCTTCCCCATGAAGCCCGTCTCGTTGATACGGACGCATATAAAGTAACCGGTGCGGACGCTTTCTTCGGTTTTGTCAGCGGCATCTGCGCGGGCGACTACGATGTGACCGACATTTTCATTGATTCCACTTTGAAGATTATCGGCCAGGATATGAACGTGTTCAAGAGCTTTGCAGAGAAGCTGAACATGCTGGCTGAGAGCTCCAATGTCAAGATTACGCTTCTGGTTTCCGCCGACGCTTCCGAGCTGCCGGAGGGCATGGACTCTCTGGCGGAGAATGTCTGAGGTCTGATGTGCAATGACTGCTGCCGGAGGGGTACTCCGGCAGCGTCTTTTTGTTCAATATTTTGTAAAGATCTCTCTTGACAAACGATTTTCAACCCGATATAATGTTTAAATGTAGCGCTGAGGTATGGATATGCTGCTTGATTTGAAAAGCCTGTTTTCCGGGGAATCCGACCGGCTCCCGTTTTCCTGCGAGATCAATCTCTCAGAGACGGAATACAACGGTATGTTTCCCTTTGTCTCTCCCGTTGCGGTGGAGGGGGTGGCCACGGCTTCCTATGGCTCTGTTCAGCTGGAAGCGGAGGTTTCCTTTGATTACGAGGCTCCATGCGACCGATGCACGGCTTCTGTAAAACGGCGGTATCATTACCGGTTTTCCCATCTGCTCTCCGACTCTGAGGAAGAGAAGGATGATGACAGCATACAGGTGGATGAGGAACACACGCTGGATCTGGACGAGCTTCTCCGTTCGGATATTCTGCTGGAGCTTCCTTACAAGTTTTTATGCCGGGAAGAATGCAAGGGCCTTTGTCCGTCCTGTGGGAAAAACCTGAATGAGGGGCCTTGCGGCTGCAATCTGCATCAGATAGATCCTCGTCTGGAGGTTCTTAAAAAACTGATAGATTAGTTCCAGTTTATAAGGAGGTGCTGACGATGGCGGTACCAAAGAGAAAAACATCCAGTGCAAGACAGAATAAAAGACGCTCCAATGTCTGGAAGCTGAGCGCTCCGGCTCTTGCCAGATGCCCGAAGTGCGGTGAGCTGAAGGCTCCTCACAGAGTCTGCGGCGCTTGCGGCTACTATAACGGCAGGGAAGTCATTAAGAAGGAAGCCTAAGCTTTCTTTTCTATGCGAAAAATGGAGAAGGAGAGATCCTTCTCTATTTTTTTGTCTGCTTCCTGGTTGTGACATTTACAGGTAAGGAGGGCTTCCATGTCTGTCACCATTTTTTCCGTGGACCACGACAGTCCGGCGGAGCATGCCGGAATTTTGCCGGGTGAAACTCTCTGTTCCATCAATGGAAATGAGATCTGTGATATCCTTGATTATCGTTTTTACGAGACGGAAAAGGAAGTGCTGCTGCTTCTGCGGGATGCACAGGGCGCGGATCGGGAGATCAAGCTGCGCAAGGGCCAGTATGAGTCCATCGGCCTGCAATTTGAGACTTATCTGATGGACCGGCAGCGCTCCTGCCGGAACAAGTGCGTGTTCTGCTTCATCGATCAGCTTCCCTCCGGGATGCGGGAAAGCCTTTACTTCAAGGACGACGATTCCCGGCTTTCCTTTTTGTTTGGAAACTATATCACGCTGACGAATCTCAGCCAGCGGGAAGCGGATCGCATCATCAAAATGAAGATCAGCCCCATCAATATTTCAGTGCACACGACAAATCCGGAGCTTCGGTGCCGGATGATGGGAAACCGCTTTGCCGGAGATTGTCTGCGCTATCTGTACCAGTTTGCGGAAGCGGGGATCAAGCTGAATTGCCAGCTTGTTCTGTGCCACGGCTGGAACGATGGGGAGGAGCTGGAGCGCACGCTCCGCGATCTGCTTCCTCTTTATCCGTCGGTGCAGAGCATTGCTCTTGTCCCGCTTGGCGTGACGAAGTTCCGCGAAGGATTGACGCCCCTCACCCCGTACACGGCGGAAACGGCGCTTGAGGTTGTCCGCGCGGCGGAACGCTGGGGCGAGCAGATGCAGAAGCAGCATGGGGAGAGGATCTGCTATGCGGCCGATGAATTTTATCTGAAAGCGGGGCTTCCGATCCCGGACGCCGCCTTCTATGGCGCATTTGATCAGCTGGAAAACGGTGTGGGACTGATCGCCAATTTCCGTGAAGAATTTCTCTTCGCGCTGGAGGATGTCTCCGGCGACGAGGAAACGCACAGCGGAACGCTGATTACGGGCGTCTCTTTTGCGCCCTTTTTGGAAGAGCTTCTTGACGGACTGCGAAGAAAATGCCATAATTTAACTTGTAAAGTAGCGGCAATCCGAAATGATTTCTTTGGGGAAAGCATCAACGTGGCCGGTCTGGTGACGGGCGGAGATATCCTCAAACAGCTCCGGGGAAAGGAGCTGGGGGGAAGGCTTCTCGTGCCCGATACCATGCTGCGGCATGAGGGCGATCTGTTCCTGGATAATGTATCCCTGAAGGATTTGGAACGAGAACTGGGCGTCCCGGTATCCGTTGTCCCGGATGACGGCGGGGAGCTGCTGAAATTGATACTGAGGGAGTGATGCGCAATGGCGAAGCCAGTTGTGGCGATTGTCGGCCGCCCGAATGTGGGAAAGTCGACCCTGTTCAATAAGCTGGTCGGCTCCCGCGTTTCCATCGTGGACGATACGCCAGGTGTGACGCGGGATCGGATTTACGGTCAGTGTGAATGGTGCAGCCGGACGTTTTCTCTTGTGGATACGGGAGGAATTGAGCCAAAGACAAACGACGTGATTTTGGCGCAGATGCGCACGCAGGCCCAGCTTGCCATTGACGCGGCGGATGTGATTATCCTTGTCACCGATCTGCGCACCGGCGTGGTGGCGACGGACAAGGAGATTGCCGCGATGCTGCTTCGAAGCGGCCGTCCCGTTGTGCTCTGCGTCAATAAGTGCGACACGATCGGCGAACCGCCCGCGGAGTTTTATGAATTCTATAACCTCGGCCTGGGCGATCCGGTTGCCGTTTCCTCTGTGCATGGCCACGGGACGGGCGATCTGCTCGACCGCGTGTTTGAATATCTGCCGCAGCAGGACGAAGGAGAGGAAACAGAGGGGGAGGAAATCCGTGTTGCCGTTATTGGCAAGCCGAATGTCGGAAAGAGCTCTCTCATCAACCGTATTTCCGGAGAGGAACGCTGCATTGTCTCCGATATCGCGGGAACCACGCGCGATGCGATTGACACGGCGATTGAAAACAGCTTCGGAAAATTCACCTTCATCGACACCGCCGGTTTGCGCAGAAAGAACAAGGTCGAGGATTCCATCGAGCGCTACAGTGTCCTTCGGGCTCAAATGGCTATTGAGAGAGCCGATGTCTGCGTGATTATGATCGACGCCGCGGTGGGCTTTACGGATCAGGATTCCAAGGTGGCGGGTCTGGCGCACGAGGCGGGCAAGGGCTGCGTCATTGCGGTCAACAAATGGGATGCCGTGGCCAAGGATGACAAGACGATGCAGGAATACCGCAAAAAGCTGGAGGTGGATTTCTCCTTCATGCCCTATGCGCCGATTGTGTTCCTCTCCGTCAAGACCGGCCAGCGCATCGATCGCCTGTTTGAGCTGATCAAGCTGGCGGCAAATTCCAACTCCATGCGCATTTCCACCGGTATGCTGAACGATGTGCTGGCACAGGCGACCGCCCGTGTTCAGCCGCCGACCGATAAGGGAAAGCGCCTGAAAATTTACTACATGACGCAGGCTTCGGTGCGTCCCCCTACGTTTGTGTTCTTTGTCAACTCGGAAGAGCTGTTCCATTTTTCCTATCAGCGGTATTTGGAAAACCGCATCCGGGAGACGTTTGGCATGGAAGGAACCCCCATCCGCTTTATCATCCGTGAGCGCGGGGAAAATTCCAAGTAAATTTTCATTACAGGAAGGGCTGGGTGTTTGATTTGTTGAATGTTCTGTTGTATGGTGTGTTAACTGGTGTAATCGCGTATCTGCTGGGAAGCATCAGCTTCTCCATCATTTTCACAAAGCTTTTTTCGCATAAGCAGGATATCCGAACCATGGGAAGCGGAAATGCGGGCGCCACCAACGTTCTCCGCTCCGTCGGCCCGAAGGCCGCCATCTGTACCTTCATTTTTGATTTTGCAAAAGGCATTTTGTCCGTTTTTATCGGCCGTCAGCTGTTTGCCTATATGACGACGTTTACCTCGATTGAGGGGATTGGCTCCGGGGAGCTGATTCAGTATGGCGCATACATCGCCGGTTTTTGCTGCGCGATGGGACATATTTTCCCGATCTTTTTCGGTTTCAAGGGCGGCAAAGGCGTTCTGACCAGCTGGGCGATCATCGCTCTGATTGACTGGCGCGCGTTCGTGATGGTGATTGTGGTATTTATCATCGTGTTCCTTTTCAGCCGGATTGTCTCCCTTGCTTCGATTTGCGCCGCCGCTTCGTTTCCGGTGTTCACGCTGATTTTCAATTACTTTGTGGACTATCAGAATCAAAGCTCCGCCGCCGGGCCCACCTCGATGCTTTATGTGGTCAGCACGGTGATTATCGCGCTGCTGCAGGCTGGAATCCTCATTTACAAGCACCGCTCCAATATTCAGCGTCTGCTTGCGGGAGAGGAAAAGAAGATTACGGTAAAAAAGAAGAATTGACGGGATAGAAAAACGGATCCGCGAGGTTCACTCGCCGGATCCGTTTTTTCTGTACTAGCCATAGCAAAAGAAAAAGGATCTCCGAGTTTCCTCAGAGATCCTCATCTTTCATCGGGTTGTGTCTGCCAAAACTTAGACAGCACGAGTGACCTTGCCGGAACGCAAGCAGCGGGTGCAGGCGTAAACGCGCTTCGGAGTGCCGTTCACGATCGCCTTCACGCGTCTGATGTTCGGTTTCCAGGTTCTGTTTGTACGTCTATGGGAATGGGACACCTGGATGCCAAAGGAAACATCCTTGCCACAAATTTCACACTTTGCCATGTCTGCACCTCCTTTGAGGACGATATCATTTAGAAATACAACATTCGTATTTTATCAGCTTTTTCAGAGAAAAGCAAGAGTTTTTTCGATCTTTTTACAGTTTTCTTTGCAGATGCGGCTGGAAGGGGGAGGAATCCCGGAAATCACTTGTTTTTGGATCCTGACTATATTATAATAAATAAATCATCAAGAGGAAAGAATAATTCGGCAAAAGCAGGAAGATTTTCTGCCTTGCGAATGGAAAGGTGCTTGTATGCTGATTGATGCAATCCGCGGCATCATGCGGGGGGAAGGGGTCAATTTGCCCAGCCTGCTGATGCAGCTTCTCGCGACGGTGGCCGTTATTTTTCTGATTCTCCCGCTTCATGAATATGCCCATGGGCTGATTGCGTATAAGCTCGGCGACCCGACGGCGAAGCAAAGCGGCCGTCTGACGCTCAACCCGCTGGCAAGCATTGACAAGGTTGGCACGCTGGGCCTTCTGCTGTTTGGGATTGGTTGGGCCAAGCCGGTTCCCGTCAACCCGAGATATTTCCGCAACCCGAAGCGCGATATGGCGCTGACGGCGCTGGCCGGACCGGTGAGCAATATTCTTGCGGGCTTTGTGGGAACGGTGGTGTATTATTTTCTGCTCTGCCTGCCGTTCATTCCCGTGCAGGTTCTCTCGGTGCTGAGCGTCTTTTTCTACTACTATATTTCCATCAATCTGATGCTGGCGGTTTTCAACCTTCTTCCGGCCCCGCCGCTCGACGGCTCCCGGCTGGTTGCCGCCTTTTTGCCGAACCGGATGGTCTATCAGTATTACCGCTATGAGCGGTATGTGGTTTTGGTTTTGTTCGTGCTGCTCTTTACCGGAGTGCTGGATCCGATTCTCTCCTTCCTGCACGGTCATCTGTGGAACGCGGTGATAACGCTTGGTTCCGCACCGTTCCGTGCGCTGGGGCTTCTGTAAAGGGGGAATTTTTTGCAAGCGCTGTCCTATCATTTGGAGACCTTTGATGGTCCTCTGGATCTGCTGCTTCAGCTGCTGGCCAAAAACAAACTGAATATCTGCGATATCTCCATTCTCGCGATTGTGGATCAGTATGTGGAGCAGGTCAACGCCATGCGGGAGCGGGATATGGACGTTTCCAGCGAGTTTCTGGAAATGGCCGCGCGGCTGATTGAAATGAAATCCGCGTCCCTCCTTCCCAAACATGAGGAGGCGGAGGAGATCCAGCAGGAGCTGGTCGGCAGGCTGCTGGAATATCAGGCCTGCAAGGAGATGGCGGCCCGGCTGGGCGAGCAGCTTTCCTTTGACAGCTTTGTCCGTGCCCCGGAGGAGAGGGAGCGGGATCGCACTTACCGCCGCTCCCATGATCCGCAGGAGCTTCTGCGGGCGTACCTGAATGCGACGGGCAGAGGGAAACGCCGCCTGCTTCCCACACCCAGCGCGTTCGCGGGCATTGTGGCGCACCGGATTGTCTCGGTATCCTCTCAGATTGTCTCGGTTCTGCGGAAGCTGTGGAAGGGAGACAGGCTTTCCTATTACAGCCTGTTTGAGGGGAAAACGGAGCGTTCCGAGCAGGTAGCCACCTTTCTGGCGGTGCTGGAGCTTGTCAAAGCGCATCGGGTGCAGATAGACGGAGCCTTCGGAAATGAAACAGTTCAGATGAGAGGAACGAGAGAAGAGTGGAAATCCGAAAAATTCAGGGAGCCATAGAAGCGATTTTGTTTGCCAGCGGGGAGCCCGTGCCGGAGAGCCGCTTTTCCGAGGTCCTTTCCATTGATGCGGAAACCACACGCAAAGCGCTGCAAAGCTTGATGGAGCGATATGGAAAGCCGTCGAGCGGGATCCGGATTGTAAAAATAGAGGATTCCTATCAGATGTGCAGCGCGCCGCAGTTTGCGGATCAGGTGCGAAGCGCGTTGGAGCTGCACAGGAATACGCCGCTGTCGCAGGCAGCCATGGAGGTTCTGGCGGTTGTGGCGTACAACCAGCCGGTGACAAAGGCTTTTGTGGATCAGGTGCGCGGCGTGGACTGCGGCGGCGTGATGGCCACGCTTTCGGCCAAGGGGCTGATCGAGGAGCGCGGCCGTCTGGAGCTGCCGGGCCGTCCTCTGCTCTATGGAACAACGGAGAATTTTCTGCGCTGCCTGCATATTTCCTCTCTGGATGAGCTTCCGCCTCTCCCGGATGAGCCGCAGGACGGTGCAAGGGAAGCGGAAGAGAAAGCGGACGCAGACGTGTAAATGGGCGAAAGGAGGAAGAGAGTGTGCTGATAGCAGCGGGGATCGTGTTGGTTTTGGCCCTGCTTCTTGCAAGTCCCGTGACGGTCAAGGTTCTTTATGAGGACGAATGGGCGGTCACGGTGCGTTATCTTTTCCTTCGTTTTCGCGTTTTCCCTCCGAAAGAACAATCTTCCGAAAAAAAGAAGAAGCCGCGTAAAGAAAAGAAGAAGGATGCGGAAAAGGAATCCGAGAAAGATGAAAAAAAGCAGGGGATCCGGGAGATACTGAAAGGGAAGGATCCGGGGACTGTGCTGAACCTGCTGGTGGAAGCGTCCAAGCTGGCGGTTTCTGTCTTGAAGCGCTTTTGCTCACATGTAACGATCCGGGAGTTTGATCTGCTGCTGGTGATTGCGTCGGAGGACGCGGCAGAGACAGCCGTTCAGTATGCAAACGCCTGCGCCGTGGGATATCCGGCGGCCGGCATTCTGATGCAGGCTTGCCGCTGCCGGCGCTTTGGAATCAGTATCGTGCCGGAATTTCAGGAGAGCAAGCCGCGGGCCTGTCTGCGGTTCCGGGCCGGAATCCCCTTGTTTTTCCTGATTCAGGAAACGGTGAGCGCCGCGATCCGCGCGGCCAAGCTGTGGCAGCGGTTCCAGGCAGCGAATAAAACCAAACAAGCAGAGACAACGCCCTCCGGGGCGAAATCATAACACATCGAAAGAAAGGCTGGATAAAAGGTATGAGCGAACATCCGATTGAAGGCATGATGGAAACAACTCTGGAAAAAATCCGCCAAATGGTGGACGTCAACACGGTGATGGGCGATCCTGTTACCACGCCGGACGGGACGGTGATTATCCCGATTTCCAAAATCAGCTATGGCTTTGCGTCCGGCGGTTCCGATCTGCCCTCCAAAGCGCACCCGGAGAAGGAATATTTCGGAGGCGGAGCGGGGGCCGGAGTGACGGTCACACCTTTGGGCTTTTTGACGATCAGTGGGGGGAATGTCCGCCTGCTGCAAATTGATCCCTATAACAGCTCCGCGGATCGGGTGATCGGCATGATTCCTGAGGTGGCCGATAAGATCAACGAGTTTTTTGCCTCCCGCAAAGCGGAAAAGCAGGAAAAGGAAGCCGAAAAGGATGTCACCCTGGAAGACCCGCAGGTCTGAGATAACGGGATAATCCATCCCTCTGCCGCATATTCATATATCGGCAGGTGATGGAAGATGATCAAAAAAATAATTTGCTGTTTCGGCGCGGTTTGCTTGCTGTTGTGGAGCGGCGTTCCGGCCCAGGCGCAGGAGAATATGCCGGAGCCTTCGGTTTCCGCCGCCTCCGCGATTCTGATAGAAGCGGAGACGGGGCGTGTCCTGTTCTCCAAGAATGCGGAGGAGCAGCGGGCAATGGCCAGCACCACCAAGATCATGACGGCGCTGCTGACGCTGGAGCAGGAGGATCGGGAGGTGGCAATCACCGCGGATATGATCGCGGTGGAAGGCTCCTCCATGGGACTGCGGGACGGCGATCGTCTGACGCTTCACGGTCTTGCCGCGGGAATGCTTTCCGTCTCGGGAAATGACGCGGCAAACGCCGCCGCGATCTTGATTGACGGTTCGCTCTCCGCTTTCGCGGACCGTATGAACCGCCGGGCGCAGGAGCTGGGGCTGGAACACACGCATTTCGTCACCCCTTCCGGTCTGGATGCGGAAGGACATTATACCACCGCTTCCGATCTGGCGGCGCTGGCCTGCGCCGCGCTGGAAAACGAAGCGTTCCGGGAGCTGACCTCCAGCCGCCAGACGAGCGTTTCGTTTTTGGAGCCTGCGGAGACGAGAACCTACCAGAATCACAATAAGCTTTTGACCATGCTGGATGGCTGCATCGGCGTCAAGACAGGCTACACGAAGCAGGCGGGACGCTGCTTGGTTTCCGCCGCGGAGCAAAACGGGATCCGGTTGGTTGCCGTTACCCTGTATGCGCCCGACGACTGGAACGACCATCTGGCTATGATGGAATATGGCTTTTCCCGCGTGAAGCGCTTCGGAACACCGGAGACTCCTTTTTCGGGCAGCCTTCCGGTCACAGGGGGCATAACGGAAGAAGTGCCGGTGTATGGGGAGCAGGAAACGGGAGCCCCTCTGCTGACGGAGGAAGCGGACCGCGTGGTGCGCCGTGTGGAGCTTCCCCGCTTTCTGTACGCGCCGGTGCAGGAGGGCGGCGCTGTCGGCCGTGTGACCTACTGGCTTGACGGCGATCCGCTGGCCTCGTTCCCGCTGTATGCGGGCGGGGACGTCCCGTGCCGGGAGATGAAGCCGGGATTCTGGGAAAAAATCGCAGCCTTTTTCGGCTGGAAATGAGCGCGGGGATTCCTCACGCCATTTCCGGCCGGAAAGAAAAATAGAATGAAGATTGAAGAAAAAGGATTGTTGCGCAGCATGCCACAGGAAAAAATCAGATTACAGAAAATCATAGCGGACCGCGGCCTGGCTTCCCGCCGAAAGGCGGAGGAATGGATCGCGGCCGGGGAGGTCAGCGTCAACGGAGAAACCGCACAGCTGGGAGATAAGGCCGATCCGGATACCGATCGGATTATCGTGCGGGGAAAGCCGCTCGCCGCCGCACAGGGGAGCGTTTATCTGATGCTCCACAAACCGCGCGGGTACATCACCACCATGAGCGATGAACGGGATCGCAAATGCGTGGCCGAGCTGATTCCCGATGTGGAACAGAGAGTATATCCGGTAGGCCGTCTGGACAAGGATTCAGAGGGCCTTCTTTTGATGACCAATGACGGGAACTTTGCCAACGCGATGCTGCATCCGGCCCGTCATGTGCCCAAAACCTACCGCGTTACGGTCCATCCCGGCGTAACGGACGAGCAGCTTGCCCAGATGGAGACAGGCATGGTGATTGACGGGAGAAAAACGGCTCCCGCCCGCGTCCGTGTTCTGACGGAGGAAAAGGGACGGGTTGTGCTGGAAATCGTTCTGTATGAGGGACGGAACCGGCAGATCCGCAATATGTGCGAGCAGCTGGGCCTGGAGGTTGCGCGTTTGCGCCGTATCGCGATGGGCTCCGTTCGTCTCGGCATGCTGCCGCCCGGAAAATGGCGGGAGTTGACCCCCGAGGAGGTGCGCCGTCTGAAGGAGGAGGCAAAGCCGAAGGACAAGCCCCACAAGCAAAGAAGGGGGAGCGCGCGATGATTACCATTTTGCCGGTACAGGGGGAATCGCTCGCGCGGGTCCGGCAGACCTGCCCCGCTGTCACGGATCTTCTGGTGATGAAAGACGGGGAGCAGGAGCTGGGATCGGTCGGCGTGTCCGTCGGGAATTCCAGCCTGGAGATTTGCTCGCTGGAGGTTGCCTGTAACGGGGAAACCGAACGCCGCTTTTACGCGGACAGCCTGCTGCGCGCGGCCGCTTCGCTCGCCGCCAATCGGGGAGCCTACCAGATTGTCTGTTCCCTCTCCGCGTGGGCTTCCTTTCTGCGCGCGGAGGGCTTCCGGGAGGAGAAGGAACGATTCGTTCTGCAAACCGAACAAATCGTAAAATTTTGCAAGGATTGACACTTTTTCTACAAATAGTGCTTGTCAAGATTCTGAGAATATATTATAATAATTTCAATTGCTGTTATTGATCGAACG
>DVGZ01000131.1 GCA_018712435.1 Candidatus Caccousia avicola
TCGATCCGGTGCGCGCACCAGCCCGCGATGCGGGACACGGCAAACAGCGGCGTGTAGAGATCGCTCGGGATCCCCAGGCACTCATACACCAGGCCGGAATAGAAGTCGACATTGGCGGAGATCACCTTGGAATCTCCCTTCACGCCGGCAAAAACCTCCGGAGCCAGCCGCTCCACGCGCTCAAACAGGTCAAATTCCCGCAGCATCCCGCGCTCGCCCGCGATCTTTCTCGCCTTTTGCTTGAGAATCACCGCGCGCGGATCGGAAATGGTGTAAACGGCATGGCCCATTCCGTAAATCAGACCGGAATGATCGCCCACTTCCTTGCGTACAATCTTAGCAAGGTAATCCTTCACCTGCGCGTCGCTCTCCCAATCCTTCACGTTCTGCATCAGATCGCCCATCATCAGCATGACGCGATGGTTGGCGCCGCCGTGGCGCGGCCCTTTGAGCGAACCGATGGCGGCGGAGATGGCCGAATAGATATCCGTCCCCGTGGAGGACAGGACGCGGGCCGTGAAGGTGGAGTTGTTGCCGCCGCCGTGCTCCGCGTGGATCATCATACACAGGTCAAGGAGCTTCGCTTCCTCGTCGGTGAACTGCCGGTCGGGACGGATCGCGTTGAGAATGGCCTCCGCCGTGGAATGCTCCGGGTTGAGCGGATGGAAGAACATGCTCTGCTTGTCGTAATGACGGCGTTTCACCTGATAGGCATACGTCATGATGGTGGGCAGGCGGGCGATGAGCTGCATCGACTGGCGCATATTGTTTTCCAGCGAAATATCGTCCGGATTGTCGTCGTAGGAATACAGGGCCAGCACCGAGCGCGCCAGCTTATTCATGATATTGCGCGACGGCGCCTTGATGATCATATCCTCGGCAAAATATTCCGGCAGCTCGCGGTAGCTGTTGATCACCGCGGAAAAACGCTCCAGCTGTTCCCGCGTGGGCTGCTTGCCAAACAGCAGCAGCCAGGCCACTTCCTCAAAGCCAAAACGGTTTTCCCGCGCGCAGCCCTCCACAATGTCGCATACGTCGATGCCGCGATAGGTCAGCCTGCCCTCGTCGGGGATGCGCTCTCCGTCGTCGATCAGATAACCGTGCACGTTGCAGATCAGGGTCAGACCGGCCATCACGCCCGTTCCGTCCGGATTGCGCAGGCCGCGCTTGACATTGTACAAATCAAAGCTTTCCGGCGCAATCTTGTTATTCGCGCGAAACTCCTCGCACAGATCCGCGAGCGTCTCCTGCCGCGTCTTTCCCTTCACCTGTTTCTCCATCTTTGAGCTCTCCCTTCCGCGTCCCTCCGACGGGCACAACTTTATTTCTTTATTCAATCAAAGCGATATGCTCCTTATTGTAGCGCACGCCGTCTGCAAAGTCAATCATTCTTCCCTTTAAAATGCAATTTTATTTTGAAAGAATTGCATTTTTCTGCCATATGACCGAAAAAACAAAATTTTTACCGGGAATTATGAATAATCAAATCATCATTTCTGTAAATTTCCTATGCAAGAAAAAGGAGGAGCTTATGAAAAGAAATGTTGTGGAATGTCTGATTCTCGCGCTGCTGCTCTTTGTGATCCCTCTCTTTGCCATGGGCGGAGCGCCGCACGAGGAAAACGGCGGCGAGACCTCTTCCGCCGCCCCCGCTCCGGAGCCGGAAAGCGCGGACACAGCGGATGACTTCGCCATTCTCGACACATCGACCGGGAATGTGATCCATGTCAGCCGTCTGGAATTCCTGCGCGGCGGCGCGGCGGCGGAGATCCCTCCCTCCTATGATCTGGAAGCGATCAAGGCGCAGGCGGCGGCGGCTTATACCTACTACGCCCGCCTGCGCGAGCAGCAGGAACAGTCCCCCGACCCGGCTCTGAAGGGCGCCGATTTCTCCGCGAACCTGTCCATCGGGGAAAAATACGTCACGCCTGAACTGATGAAAAGCCGGTATGGGGATCGCTACGAGGAATACTATGCCAAGCTGGACGAAGCGGCCCACGCCGTCAACGGGCTGGTGCTGCGCAGCGGGGGCGAGCTGATCGACGCGGTCTTTTACGCCATCTCTGCCGGGGTGACGGAAAGCTCCGCGGATATCTGGGGCGGCGAGCGCAGCTATCTGGTTCCGGTGGCCAGTCCGGGCGACTGCTATGCCGCGGGCTACCGGACCTCCGCCGTGTTCAGCGCGGAGGAGCTCAAAACCGCCCTGCTCTCAGCGGACGCGTCCCTGGCGTTCGGAGACGATCCGGCAGCCTGGCTGACGGATTTACAGCGGACGGGCTCCGGCTCCGTTCTCTCGCTGAATGTGGGCGGCGTGTCGATGGACGGCGGGAAATTCCGCTCCGTCCTCGGCCTGCGCTCCCAAAACTTCACCTTCACGTTCGCGGACAACAGCTTCACCTTTACCGTGTGCGGCTATGGGCACGGCGTGGGCATGAGCCAGGTCGGCGCGCAGTACATGGCGGAACAGGGGGCCTCCTGGGAGGACATTCTGCATTGGTACTATCCGGGAATCTCCATTGAAGCGCTGTAACAGCAACAGCTTCACATCCTCGACGGTCACTTTGTAGGGGACGCCCTCGAACTGGAAGCTTACCGGCTGGGAAGAAGGGCGAAGGTACTCCCGGAAAGATTTCTTCTCCCGGCCAAACCCGGCCAGTGGAAGGCCGGCTGCGATGGTGACGGAACATTCCGGCTCGGCGCCCCGCTGCTGGATTTCTTTGGCGATGGCCGCAAGGGTCAGCAGGTAGTGGTTCTCGTTCTCCATCTTGTTTCGCAGGATCGGCTGCCTGCCGGTCCCGCACACGAAGAACTTTCCACCGTACTCCAGCGTGTTCTGCAGGGTGTAGGGTTCGTGGGAATAGGCGGTGATACCGGCTGGGAAAGAAAAATGCCGGGTCTTGATGGCGTAGTAGCCATGGTCGATGCCGATGTTCATGGTTTTGCTCATCCTTTCTTGGCTGTTGCCTAAAACTTGGTTTCCTGCTGGTTAAGAGCGAAGCGTATCTTGTTCTTTCCCAGCTGGTAAAGTATTTAGGGGGGAGAGTGTGAGAGGGGGGAAGCGCAAAAAACTCCCCGGCCTGCCAGCCGGAGAGTTCCTGAAAAAGGGCGCACTACCCCCTTGTATTTTGAGGGTTTGATTTTGGGCCGTTTTGGGCTTTCGTCAACCTGTCTATTTGACAGGCGTAAACTTCTACACATTTGACAACGGGGAAAAGAGCCGCAGAACGCAAAAAAGCGGGGCCTCCGACCTGAAAAATCAGGCGGAAGCCCCGCTTGTGGGGTTTCGCTGCGGATTTTGCCTTGGACATCCACGGTAAAACCGTTTTCCGGATTTTCCGTCCAAAAGCCCGCAAACCCGCATGAATACTAAGAAAAAAGGGTTGACATCTTTTTTGTCAACCCTTCATGGTGCCGGTGGCCGG
>DVGZ01000017.1 GCA_018712435.1 Candidatus Caccousia avicola
GGTCGTAAGCATCGCAGCTGTCGCCGCGGGATACCATATTTTGTCGAAGAAGCTGCTCAAGCCCTTAAAGAAAGGATCTGTGTTACAGTGAAGCGAGTAAAACAGTTGGCGTGGCTCCTAGTAACGATATGCATCATGATATCTATGGTTCCAGCGGCGCAGGGCGCTTCCAACGGGAAAACAGTGGTTCGTGTGGGGTTTCCCATTCAGAATGGTATTTCCTATCTGGATGAAAACGGGGAGTATGCCGGATATATGGTGGACTATTTGGAATACCTCAGCCTGTACACAAACTGGGACTATGAATTTGTAACAGCCGAGGGAGACACCAATACCCAAATCAATACCCTGATGGAAATGCTGAAAAACGGCGAGATTGACATGATGGGAACCATGAACTATCTCCCGGCGCTGGAGGAATATTTTCTCTATCCCAGCTACAGCTACGGAACCACATACACCTCTTTAACCGTTCTGGAAGATTCCCCCCGGTGGGCCGAGGAGGATTTTGCTTCCTGGGACGGGATAAGAGTCGCATCTTCCCCGAAATTGACCCAACGCATGGAGGATCTGGCGCAATACGCGCGGCTGAACCATTTTACCTACGAGGTGATCGAGTATCCTTCCACTGAAGAGGCGCTCAACGCCGTGCGCACGGGCGAGGCTGACGCTATCCTGCAGGTTGACATGGCAATCATGGACAACTTCCGCACCATTGCGCGCTTTGCCCCCACTCCCTACTATTTTGTGCTGTACAAGGGAAACCAGTCTCTGCTCCAGCCCCTCAATACCGCCATGTACCAAATGAGCCGGGTATATCCATACCTGCAAACCGAACTCTATGATCAATATTTTTATTCCACCGGCCGCTTTGTCATATCGGAGCAGGACAAGCAATATATTCAGGATTTGGGAACGCTGCGAGTCGCTTTCTGCGACGGAAACGCGCCGCTGCAATGTGTCCGAAACGGAGAGGTGCAGGGAATGGCCGCCATCTATTTTGAAGCCCTGGCCGAAGCAACGGGACTGCAATACGAACCTGTTATCGTGCAGTCCTGTGCGGATGGAGTTGAACGCATCCAACGGGGAGAGGTGGATTTGATCGCCTGTGCCGCCAGCACCTCCAGCTATATTACTGTGGGCGGCATCCAATTTACTTATCCCTATTTCAACGGAAGCAGCGTGGTGGTGCTGGGGCCATCCATTTCCACTCCCCCGGACGACGAGGATTCCCAGCGTTTTTATTCCAACACTCAGGCTGTACTCAACAATCTGCGAACCGGCGAAATGGGCTGCGGCCGTCTGGATATGTATTCGGTCAACTATTACCTCCAAAAGCAGGAGCTCTATGAAAGCCTGACCGTTGATTGGTCCAGCGACAAAAACGTTTCCTACTGTATCGGCGTGACCAGCCATGTACAGGGAAACCTGTTGTCCATTTTAAACCGGTACATTCGTTCCGTTTCCGATGTGCGGACGCAGAGCATGTTCTACAAGTCCATGTCTGTAAAAGCCGCCTACACGCCGTCCGAATGGCTGTATGTGCACCGTTTTCACTTACTGGCGGCATTTACGGTTTTGATCCTGAGCCTGTGCCTGTATTTCCTTTATCACAGCATCAAGAAAGTCCGTCAGGAGACCACCCGCACCCAACAGAAGCTGGAGCAGCTGTCCCGATATGATAATCTGACAGGCGCTTACAACGACAGAGAATTCCGATCGCTGCTCTCCCGGGCGTGCTGCCAAAAAATCCCCTTGACGCTGGTTGCTCTGAATCTGAGAAATTTCAAGCATATCAACGAGACCTACGGTCCCTCCGTCGCGGATCAGTTTTTGTGCCGGATCAAGGATTGTATGGATCAAATCTGCCAGCCGGGAGAATTCTTCTGCCGGCAGTCCGCCGACGTCTTCTATCTGGCCTTGCGCGAAAACCGGGCGGATTCCGCCATAGAGCGCATCCATAAGCTTTTGGAGCTGATCCAAAAGGAAGCATCCGATCTTTTGGGAGAATATTCTGTCTCCGTATATTGCGGCTGCGTGCTGACCGCGGCGGAGCCCGATCCGTTCTCAGCCTCCGCCAAGCATGGCTACATGATGGCGGCGCTGGCCCAGGGGAAAAAGAATAAAAAGCAGGCAATCTGCATCTACGACGAGGCTCTTCACGATGCCGAGCAAATGCGTCTCTATGTGGAAAGCCATATGCATCGCGCACTGGAGCAGGAAGAATTCCGCATGTATTTGCAGCCCAAAATGGATCTGCACACGGGTCTGCTCATCGGTGCGGAAGCCCTGGTGCGCTGGCAGAGCAAAGATAAGGGTCTGATCTTTCCGAACCAATTCATCCCCTTGTTCGAGGAAAACGGCTTTTGTGTGAAGCTGGATCTCTATATGGTGGAACAGGTCTGCAAACAGCTGCGGCAGTGGATCGATGAAGGAATCACACCCATCAACATCTCCGTCAATCAGACCAGGCTGTTGTTTGCCAGCGAGGGGTATGTCGAAAATCTGCTGGCGATCACGGAAAAATACAACATATCCCCTCAGTATATTACACTCGAAATTTTAGAGAGCCTGGCTCTGGAGCACATGGATCAGGTCAACGCCTGTATTGACCGGCTGCGGGCGGCTGGATTCCGCATTTCGATGGACGACTTTGGAAGCGGGTATTCCTCCCTCAACACTCTGGGACGGCTGAAAATTGACGAGCTAAAGCTGGACCGCCTGTTCTTGATGGGAGCGGCCAAGGATACAGAGGGCATACAGCGCAAGATCATGAGCTGTATCCTGGAGCTGGCCAAACAGCTGAATATCACCACTGTGGCCGAAGGAGTGGAAACGCGGGAAAACGAGCAGATGATGGCCCAGCTTTCCTGCAACTACGGACAGGGATACTATTACAGCCGTCCTTTGACCACAGCGGACTTTGAACAGAATTTTCTAAAGCCCTATTCCAAGCATGTGGCCTGTACAACTTCTCCGTAATTTTTAACGGGAGTTTCGCTGTTCCGCGCCGGAACGATCGCACGCAAGCTGTAAAACACCGGAAAGCTCTATTGCGATTAAGAAAGGACTGCGTCATTTCGTGAAAACCTATCTTGCCAAGGAATGGAAGTTCTGCGCGCTGTTTGTGCTTGTGACCGCACCGCTGGCGTTTCTCGCGCCCTATAAGTCCTATGTCATTCAATGGCTGATTGATGCAAAATCCGCCTCGGAGATCCCCTATCTGCTAGCACTCGGCGGAGGCATTTTCCTTTCCGTCTTTTTGCTCGAGTGGGTGGGACGCAACCTCTTTTCCCGCATCAACACCTCCGTCGCCCGCACAATGCGCGAGGAACTGCTGAACGGAGTCCTCTCCCGGGATCTCGGCGCGTTCAAAGAAGACACCGCCGGCAGCTATGTCTCCCAGCTCACCAACGACATCACCGCTATTCAGAACGAATTTCTCACCCCGCTTTATAATATCGTGCTCTACGGCGGAATGCTCGTTTTCGCGCTTTTCTTTCTCTACCGCATCCATCCGCTGATGTTCCTGATCGCCATAGCGATGGCGGTCTTTCCCGCTGTGATTCCGCACATCTTCGCGCGGCGTCTCAAAAAAAGCCGCACGGCAGCACCATCTGTTCGCCGCCGCACTTGCACGCGCCGAACTGTTTTACAATACTGCCAATCTCCCATCACCTTTTTGACCGCTCCGCACAGGCCCCAGCTTTCATATTCCCGCAGGATGTGCATGGGGATTTGATAGCGCTCACTTGCCTCCTGAATGGTCATCGCAAAACCTCCAAAATAAAAAATGCGGGCGTCCTCCTTTGGACACCCACATTCTAAAACACTTTTCCTGTCATGTCTAATGCTTATTTTCTTTTATCTCATATGCCTATTGGACATTTTTCATATGCTGATGAAAAGCTTCCACCGCCGGAGTCAGCGCCTGATCCTTTTTCCAAACCAGCACCGTTCCCGTTTCCATGGCCGGAGAAAGAGGCAGAAAGCGAAGATCATCAAAGGCCAGATTCAGATCGAAGCCCAGAGCCGCCCCCACTCCACAGCGCACCATATTGGCCGCGTTCAGAATCAGGTTGAAGGTGGCCGCGATTTGCAGCCGCTCCCACCGGTTTCCAAACCAGTTGGACAGCTCCCTCTGTACGCTTTCCCGTCCGCTGATCAACAGCGGGACCGATTCCAAATCCTGCGGTGTGACCGACTCCAGCTCCGCCAAAGGGGAATCCATCCGCACCAGCGCGCCCCAGCGGTCTTTTTCCTTCATCCGGCAGAAAGCGTATTTCCCTACATCCACAGGCTCCGTCAAAAGCCCCATGTCTAAAATGCCCGTATCCAGCCGCTCCTTCACATCGTCGGCATTGGCGCTGAAAATGCGGAAAGTAACCTTGGGATAGCGCTCCCGGAACGTGCAGATAGCCTGAGAAAGGACCGTCATGCTCCGGGTTTCTCCCGCTCCGATGGCGATCTCGCCCATCAGCTCCGTCTCCCGGGCGGCAAACTCCCGCGCCGTTTTGTCCGCCAGATCCACCAGCTCCTGGGCCCGGCGGCGCAGCAGCATTCCCTCGTCGGTCAGCACAATGCGGTAGCGGCTGCGATAAAAAAGCCGCACCCCCAGCTCTTCCTCCAACTGCATCAGCTGCCGCGAGAGCGTGGGCTGGGTCAGATGAAGCAGGGCCGCAGCCTTGGTGATGTTCTCCTCCCGGGCCACCGCCAGAAAATATCGCAAAACACGAAGCTCCATGGACATCCCTCCTGGTTCCATCCTATCACGCCTGTCTCTGTCCCGCAAGATAAAAATGCTTATACAGAATATTTATAAATAAAAAATGGGTATTTTACATTTTTGAAGGATGGTTTTACAATAAAGCCAACAGAGGAACTCCATATCGGAGCTTACGGAAAACGGACGAAAGGACGGATGCTGTCATGCAATATATCAAGCTGGGAAATTCCAATTTGAATATCAGTAAATTATGACCTCTCAACAGAGGTTACAGTGTTTTAATAAAATCCTCCAAAAGCCTTGAAAATAAAGGATTTATCGCAATGTGTCTGCCTTATCTCTTTATACGGTTACACACAAG
>DVGZ01000018.1 GCA_018712435.1 Candidatus Caccousia avicola
GCCGCGGACCTGATGTCCGCGGCCGCCTTTTATACGCAAATCGGCCGAAAAGGCAGGAAAATTTTCATGAAATATTCACCACTTGAAAGGGCCGCTCCCGTATAATAAAAATTGGATACAAAGAAACCATCGGCCCGGGGAGAGGCCGGGAAGGAGGATGCCCCATGGCGTCTGGAAAAATATTGGTTGTGGATGATGACAGAAATATTTGCGAGCTGCTCAGGCTCTATATTGAAAAAGAAGGCTTCGACGTGGTGATCGCGAACGACGGGCGGCAGGCGCTCGAACTGTTCGATTCCGAAAAGCCGGATCTGATCATGCTTGACATCATGCTGCCGGAGCTCGACGGCTGGCAGGTCTGCCGCGAGATCCGCAAGAAATCGCAGTGCCCGATCATCATGCTCACGGCAAAGGGCGAGGTGTTTGACAAGGTCCTCGGTCTGGAGCTGGGCGCGGACGATTACGTCGTCAAGCCGTTTGAGGCCAAGGAGGTCGTGGCCCGGATTAAGGCTGTTCTGCGGCGTTTCGGCAAGAACGGCGACGATCTGGTGAAGGAGGTTCACTACGACAAGCTTTCCATCAACCTGACGAACTACGAGCTCAAGGTGGATGGAAAGGTGGTGGATACGCCGCCGAAGGAGATGGAGCTGATCTATCATCTGGCCAGCAATCCGAACCGCGTGTTCACGCGCGACCAGCTGCTCGACGAGGTGTGGGGCTTCGACTATTACGGCGATAGCCGCACCGTCGACGTGCACGTCAAGCGCCTGCGTGAAAAGCTGGAGGGCGTGTCCGACAAGTGGGCGCTCAAAACGGTGTGGGGCGTCGGCTATAAATTTGAAGTGAAGGAATAATCATGCAGAAATCACTGTTCCGCAAATACCTGAAAATCACCTCCTTCACCATCCTCATCAGCTTTTTTCTGCTGGGGCTGGTGATGCTCGCGTTCAGCACGAGCAACTGGCAGGAGGAAAAGCAGGCCCTTTTGCAGCGCAACGCGGACAGCGTTTCCTCCATCGCGGCCAAAAGCATGATCAAGGTGTCGGATGGGGAATATGTCATCACACGCGAGCAGGGGGACAAGCTGCAAACGTTTATGTCGGCCTTCGCGGAAAACATTGATTCCGATATTTTCATCACGGATCTGTCCGGCTCGGTGATTGCCTCGGCCTACGGCAGCGGCATGCAGCCCGCTTCGCAGGATATCTCGCAGGAGCTGGTGTCCCGCGCCGTGAACAATCAGTACATCGGCCAGACGACGATGGACGGCATGTATCCCTCGCCGTGCTATGTGGTGGGCGTGCCGATCACCTACGTCCCCGAGGAGGGCGACCAGATTTCGGTGGGCGCGGTGTTTGCCTCGTGCAGCTTCCGGGCCTTTTCCGATTACCGCGCGAATCTGATGCAGATGTTCCTGCTGGCGGCGGTCGCGTCGTTCATGGTGTCGTTCTGCATCGTGTGGCTGTATTCCTACAGTCTCGTGCGTCCCCTGCGGGATATGGCGTCCGCCGCCCGCAGCTTTGGAGACGGCAACTTCACCCGCCGCGTGCCCGTCACGGGCAACGACGAGATCGGCCAGCTCGCGATCGCGTTCAACAACATGGCCAGCTCGCTTTCCACAAGCGAGAGCGTGCGGCGCAATTTTATTGCGAACGTTTCCCACGAGCTGAAAACGCCGATGACAACCATCGCGGGCTTCATCGACGGAATTCTGGACGGCACGATCCCGCCGGAAAAGCAGCGGCATTATTTGCAGATTGTGTCCGACGAGGTCAAGCGGCTCTCGCGTCTGGTGCGCACCATGCTGGATCTGTCGCGGATCGACAGCGGCGAGCTGCATCTGCGCCCCGCCCGCTTTGACATCACCCAGACGATTTTCTCCGCCCTGCTCTCCTTTGAAAAGCCGATCGAGGACAAGCGGCTGGAGATCCGGGGCTTGGAGGATGCGGAAAGCCTGTTTGTGGACGGCGACCCGGACATGATTCATCAGGTGATGTATAATCTGATCGAGAACGCCGTGAAATTCACGAATGAGGGCGGCTATATTCATATCGCCGTGACGGACTGCGAGGATCGCACCTTCGTGCGCGTGCGCAACAGCGGCCCCGGCATCCCGGCGGATGAAGTGTCGCTGATCTTCGACCGTTTCTATAAAACCGACAAATCCCGCAGCAAGGACAAGACGGGAATGGGTCTGGGCCTGTACATTGTGCGGACGATCATCCGCCTGCACGGCGGAGAAATCACCGCCAGCAGCGTGGAGAATGAATACTGCCAGTTTGAATTCTGGCTGCCGAAGCTGGGAGAGGCGCAGCCCGCCGTCCCCGAGACAGTCGGAAAGGATAAGCCGGGGAAGGAAAAGCCCGGCAAAGACAAGAAGAATTGAGGGAGAACGCAATGGACCAAGAAAAGAAATGGGGCGAATCCCCTCTGTCCGGCGAGCCGTCTGAGACAACCGCCGGAGAAACAGACGCACAGGACGCGGCAATTCCGGAGCTCTCCGCTCAGGAGTCTGTGACGGCCGGCCCGCCGAAGGAAGCTTTCAGCGGGGCACCCGGGGAAGCTTCCGCCGCACAGCCGGAAAACGTGGAGCAGGCAGCCGAGCCGGAGCAGCAGAGTGCGCCGGACACGCAAAACGAGCAGACAGAAGCCGTGGCCGGAGAACCTGCGCCGGTGTGGCCGCAGGACGGCTGGGATACGCCGCGCGCCGTGGATGTGCCGGAAACCCCGGACGCTTCCGCCGCCCCGGAAGAAACCGCCGCGCCGGAGCAGCCCTCTGTTTCCGATGCGCCGCCCGCACCGCCCGCGCCGGAAGCACCCGCCGCGCCGTTCCAGCCGGAACCGCCGCACACCCGCGCCTGGCAAACGCTCCCGCCCGCATACCAGCAGCCGGGAGCGTATCAGCAGCCTGGTGCGTACCAGCAGCCCGGAGCCTATCAGCAGCCGGGCGCGTACCAGCAACCCGGAGCCTATCAGCAGCCCGGTGCATACCAGCAGCCATACCCCGGACAGGCGGGCCAGCCGCACCCGTGGCAGCAGCCCGGCTTCGGTTCCGTGCCGCCGGTTCCCCCGTATGGCGGTTCCTACAGTCCCTACGGCCAGTACAGCGTCCGTCCGCCCAAACCGCCGCGCAAGCCGGCCGGTACCGGGGCGCGCGTGTTTCTGGTGCTGCTCGGCCTGATTGTGATAGGTTCGCTTGTGGGTCTTGGTATCGCGGCGGTGGACCGATCCATCACGGGAATGAGCCCCGATGATTTCCCCGCACAGTGGCAGGATCAGAACCCCTTCCTGCCGGAGGAGCCCACGCAGCCCTCCGACCCGGAGGAAACGCCCTCGTCGCCCGAGGAGCCCAATGACTGGGGAGATCCCTTTGACAGCCTGACGCTTCCCGAGATCGTCTACGGTGAGAGCGGCATCGAGATCCAGCCCAAGCCCTCCGGCGATCCGCTGTCCTCCGTGGACGTGTACCAGCGCTGTGTCGATTCCGTGGTCAGCGTGAACGCGGAGTGGGACGGCGAGATTTCCGAAGGCTCCGGCATCGTCCTGAGCGCCGACGGGTATATTGTCACCAATTCGCACGTCGTGCTGGACACGAACGAGAGCACCGTCACCGTCAAGCTGCACGACGGCACGCAGTATCCCGCCGTGGTGATTGGATATGAGAGAAATTCGGATATCGCTGTGTTGCGTGTCGATGCAGAGAACCTTCAGGCCGCCGAGTTCGGCGACGCTTCCCAGCTTCAGGTCGGGGAGCGTGTCTACGCCATCGGCAATCCCGGCGGCGAGCGGTACGGCAGCACGCTCACAGGCGGCTTTGTCTCCGGCCTGAACCGTGAGCTGGATCAGAGCGTGGCCAACGGCCTGACCTACATCCAGACGGATGCGGCCATCAACCCCGGCAACTCCGGCGGCGCGCTCGTCAATGAGTACGGCCAGGTGGTGGGCATCAACTCCAATAAAGTCGTGTCGACGTATTACGAGGGAATCGGCTTTGCCATCCCCATCAGCGACGCGTCGAATATCATCAGCGATTTGATGACGCGCGGCTACGTCTCGGGCCGCAGCCGTCTCGGCATCATGGCCCGCACCGTGACGGAGATCCAGGCGGACGCCTCCGGCATCCCCGTGGGCGTGCTGATTGTCTCCGTCAACGACGACAGCCCCCTCAAGGGGATTGCGTTCACGGGCGATATCATTACCGAGGCCGCTGGGCAGAAAATTTCCACGCTGGAGGACCTCTATGCCGTTCTGCGCACGCACAGCGGCGGCGAGAGCATCACCGTGACGGTTTACAGCCCCGGCAGCTCGGAAACCCCGAGCAGCGAAAAGCAGTATACGATCGTTCTGCTTGAGGATACGGGAGAAACACAGCAGTAAAAGGCGGCAAAATGCCGTTTTGTAAAAGGAAGGAAGAACAGTATATGGCAATTCGAATTGGTATTTTGGGATATGGCAACCTGGGACGCGGCGTGGAGTGCGCCATCCGGCAGAATCCGGACATGGAGCTGCACGCTGTGTTCACTCGCCGCGATCCGTCCACCGTTTCCGTGCTTACGCCCGGTGTGCGCGTGCATCCGGCGGACGATCTCCCGAAGTGGAAGGATGAGCTGGACGTGCTGATCCTCTGCGGCGGCAGCGCGACCGATCTTCCCGAGCAGACGCCCCTCTGCGCCGCCCTGTTCAACGTGGTGGACAGCTTCGACACGCACGCCAGAATCCCGGAGCATTTTGCCGCCGTGGACGCCGCCGCGAAAGCCAGCGGTCACACCGCCCTGATCTCCTGCGGCTGGGATCCGGGTCTCTTCTCGCTCAACCGTCTCTATGCCCACGCGATCCTCCCGCAGGGCGCGGGCTATACCTTCTGGGGCAAGGGCGTGAGCCAGGGCCATTCCGACGCGATCCGCCGCATTGAGGGCGTGAAGGACGCGCGCCAGTATACGATCCCCGTGGAGAGCGCGCTGGAGCGTGTGCGCAATGGCGAAGCCCCCGAGCTGACCACCCGCGAGAAGCATACCCGCGAATGCTTCGTCGTAGCCGAGGAAGGCGCGGACAAGGAGCGCATTGAGCGCGAGATCAAGACGATGCCGAACTATTTCGCGGATTACGACACGACAGTGCACTTTATCTCCGAGGAGGAGCTTCAGCGCGACCATGCCGGAATCCCGCACGGCGGCTTTGTCCTGCGCAGCGGCAAGACCGGCTGGAACGGTGAAAACACCCACGTCATCGAGTACAGCCTGCGCCTCGATTCCAACCCGGAGTTTACGTCCTCCGTTCTCGTCGCGTATGCCCGCGCTGTCGCGCGTCTCGCCGCGCAGGGCGATTCCGGCTGCAAGACCGTTTTCGATATCCCGCCCGCTCTCCTCTGCCCTGAGTCTCCCGAAACCCTCCGCCAGCTTTTCCTGTAAAAGTCGGGCAAAAAAACTTCACCAGCTTTTTTGGTAAAAAAGCTGGGCAAAAAACTTCATGCGCTCCGCGTTTTCAGTGTGAGCACGGTGCTGGCGGGAAGCGGTGTGAACCCTTTTGAGAAGCTTCCCGCAGGCTGAGAGAATACCGGGCAAAAAACTTCATGCGCTCCGCGTTTTCAGTGTGAGCACGGTGCTGGCGGGAAGCGGCGCGAACCCTTTTGAGACGCTTGCCGGGTGTGTATAGGCAAACGATTGACTTTTGGCATACTGTGTTGTATAGTAAAAGTAGAAAAAGGGAATTGTTAAAGAGGGTGTCCCGCTACCCATTTGAAAGGTGGACCATTAAAGAGGGCGTCCCGCTGCCTGTATTCAAAAGGCGGAGCATTAACGTAAGTGGAGAAGAGAAATCTTCTCCACTTTTGCTTAGGGAGAAATATGGCGGAATTTGAAAATTTCGGTTTTTACACAGTGGATGTTGATTATTGGCAGTTTTTAAACAGCAGAGACTGAGAGGTGTATTATAATTTGTCC
>DVGZ01000019.1 GCA_018712435.1 Candidatus Caccousia avicola
GCCCGGACCTTGTAAAGCGCATGGTGGAGGAAGGGCACACCGTGGGAAATCACACATACCATCACTATGATATGTCGCAAATTTCGGAAATGGATGCGTTCCGTCAAGAGATGGAGAGTGTGGAGACAAAATACAAAGAAATTACCGGCTTGGAAATGGAGAAGTTTTACCGGCCGCCGCAGGGAAAATACAGTGAGCCCAATCTGAAAATGGCGCAGGAACTGGGCTATACCACGGTGTTCTGGAGTCTGGCTTATGTGGATTGGTACCAGGATAACCAGCCGACCAAGGAGCAGGCTTTTGAAAAGCTGCTTCCCCGTATGCATCCCGGTGCGATTGTTTTGCTCCACAGCACCTCCAAAACAAACTGTGAGATTCTGGATGAACTTCTGACAAAATGGGAGGAAATGGGATATACCTTCGGCACGGTACAGGAATTGATCGGATGACGAATGCGGGCAGGGATCCAAGGGATCTCTGCCCGCTGTTTGCTGCGGAAATTGTAAATGGACCGCTTGACAAATTCACTCTAATTTGTTAGAGTGAATTCAAGCTCTAATGTAGTAGAGCAAACGAAACAGCAAACGATCTCTGGGCAGAAAACGAAGGTTCAAAGCCTTGCTGCCTGCGTGAAAGGAGGAAGAAGCAAATGGAGGTCCCAAAGATTTTTGAGAGCGAGTATCGCTTTTGCCTGATTCTGTGGGAAAAGGAACCCATCCGAAGCAGTGAACTGGTGGCTCTTTGCCGTGAGCGGCTGGGTTGGAAGCCCACCACCACCTACACAGTGATCAAACGTCTCTCTGAGAGGGGCGTGCTGAAAAATGAAAATTCCGTTGTAACTTCACTGATTACGAAGGAGGAAGCACAGGCGGCGGAGATCGACGAAATGGTGGAAAAGAGATTTGAGGGATCGCTCCCGGCCTTTTTGGCAGCGTTCACAAAGCGCCGCCGCCTTTCCAAAAAGGAGATCGATGAAGTACAGGAGATGATTGATCGGTACCGGGGAGGGGAGGAACCGTGACAGAGCTGTTTTTTACCGTGATCAATCTGAGTATCCAGGCGGGATGGCTGGTGCTGGCTATTGTGCTCCTGCGTCTTTTGCTGCGGCGGGTCCCGCGGTGGATTTTCGTGCTGCTTTGGGGAATGGTGGGACTGCGCCTTGCGGTTCCCTTCTCTGTGGAAAGCGCATGGAGTTTGATCCCCAGCGCGGAGACGATTAGCCCTTCCGTTTTGCACATGGATGTTCCGCAGATCCGGACCGGCCTTCCCATCGTAAATCAAACCGTCAATCCGGTGATCGGGGAAGCGCTTGCACCGGCGGTGGGGGCGAGCGCCAATCCCGTGCAGGTGCTGACTGCCGTTCTTTCCTGGATTTGGATGGCCGGAACGTTGGGCATGCTTCTTTATTTGGGGATCAGCTGGGGAAAGCTCAGTCATCGCCTGCGCACAGCGGTGCGTTTGCAGGATTCTGTGTATCAGAGCGAGCAGGTGCGCTCCCCCTTTGTTTTCGGGTTTCTGCATCCCCGCATTATTCTGCCGTTTTCTCTTTCAGAGAGGGACAGGCCGTTTGTTATTGCACATGAGGAATCCCACATTCGGAGGGGCGATCCCTGGATTAAAATGGCCGCGTTTCTTTTGCTGTCTGTCTACTGGTTCCATCCGCTGATCTGGCTGGCTTATTTTCTGCTGTGCCGTGATATAGAGCTGGCCTGCGATGAACGGGTGATCCGGGGGCTTGACCGGGAAGGGCGCGCCGGATACTCGCAGGCGCTGCTTTCCTGTGGTGCGGTACACCGTGGAAATCCGGTTTGTCCGGTAGCGTTTGGGGAATTCAGCGTCCGAAAGCGTGTCGAGGCTGTGCTGCGGTATCGCAAGCCTTTGCTGTGGGTGACAGCTTTGGCTGTCGTGGCTGTGGCTTTTACCGCAGTTTGCTTTCTCACTACGCCACAGATCCGCCCCACCATGGAATGGGCGCAAAATCTTTCCGCCGACGATATCGTGTCTGCCGAGCTGATTGTGATGCCGCAGGCAACGGAGAAACAATACCGCGTATTTGATGAGCGCGAGTTTGCCGGGATAGCAGCTCTGATCAATGGAAGCCATGGACGGTATGTGGCGGAGCCTGAAAATCTGGCGGGAGGATCGATTCTGTTCCATATCACCACATCGGATGGAACGGAACACACTGTCAGTAATATGGGCAACACTTATCTATATATTGATGGAGATACTTTTTCTGCCGATTACGGCTGGCTTTCTTCCTGGGATGCACCGTATGGGGAAGGGAATGCTCCTCTGCCGGAGCAAACCCATGGTTACATTTTTTAGCTTTTCATAACTTGCGGCGGCCTTTTCATGGCCGCCGCCTTTTTGCGTTCGCTGTAGGGGAAACGGGAGGAAACTCTTGAAAGAGAACTGTGTTTCCGATATAATAATATAGATAAAATGTCGAAAATTGTTTCTTTTCCGCTGGAGCGGTTTTCTTTGACAGGAGTTGAAAGACAATTGAATTGGAAAAAACATCAGAAAAGGCGTACAGCGGCGGCAGTATTGTGCGCGGCGTCGCTCTTTTTTTCTTTTCCCGTACCTTTGAACCGATCGGTGTCAGCAGCATCCTCCGCAACAACGACCGTTTATCTGAACCTTCGTGACAGTGCGAGTATGAGCGGCCGCGTTTTGACAACGCTTTCCACGGGAACACAGCTTACCGTTCTGGATAATTCCAACGCGGAGTGGGTCAAGGTTCGCACTTCTTCCGGACTGGAAGGCTGGTGCAGCAGGGAATATTTGTCCATGGCAGGAAGCAGCCCGTCCGGTTCCGTTTCCATGACCCCCGGTTCCACGGCGGTTACCACTGCTTATCTGAATCTGCGTCAGGCGGCGGGAACAAGCGCCACGATTCTAACCACCATGCCAAAGGGAGCGATTGTAAGCGTGCTGGAAAACCCGTCAAATGGATGGGTCAAGGTTCGCACCGCTTCCGGGCTGGAAGGGTACTGCTCAACGGAGTACCTTTCCGTCAATGCCGCGTCTGATTCGACCGGCTCCGGTTCTGGTTCCGGCAGTTCTTCAACGATTACCGTGGCGGTGACAACGGCTAATTTGAAGCTGCGCACGGGTCCGGCGGTGAGCTATACGGCCCTGGTGACAATGCCTCAGGGAACGAAGCTGACGGTCGTTGATAATTCCAATGCCGGGTGGGCGAAGGTGCAGACGCCGGACGGGAAAACCGGCTGGTGCAGCAAGGAATTTCTCACCATTACCACGGAGGCGGGATCTTCCGATTCCACATCCTCGGCTCCCGCATCGTCCGCGCCTGCGTCGTCAGCCCCTGCTTCTTCGGCTCCGGCGTCTTCCTCAGCATCCTCGGGAACTCCAATCGGGCCAAAGCCGGATCCCTCGGAGCCTTCCGGAACGGAAAAGACAACAGCGACAACAACGGCCAACCTGAAACTGCGCACCGGTCCCGGCACAAACTATGATATGATTCTCATTCTGGCGAACGGAACGGAACTCACCGTGACGGACAATTCCGATCCCGGTTGGGCCAAGGTGCGGACAGCTTCCGGCAAGGAGGGCTGGTGCAGCAAGGAGTATCTGCGGATTGTGACGACCGGGGGAGGTTCCTCCGGGGGTTCCACGGGAGACTCGTCCAGTTCGGGAAGCTCGTCCAGTTCCTCTTCGAGTTCCGGGAGTTCGGACCCCGATCATACGATTGTAGGGGCTGTGGTCAATGCGGATGCGCTCCGGCTTCGCGCTCAGAAAAGCACGTCCAGTGCTATTCTCGCGACTTTACCCAAGGGAACACAGGTTTCCGTTTTGGACGCCTCGGATCCGGAGTGGATTCAGGTGAAAACAACCAGCGGCTTGACGGGATATATGAGCGCCGAATATCTGACACTCCGGTATTCCGATGATCCGGAAACCACACTTCCCAGCGGGAATATCACGCTTTCCAATACCACGGGTACGGTGGCGCAGGGAAAAACGCTGTATCTGAAAGCTTCCGGTGTTTCGTCTGTTTCCTGGAGCAGCAGCAATACTGCGGTTGCGACGGTGGAAAACGGCTTTGTGGAGGCTCTCAGCCCCGGCACGGCGGTGATTACCGCGTCCTACGGCTCGTCCTCCGCCTCCTGTACGGTGACGGTCACACAGTCGCAGGGAATCCGCACGGCGTATACCTCCCCGAATATTGCCGCGGTGGGGCAGAGTGTCAGCCTGATTGCTGTGACAGACGCCGACTGCGACGCGGTCCGCTTTTACATCACCGAAACGAACGGTTCCACCCGGACGGTGGAAGCCACATCCTCCACGACGGAGACGGTGACGGTTTCCGGCAAAACCTATACCACGAAAAAATGGACGGCCAGCGCGGTATTCCAGGGAACGGGAAAAATCCCGGTCAAGGCGGTTGCTTCCCGCAACGGTTCCTGGGGCTCTGTGACCTTTGAGACAAGCGCTTTCATTTCTTCCACCGCAGACAGACGGCAGTCCACCTCGGAGGAACGGCGTGCCAGCGATGAAATGATTCAGATGATCGCAAACTGGGAGGGCTATGCCTCGACGGTGTACGCCGACACGCTGACCACCACGGGAGTTCCGACAATCGGATACGGCTATACCTTCGGTGCGGGCTCCACCTTCTACAACCATATTTCCAAGACGGAAGCCTGGTCGCTTTTGGTGAACCGGATCAACGAAGGCTCCTATACCTCGGAGGTCAACAAGTTTATCAAAAACAACAAGCTGCTGATGAATCAGAATCAGGCGGATTGTCTGATCAGCTTCGGCTACAATGTGGGTGCGGGCTACTGGAACAGCACCGCCACAATGGATGTGAGAACCATCATGCTGAATGCGGTCGTTCCGCCCACCATTCCTTCCCAGGGACTGGCGGCAAAGATCAGCAAAAAAACGAGTTTGTATCAGACCACCAGCAGAACCTCCTCCGTGGTGGCGGAGCTGGCGCTGAACACCTCTGTTACTGTGCTGGAAAGTAATTTTGCCAACATTCAGGATGGCTGGTACCGGGTGCGGACCTCCTCGGGGCAGGAGGGCTGGGTGAACTCCGGCTATATCACCTTCCAGAACCAGTCGGGCTTGGTGCACGATCTCAACTATACCAATGCTTACGCGTTCGGTACGGATTTGATCCGCTGGAATATGGCGGGCGGAAAGCCGTACGCAGGCTTGTTCTACCGCCGGCTTGGGGAAGCCAATGTATACAATTACAATGATTATTCCGCGGTGAGATATAACAAATACGGATATACCTATCCGTCCGCTTTTGCGGGATATAATTGATTCCTGGCTGCCGGGCATGTCAAACTGGACATGTCCGGCAGTTTTTTGTGAAATTTGCAGGAAAACGGGAAAATATGGGAAAAAAGATGGGTAAACTTTCATGAAAGTGACTAAAAATTAACCTATGTTGTTTATTTTCCTCTTTATCCTCGCTATAATGATACAGCACAAAATAAGTTTTATAGAGATACCAAAAAAGTTGGATGTGAGGGAGAATGGAACGTTTTGGAGTAAAGCTGCGTCAGCTCCGGGAGGATAAGGGGCTTACACAGCAGGAATTTGCCTCATTGCTGGACATGAACCGCGCCACAATCAGCCACTACGAGAGTAATCTGTCTTATCCCTGCGCGGATGTTCTCGTCAAAATGGCAAACTTTTTTCATGTATCCGTGGATCAATTGCTGGGGCGAAGCGGGATCAGCATGGATGTGTTTGATGGACTGACGGAGGAGCAGGTGCAATCGGTTCAGGAAATTATGCGTCAATATCGGGATATGAACCATCGGCTTTCCCAGTACGAGCACTCTCATTGTGAATCCTAATGCGATAAGAAAGCGGCGTCCCGCCGATCTGTTTGGAGATCCGGCGGGACGCCGCTTTCTATAATGCTTACAGCTCTTTGGTCCAGTATTTTCGATCCAGACTTCTGTATTGTACCGCTTCTGCCGCGTGTTCTGGGAGAATGTCGGGGCTTGCGTCCAGATCCGCGATGGAGCGGGCCACCTTCAAAACGCGGTCGTAAGCGCGCGCGGAAAGGCCAAGCTGATCAAATGCGCGGCGCAGCAGCTCTTTGGCGCCCGGCGTCAGACGGCACAGCTCGGTGAGAAGATCCGGCGTGATGTTGGCGTTACAGGTGATTCCGGTTCCGGCAAAGCGTTCCCGCTGGCATTCTCTGGCTGCATTGACGCGCTTTTTGATCTGGGAGGAAGGCTCCGCTTTTTCGTCTGAGGCAAGCTTGTCAAATTCCACGGGAGGAACCTCCACATGAATATCAAGCCGGTCCAGCAGCGGGCCGCTGACGCGCGAGAGATAGCGGCTGACAGATTTTGAGGAACAGGTGCAGGCTCTGGTGGGGTGCCCGAAGTATCCGCAGGGACAAGGGTTCATAGCGGCCACCAGCATCACGGAGCAGGGATAGGTGATGCTCCCGTTGACGCGTGAAATGGTGACGGTTCCGTCCTCAATGGGTTGGCGCAGCACCTCCATAGCGGCGCGCCCGAATTCGGGAAGCTCGTCCAGAAACAACACGCCGTTGTGCGCGAGGGAAAGCTCGCCCGGACGGGGAATCGTGCCGCCGCCGGAGAGCCCCGCCGAGGAAACCGTGTGGTGCGGCGCACGGAACGGACGGGTTCGGACAAGGGAAGCGCCGGGCGGGAGGATCCCGGCGATCGAGTGGATCTTGGTGGTCTCCACCATTTCTTCAAAACTCATATCGGGCAGGATGGAGGGCAGCCGCTTTGCCAGCATGCTTTTTCCGGTTCCCGGACTGCCGATCAGCATGACATTGTGACCGCCCGCCGCCGCTATTTCAAGGGCGCGTTTGGCTTCCTCCTGGCCGCGCACCTCGGAAAAGTCGGGAAGCGGCGCGTGGGGAGTCTCTTTGTCCTCCGATGGAAGGGCTGCGGCGATCGATTGTGCTCCGGTGAGGTGCTGAAAGAGCTCCTTCACACTATGAACGGGATACACGCGAATTCCGTCCACCACAGCGGCTTCCTGCGCGTTTGCGGCTGGAACGAAAACCGCCTGAAACCCATCCTCCCGCGCTTTGATGACCATTGGAAGAACACCCCGCACAGGGCGCACCTCGCCGGAAAGGGAGAGCTCGCCAAGAAAGACAAAGCCGGGATCCGGCGCGCTGAGCTGTCCGGAAGCGGTCAGAAGGGCGACGAAGAGAGGAAGGTCATAGAGAGAGCCCTCTTTACGTTTGTCTGCGGGAGCCATGTTGACGGTGATGCGGGCCACCGGAAAATCAAAGCCGGTATTTTTGAAGGAGGCGCGGATTCGATCACGGGATTCTTTTACAGAGGCGTCGGGAAGTCCCACCACGTCAAAGGAGGGCAGACCCGTGGATAAATCCGCCTCAATTTCAACCAGAAACGCATCCATTCCATATAATCCCATACTGCGAACCTTGGATACCATTTTCCATCCCTCATTTCGCTCAATTCCCGTTTATTATATCGCCGCTGCGGCTGTGGTATAATTATCCAAAAGAAATATAAACGGGAAAAAGAGTTCTTTTTCGGGAAAAATAAGTTTTCTTAGTCGGAGAAATTGGCAGAAAGTTATGGATTGAGGGTAAAAAAATAAGAAAATAAAGTTGATTTTTTCAGCAAAATGCTGTATGATAAAGCAGGATTACAGAAAGCGAGAACCAGTCCATGCAGTTGGAAGAGAACGAAAATAAAATTGCTTTTACAGACGGGGAGCTGTGCGGCCGGGTCCAAAGCGGGGATTCCCAGGCATTCTGGGAACTTGCGGAGCGGTACATGGCTTTTATCCGGGGCAAGGCCTCCCGTTACCGCAGCGGTTTGCTGGATGAGGAGGATCTTTCCCAGGAAGGTCTTTTGGGTCTGCTGGCCGCCGCCCGGTTTTATCGTGCGGACGGAAAAGCGGAATTCCGTACCTATGCGGATGTATGTATCCGCAACAGAATGATCACGGCTCTGCGTCGTGCGGAACGAGGGGGAAGCGCGGCTGCATCTCATCTTTCCCTGAACCGGGAGGAAGAGCTGCTGCACATTCCGGCGGGGGATGACGCGGATCCGCAGGCGCATTTGGCGGACAGCGAATCCTATGAGGATTTGATCCGCAGGATTGTGGAGATTCTTTCCCCGATGGAGCGTGAGACCCTGTTTCTGCATTTGAAGGGATGCAGCTATGCGGAAATGGCAAAAGCTCTGCAAACAACGGAGAAAGCCGTGGACAATGCCCTTCAGCGGGCCAGATCCAAGCTCAAACGCCTGTATCCGCGGTGATATCCATACCAAAATCCATATGCCCCGGTAGCTTAACAATAGAGCGTTGTTTTTCAAAGGCGGCGGTGTAAATCCGTCCACGGGCAAATTTCTATCTTGAAGTGAGGTAAGGAACATGTACGAGGACAAGACTCTCATCTGTAAGGAATGCGGCAAGGAATTTGTATTCACAGCCGGGGAGCAGGAGTTTTACGCGTCGAAGGGCTTTGTGAATGAGCCCCAGCGCTGCAAGGCCTGCCGCGACGCCCGCAAGAACGCCGCCAGAGGTGAACGTGAAATGTATACGGCGGTTTGTGCGAACTGCGGCAAGGAGGCCAGAGTGCCCTTCCAGCCCCGTGAGGACCGTCCGGTTTATTGCAGCGAGTGCTTTGCTAATATGCGCGGCGAGTAAAGGAATCATAGCGAAGAGCCCGAAGCCACATGGCTTCGGGCTTTTTTATGCGTTTCAGAAGTTTTCCAAAATCCATTGGATCATACCAAAGAAAGAACCTTCTAAAAATCTAATCATTCGTTGTAAATTTCTATGGATTGAGACGGTGGCCGCTCCATGTTACACTAAATTCAAAGAGAAGATCTGTCCAGGTTATACAGCAGAAGGCGCTGCCGGGAGCGGGAAGCTTTCCGGTATCCTTCAAATTTCCTGTGAGAACAGACGCAGTTCACAGACAGAGGAGGGATCGTTGTGCAAATCACACGAAACGGAAAGGCGGTCAGCCGCATCGTACTGGGGAGCCGTGCCACCTGGCTGGAAACTCACGCGGCGGAGCAGCTCCGCGATTATGTGGAAAAACTCAGCGGCGCACGGTTGCTTTTGACATACGAACAGGATGCCTGTCCGATCGAAGGAGGAAGAATACGGATTGGCAGGCCGTCCACACAGGAGGGGATCCGGCTGCGGGCGGAATCCTGGAATTTCCCGCCGGAGAGTGAAACAGACAACGATTGTGTGATCCTGTATGCACAGGGGGAAGAATTGATCCTCAGCGGGACAAATGATCGTTCCGTTTACTACAGCGTGTTTCATCTGCTTCAAAAGCAGTTTCATGTTGGATTCTATTTTGACGGAGATACCATCGATCCGCAGCCGGATCTGTTTGTTCCGGAGGGAAGCTGGATCGAGCGTTCCTCCTTCCGTTTCCGCCATACCGTAGGGCAGTGGGTGTATAATTTTGGCGCGCTGCTTACGGGAGAGGAACGCCGCCGCGAGTTGGAGTTTTTCGCCAGGAACAAGATCAATTCCTATCGTTTCTATACCTGGAACACCTATTTCCGCAAGCGTGTGTTTCAGAAAATGGGAGTTTCCACAGAGCCTATTACGGAAGAAGATCTGGAACGTATGCAGGTAATGCGGGAAACGTCGGAATATGCACGCCGTCTGGGAATGGAGACCATGGTGTATCTGCTGCCGCAGGAAACCAGTCTGGAATTCCGCAAGGTCTACCCGAACGCACGGTATTTTGGCTGTGAATGGGTGAAGGATGACGAAGCCGCGCCGGAGATTGTTCCATACCTGTACCCGGACGATCCGCTCTACCGGCGGTACATCCGCACCTGTGTGGAAACCTGGATTGAGACTTACGGTCCGAGCCGTCATTTTTCAGCCGCACCGCCGTCGGAGCATCATATCGCAACGGGGATTGACGATTTTATCAATATCAATTTGAATTTTGCGAAATACACCTATGAAGCCATCCGCGAGGTGGTGCCGGACGCGCGCTTTTTCTTTGACGGGTGGGGCGTTCGCGCCAATACGCCGCCGTCCATCTGGACAATGCCCGGCGTGATGGAGCGGTTTGTCGAGATGCTTCCCCAGGAGGTCTATTTCCTCGATCTGTGGCCGAATCGCAAAGAATCGGTCTACACATTCCGGGAACCGATGTACCGCGATCAGAATTATGGGCCTCTGCGCAAAGCCCGGTATATTCTGGAGCCCATCAATGAGTTTGGCGGAGACGATCATCTGCACGGCTGCTTTGAAAGACATATCGAAGCGGCGAAGGAGATGACGGAACCGGCTGTGGTGGAGCACGGGGAAGGCTTCGGCAACGCGACGGAGCTGTGCGGGTTCAGCCTGCATTTCTTTGATCTGCTGTTTGCCCTGGCATGGAAACCGCAGACAGTGGATGTGGAATCTTTCCTGCGGGATACGGCTCTGCGCCGGTATGGAACACAGTACGCGGAGAAAGCGCTGCCCGCTCTGCGTTCCCTGCATCGTGCGGTTTATTCCGAGCTGGACAGCTCGCACGCCCGGTATCAGAAGCGCTGTTATCTGATGCGGGTGCAGCGGAGACTGGTTCCCACCGCGGAATCGCTTGCCGTGACGGATGCTCTGACCGACTATGCCGAAACCATGCTGGCTCTGCCGGGTGCATCGGAGAATCGGGCGATCGGGCGCGATCTGTTTGATGTCCTGCGCCAGTACATCACGGAATTTTTCAATATGCATTTGCAGCGTATGTTTGAAATCTTCCTGACCCGTGCCGGTAAGGAGCAAAAGACGCTGCACGCGTCCTTTGACTGGCACGCTATGCTGTTGGAGGAGCTGCTGGGCTGTCTGGAAGAAATGACGGCGGAGGACGCGGAGTCCTATGTGGAGACGATGGTGGCGCGCTACCAGGGACGTGCCAGCGATCCCGATGTTTCAGGAGCCGATACCCGGATACCGGATTTCCGGGCCTGGATGCGGGATTTGGGCACCACCTTTGTTGGGACGATCCCAAATCTTGTGGATTATCCGAGCCGCGATTATGTGGAGCTGATCCGAGGCTACTACCATACCCGGATCCGTGCGTGTGTGGAAAGACTCCGCGAGCTGCTGGACGACGGCGGAGAGACCAATCCCGTTGCGGTGGACAATTCCCTGGAAGAGCGGTACCATGTGGCGGAACAATGCTGGCTGACGGAGGGATATCCCGTCACGGATGACTGCCGGGCCGCGCATCTGCCGTTGGGCGAAGCTGCCCGGCGCGCCTGGAACCGCCTGTCCGCCTTGGATCTGCGCGAGGACCTTCCCACGGAGGAAACCGCGCGCGAGGTGTCGGAGCGTGCGGACATTTTTGCCAGTTATTCGGAGGACACCGAGCTCAAGCAGGAACGCTCCTGGACAACGGAAAATCCGTTTGCCTCCGGGGAGGAGGAAGCATGAGCATTTTTGAGGAGCTGAATCTGCGGCGCTTTCTGAACGCGGAAGATACCTTTACCGCGAACGGCGCGAGCTGTATGCCGGAGGAAGTGTATCGCGCCATGCGGGAGATTTCCGGGGCATGGGTGGATTTGGAGCAGATGCAGAGAAGCACGGGCGAAGCGCTGGCACGTCTGACGCACAACGAAGCCGCCTATGTTTCGGCGGGGGCCGCGAACGCTCTGACGCTCTGTGCCGCCATGGCAATCAGCGGAGGGGAGCGGGAGACGTTTCTCGCTCTCCCCGATTCCTCCCGGTGTGAACAGGATCAGGTGATTGTGCTCGCTCCGCAGAAAAATCCATACTGCCGCAGCATCGCCGCCAGCGGGGCAAAGCTTTGCTGGGCCGGAGCTCCGGGAGAGTATCTCACGATCGGCGAGCTGGAAGCGGCTGTCACAGAGAAAACGGCTGCGATTTTCTATTTCATTTATCATGGAGCGGCGCTCTGTCCTTCCCTGGAAGCGGTGCTGGAACTGGCGGCCCGTCATGCGGTGCCCGTGTTTGTCGACGCGGCCGCACAGCTGCCCCCGGCGGAAAACCTCTGGAAGTATACCGGGATGGGAGCGGATCTGGTGCTGTTCAGCGGCGGAAAGGGACTTGCGGGCCCCCAGGATTCCGGCCTGATTCTGGGAAAACGGCGCTGGATTGAAAATATGCTGGCACTTGGCGCGCCGCATGAAGGGATCTGCCGTGGTTCCAAGGTGACGCGGGAAGCGATGGCCGGTCTGTATGCCGCGGTCAAACGGTTTGTATCGTGTTCGGAACAGGAACGTCAGGAGGAATTGCTGGCCAAATGCGCACAGGCGCAGGAGCTCATGATTCGCTTCGGCTTTCTCAATGTTCGGCTGGAACCTTTTGGGCCGGTGGGACAGAGTTCCCCGCGTGTGCTGGGCCGTCCTGCCGGTGTGTCCGGGCAGGCTCTGCGGAAAGCCTTGCGGGAGGACGGGCTTCTGGTGGGCTGGGAGGAAGCAACGGGAGACATTTCCTTCCATCCGCAGATGCTGACGCTGGAACAGACGCGGGAAGCCTGCCGGATTCTGGAGACGAGACTGCGGGCGGAGGGGATCCGTCCCGCAAAGGAGGAATGAACAATGGGCGCGACGGAGAAACGCATGGAACAGCTTGGCATTCAGCTTCAGCAGACGGATTGGCGAGGAAAAGGCGTGGTGGACGCCGTCCTGGCAGACGATTTGCTGTATCTGTCGGCGCATTATCCGGTGGATGCAAACGGCGAACCGGTCTATGTGGGACGTGTCGGCGCGGAGCTGAATGAAGAGGAAGCGTATCAGGCGGCGCGTTTGTGCGGTCTGAATATGCTGCGCACCATCCAGTTTTATATCGGTAGCCTGGATCGGGTGGATTACTTCGTGAAAGCTTTGGGGCTGGTGAACAGCGCGGGCGACTTTTACAACATGCCCCCGGTCATGAACGGCTTTTCCGATCTGATGGTGGAAATATTCGGGCAGCGCGGCCGTCATGCGCGCGCGGCCATGGGGGCCTATGTGCTGGAACGCAATATGCCGGTTTGTGTGGACGCGATTGTCCGCATCCGAAAGTGAGGGATGAGCGGTGATCCATGAAATCCGGGAAAACGGCAGGGAAACAGCTCCCATTTTTCCCAAGGTAAAAGCCCTGATTCCCATTCGGGAAGCGGGGGAATTTGTCTATGTTTCCGGCCATGGTCCCGAGGATATCAATACCTATGAACCGTTGTACCGGGGCCGTGTCGGCGCGGACCTGACGTTGGAGGAAGGACGGCAGGCGGCGGCAGAGTGCGGAAAAACGCTTCTGCGTGCCATCCAGGAGCAGTATGGGACGCTGGACTGCATCCGCTCTCTTGTGCGCGCCTTGATTCTGGTCAACTGCGGCGAGGGTTTTGAAGCGGTCGGCGAGGTGGCGGACGGCTTTTCGGATCTCTGCGTGGAGGTGCTCCAGGAGCGCGGCCGCCATGTGCGCACCGTGATGGGAACCCGCAACATGCCGAATCATAACATTCCCGTGGAGGTGGAGCTGATCTTCCGATTGGCGGAAGGATACGGCGCAAAGGAGGAATGAGAAATGGCGGCCTTTGATCTTCTGATCCGCGGCGGAACGGTGTTTGATCCCGAGCAATGCAGCTTCCATCAGGAGGATATCGCGGTCAGAGACGGTGTAATTGTCCGCCGTGATGCCGGTTTTTCCGGGGAAGAGGCGGAAAACATTCTGGACGCCTCCGGATGCATTGTCTCTCCAGGCTTGATTGATATGCACTGTCATATTTACCCGGTGTTCCCGTATGTGCGCAGAGATTCGCTGCGCACCACGAACGCGGAGGAGCACATGGTGCGCTGCGGCGTGACGACGGCGGTGGACGCGGGAACCTGCGGCTGGCGGAATTTTGGGGATTTCAAGGAAAATGTCATTGATGCGACAAAGCTGCGAGTGCTGGCGTTTCTGGATATCGCGGCCAAAGGAATGGCGTACCCCGATTCCGAGCAGGCGGTCGCGGATATCAATCCCCAAATAGCCGCGGCGGTGGCGCGGGAGTGGAGCGATTGCATTGTCGGAATCAAAAGCGCGCACTATTGGCCGCGTCATGAGGACGGGGAACATCCGGCTTTTGCTTCCATCGACGGCGCGCGGGAAGCCGCCGCGCTCTGCGGCAAACCGGTGATGGTCGACAGCATTCCGGTTGTGCCGGAGCGCAGTTATCCGGCTATTCTGAGCCGTTTGGAACCCGGAGATATTCACACGCATGTCTTTGCCCAGCAGTTCCCGCTGCTGAACGCACAGGGAAAGGTGGAGGATTATCTCCGAAAAGAACGGGAACGCGGCGTGCGTTTTGACGTGGGGCACGGATCCGGCAGCTTTTGGTTCCGTCAGGCGGTGCCCTGCTTTGAGCAGGACTTCTGGCCGGACACCATCTCGACGGATCTGCATCATCAGAATGTCACCGGTCCGGCTATTGATCTGCTGTATGTGGCGAGTAAATTCCTTGCAATGGGGATGCCGCTTGCGCAGGTGCTTTACCGGGTTACGCGCGCCCCTGCCCTGACCCTGTCCCGGCCCGAGCTGGGGACGCTGGCGGACGGAGCGTGCGCCGATCTCGCGGTGCTGCGTGTGCGGGAGGGCCGTTTCGGCTATCTGGACTGCGGCGGAGCCCGTTTGGAGGGAGAAGGAAAACTGGAATGCGTGGCGACAGTGCGCGCCGGAGAGGTGCTGTTTGATCCCGAAGCCAGAAGCGCGCCGGATTGGCGCGAGGCACCGCCCGCGTACTGGACGGCGCCCGGTCTGCTGAGAAGCTGGGATCTGTGGAACAGAAAGGAAGAGGTCCATGAGACTGAACGATAGAGAAGAAATTCTCGCATTGACGCGGGAATGGACGGGGGAGCGGTTCCCAAACGGCCGTCCGCGTGTGAGCGATGATAAGATTGCGATCTTAAAAACGTTGACACAGGAGGAAATTTGGCATCCGCTCTATTTCAGCGGTTACCGGTTTCAGTTTCAGGGCGGACTCCGCACCCTTCATCCCGGCAAAAAGCTGTACGGGCGCGCCGTGACCTGCTGCTTTGCCCCCCAGCGCCCGGATGTGCGCCGCGTTTCGTTTGGAACGGCGGCGGAAAAGGGCTGGAAGGGAGACTGCAACCAATGGGTGATCGACAGTCTGACCGAGGGCGACGTGGTGGTCTGCGACCTGTACGATAAAATTTTCAAGGGAACGTTTGTGGGTGGAAATCTCACCACAGCAATTAAAGCGCGCACAAAGACCGGAGGAGCCATTGTATGGGGCGGGGTGCGCGACGTGGAACAGATGAAAAAAATTGACGCGCAGGTTTATTTCCGGGGCGTCGATCCCACGCCGATCCGCGACTGCCAGCTGGTTTCCTTTAATGGTCCCTGCCGCATTGGAGAAGCGCTCTGCGTGCCGGGAGATATTGTGATCGGCAATGAAAACGGCGTATTGTTTGTGCCGAGCCACATGGTGGATTTTGTGATTGAAAACGCGTTCAAGATGCAGGCGCGCGATCTCTATGCGTTCCCGAAGCTGGAGGCCGGTCTGTATACCACCGCGGATGTGGACGCTCCGGTGTGGCCGCTGCCGATGTTGGAGGATTTGATCGCGTTTTTGGAGAAGGAACCGTCCGCCGCCCGTTATCGGGGACTGGACTGGAGCCTGGAGCTGCGCGCGGCAAAGGGGGACGGGGAAGCCGTGGAGGAAATGCTGCGGCGCTTTGATATTGAACCGCTTGCACCGGGAGAGGGGGTCGCGTTTCTGTGAGAGAACGGATCATTTCGGACTATAACCGTTTGCTGGAAGGAAAACGGGTGTTTTTGACGACGGCGGCACGCGGAATCGGCAAGAGCATTGCCGTTCTGTTTGCCCGGCAGGGAGCGGCGGTTTCCTTTGCCGGGAGAAATCCGGCGTATGTGGAGAAAACCTTGCGGGAATTGCGGCAGTGGAATCCCGATTGCCGGGGCTACGTCTGCGATCTGGCCAAGGCGGAGGAGAGCGAGCGGACGGCGGAGCAGGCCTTGCAGGAAAGCGGAGGCTTCGATGTTCTGGTCTGCACCGTGGGGGTGAATTGCCACTGTATATGAATACCCCGGATAAGTATCCGCTGCAAACCTATCTGGCCACTCTGCTGATGGAGTCCAAAAACAACGTGGAGACGCTTATGACGCCGGAGCAGCTGGCGAGGATGGAGCAGATCAGCGAGAAAACGATCGAAGCGGCTCAGATCTTCCTGGCGGCTTTACCCATCATGTGTGTGTATCCGTTCCTGCAAAAATACTATATCAAGGGTATTGTGGTCGGCAGTGTGAAAGGATGACGGAGATGAAGGTCGTTTCCATTTCCTCGTGTCCCTGGGGCGGCAGCTATCGCCCGAAGGCGTGGGCCGCCGTGCATTGCGGTCCCGATCAATTTGAGTTTTGTCTGTGGTGTGAGGAGGAATCCCCTGTCATACGGTATACAGAGCCGAATAGTCCCGTGTATCTTGACAGCTGTCTGGAAGTTTTCCTGCGTCCTTTTCCCCAGAAAAACGAATATCTCAATTTTGAAATGAACGCGTCCGGTGCGCTCCTGCTTCAAATTGGGAGCGAGCGAAAGGGAAGAAGATTCCTGCATGCGGAGGACTTTTCAGGCTGTTACCCGGAGGTGTTTCCCTTTCGGGAGCAGGCGTGCTGGGGAGTGCGGTTGTCGGTTCCCACCGCATTTCTGCAAACGGTTTGCGAAATATCCGCACAACCGGACCCGTCCGATTTTGAGGGGAACTTCTACAAATGCGGCGATTCACCCGCTCATTTCCTGTGCTGGAATCCCGTGGAGAGCGAGTCCCCGGATTTTCACCGTCCGGAATTTTTTGCCTCCTTTGCGCCCCTCTGGAATGAATCGGATCACAAGAACTAAATTCTTCCTTTCATACAAAGCCGGCGAAAAGCAAGCTTGCTTTTCGCCGGCTTTGCTGTGTGTTCTTGTCAGCGGAGGGAAAAAAGAATATACTAAACGCGTATGAAACCCGGAAACGAATCTCTGCCGGAGTAAGCAGGTTTTAGAATGAAAGAAAAAGGGGAATCACCATGCTGGAGGTTGTATTTGGAGACAGCGCTGCCGGAAGCCTGTCCGTTGCCATAGGGAGAGTGCTGGGCCAGGCGCCGATCGGCGTGGGGGACACATGGTTTGCCCTGCGGATCGAGCAAATGATCCGGGACGGCTTGCTGGAACCCGTCACACAGCCGAAGCCCGGGGATCCTGCTTACCATCGGATTCTACGCAAATGTGCCGGTAAATGAGCGTTATTGTGCGGCGGCGTCCTCCCGCATCAAACGGATGAAGCTCCGCAGGGGGGCGTTTCCTTCCAGCGTTTTATAGTATACGCCAAAAGAGAGAGGATCCGCGCCTACGATGGGAATGCGCGCCAAAGGCAGAAAAGGAGGAATTCCCCAGTCTGGAACAATCGCAATCCCAAATCCCGCCTGCACCAGTACGGCGGCGGCCTCCAACGATTCGCAGAAATGAAAATCCGATCGGGGGCGTTCTCCCATCAGCTGGCCTTGCAGCCGTGCGATAACCGCCGGGCAGGTGGAGGGATCGGTGAGCACTAGCTTTTCTTTGGTCAGCTCCTCCAAAGAAACAGATTCTCGTTCGGACAAAGGGTTTTCCTCCTGACAAATGCATATCACACCGATCCGTCGCAGCTCCCGGTAAGTGCCGGGAGCTTTTCCGCCTGTGATCCCCTTGAATCCCAGCACCGCGTCGACCGCTTCCTCCTGAAGCAGGCGGTACAGCTGTGGGTAGGGGACAACCTGAAGCTGAGGGTGCAGATGAGGATGCAGCTCCGCCATGCGGCGAAAGGCTCCCGCCAACATGAAGAGGTGGGCGTAGTTGTGGCAGCCGATGGAAATGGGTTCGATGACCTGCGCGTTGGGATCCTGGAAGCGTTTCTTTGCGCGCTCCGAGATGGTGAGCATTCCCTTCGCATCCGTCAGGAAAAGATATCCCGCGGGCGTCAGGTTCACCGTCCGCGTGGTGCGGCGGAACAGCTTAACGTTGAGTTCGGCTTCCAGCGTGCGGATTTGATGGGTTACGGCAGGCTGGGTGACGTTCAGCTGCTGCGCCGCGCGGGCAAAATTCAGGTGTTCGGCTACGGTCAGAAAGCAGTGAAGCTGAAAGGTATTCAAAGGATTCCCTCCTGTTCGTTTTTTGTATTGATAAATATTATTTATTGATGATAACATATTTTGAATTCACATACAACGAAAAACATGTAAAATAGTTTTGTAGCGTACAGTCAGGGACAGAACAAATTGGGCGCACAGGCCGGAAAGGAGAGAAACGAATGGCGGGAGAAGAAAGTCTGATTCTGTTGATTAAGCAGCTTCATCTGGCGCTGGAGCAGTGTGCGAAGGAGCAGATGGAGGGCTGCGGCGTCTCCCCCACGCAGGGCCTGATTTTGGGGTATCTTTTTTCCCGGGAAGGGGAGAGCGTCTATTCCGTTGATTTGCACGCGCACCTCGGTATCTCCAAATCCGCGGTTTCCTCTGAGCTGCGAAAGCTCAAGGAGAATGGATATCTGACGTTTCACGATAATCCGGGAGACGACAGGAAAAAGCGGATTGTTTTGACGGAGAAAGCGGACGGAATCCGCAAAATACTCAGTGAGGCCCTTCAGAAACGCGAGGAATCCATTTGCCGCGGTATTCCGGCAGAATCCGTCGAGAGCACAAAAAAGTGCCTGCTTCTGATGAGAGCAAATATCAGGAAAGAATGTGGAAGGAGGACGACGCATGGTAAGTACCTTGTTTCGACAAATTAAACAGTATAAGAAAGCATCCCTGCTGACGCCGCTGTTTACCACTCTGGAGGTGGTGATGGAGGTGGCGATTCCGTTCGTCATCGCCTATATCATCGACAAGGGTATCGCGGTCGGAGATATGGGGCAGGTCTATTTGTATGGAGCCATTATGCTGGTGATGGCACTCCTGAGCCTGTTGTTCGGGGCGCTGGCCGGAAAATACGCGGCTGCCGCTTCCTCCGGTTTTGCGTGCAATCTCCGCGAAGGCATGTACGAAAACATTCAGCGCTTTTCCTTTTCCAATATTGACAAATACAGCACCGCCGGTCTTGTCACCCGCATGACGACGGACGTCACCAACGTGCAGAACGCCTATCAGATGGTGATCCGTATCGCGGTGCGCGCCCCTGTCATGCTGCTTTGTTCCCTTGCCATGTGCTTTTTTATTGATGTGGAACTCAGCTCCATTTTTCTCATTGCGATCGCCGTGCTGGCCGCCGGTTTGATTTTCGTGATGCTGACCACCATGAAAATTTTTGATCAGGTGTTCCGCAAGTACGATGACCTCAATGCCAGCGTACAGGAGAATGTGTCGGCCATTCGCGTTGTGAAAGCATTTGTGCGCGAAACCTATGAGAACGAAAAGTTCACCAAAGCCGCGGAGCGCCTGTACCATATGTTTGTAAAAGCGGAAGGAAGGCTGGCTCTGAACAACCCGATCATGATGCTGGTGATTTACGCCTGCATGATCGGCCTGTCCTGGTTCGGCGCGCACCACATTGTGAGCGGCATTCTCACCGAGGGTGAGCTGACTTCCATGTTTACTTACGTCATGAGCGTTCTGATGTCTCTCATGATGCTCTCCATGATTTTCGTCATGCTGACCATGAGCCTTGCGAGCGGACGGCGTATTGTGGAGGTGCTGGAGGAGCAGCCGGATATCACGAATCCGGATTCTCCCGTTTTCGAGGTGTCGGATGGCGCTATCGACTTCAACCATGTCAGCTTTTCGTATAAGCATGGCAGCGGGGAGGAAACGCTTCATGACATCGATCTCCATATCAAGGCGGGCGAGACTATCGGCATTATCGGCGGCACCGGCTGCGGAAAAACCAGTCTGGTCAGTTTGATCAGCCGTATGTACGACGTGGACAAAGGCTCCGTTGTGGTTGGAGGAAAGGATGTCCGGGAATACGATTTGGAGGTTCTGCGCAACGCGGTTGCCGTGGTGCTTCAAAAGAACGTTCTGTTTTCCGGCACCATCCTTGACAATCTTCGCTGGGGCAAGGAGGATGCCACGGAGGAGGAATGCAAGGAAGTTTGCCGCCAGGCGTGTGCGAGTGAGTTTATCGAGCGCTTCCCGGATCAATACAATACCTGGATCGAGCAGGGCGGCGCAAACGTTTCCGGCGGTCAGAAGCAGCGCCTCTGCATTGCCCGTGCTCTGCTCAAACATCCGCGTGTGCTGATTCTCGACGACTCGACGAGCGCTGTCGACACGGCTACCGATGCGAAAATCCGCGAATCCTTCGCCCAGAAGATTCCCGGTACAACCAAGCTGATTATTGCACAGCGTATTTCCAGCGTCCAGAGCGCGGATCGGATTCTGGTTCTGGATGACGGACGGATCAATGGGTTTGATACGCACGAGAATCTGCTTCAGACCAATGAGATTTACCGCGACATCTACGAAACGCAGACGCAGGGCGGCGGCGATTTTGACCAGCCGAACGGAGCGTCGGAAGGAGGTGCTGAATAATGCCGGGACCGATGAGAGGAGCGCCCATGTCGCTCAAAAAGATGGATACCAAAATGCTGGGCCGTGTTCTGGGCCGCGTCTTGGGATATATGCTCAAAAAATACTGGTTGCCCTTCCTTTTGGTGGTTGTCTGTATTGTGGTGACCGCGATCTCCACACTTCAGGGCGTTTTGTTTATGCAGAAGCTGTATGACGATTATATCGCGCCGCTGCTGCAATCGCAGACGCCTGACTTCTCCAATCTGGCGTCCGCGTTGTTCCAGGTGGGAATTGTTTATGCCATCGGCATTGTCTGCGCATATGCCTATAACCGTATTATGGTCAATGTCAGCCAGGGCACCATGCGCAATCTGCGTATCGAATTGTTCCATCATATGGAATCCCTTCCGATCAAATATTTCGATACGCATGCTCACGGCGATATTATGTCCATCTACACCAATGACGTGGATACCCTTCGTCAGCTGATCAGCCAGAGCATTCCGCAGATTATCAACTCTCTGGTCAGTGTGGTGACAACCTTCATCAGTATGTTTGTGCTCAATCTTCCGCTGACTGTGCTGACGCTGGTGATGATCGGCGTGATGCTGTTTGTCACCTCCAAGATTGCGGCGAAATCCGCTCTTTATTTTGGCAAGCAGCAGAAGGATCTCGGCCGTGTGAATGGCTATATCGAAGAGATGATGGACGGCCAGAAGGTAGTCAAGGTGTTCTGCCATGAGGAAAAAAGCATCGAGCAGTTCAAGAAGCTGAACGATGACCTGCGCGAGAGCGCCAAAAACGCCAACACCTTCGCCAACATTACCATGCCGATCAACGCGAACATCGGAAACATCAGCTATGTGCTGTGTGCCGTGGTAGGCTCCGTGATGGCGCTGAGCGGCTATGCGGGACTGACGCTGGGCACGCTCATTACATTTATGACGCTGAACCGGAACTCTAGCATGCCGGTGACGCAGATCAGCCAGCAGCTCAACAGCATTGTGATGGCAATGGCCGGTGCAAACCGCGTGTTCCAGCTGATCGACGAAAAGCCGGAGGAGGACAATGGCTATGTTGAGCTGGTCAACGCGAAGGAAAACCCCGACGGCAGCCTGACGGAGACAAAGGAACGCACGGGGCTCTGGGCCTGGCGGCATCCGCACAAGGCCGACGGCACCGTCACATACACGAAACTCGAAGGGGATATCACCTTCAACGATGTGGACTTCGGCTATACGGAGGATAAGATCGTTCTTCACAATGTGAAGCTGTACGCCACACCCGGTCAGAAGATTGCTTTTGTCGGCAGTACCGGCGCGGGAAAAACGACGATCACCAATCTGATCAACCGTTTTTACGACATTCAGGACGGAAAGATCCGCTACGACAATATCAATATCAATAAGATCAAAAAGGCCGACCTGCGGCGCTCGCTGGGCATCGTGCTTCAGGATACCCATTTGTTTACCGGTACCGTCATGGACAATATCCGCTATGGCCGTCTGGACGCGACGGACGAAGAGTGCATCGCCGCCGCGAAGCTGGCAAACGCGGATGGATTTGTCCGCCGTCTGCCGGATGGGTACCAGACCATGCTGACGGGAGACGGTGCAAACCTCAGCCAGGGACAGCGCCAGCTGCTCGCCATTGCCCGTGCGGCTGTGGCGGATCCGCCGGTTCTGATTCTGGACGAAGCCACGTCCTCCATTGATACCCGCACGGAGAAGCTGGTGCAGGAGGGCATGGATCGCCTGATGAAGGGACGCACCACCTTTGTAATTGCGCACCGCCTGTCCACCGTCCGCAACTCCGACTGTATCATGGTGCTGGAGCAGGGCCGCATTATTGAGCGCGGTACACACGATCAGCTGATCGAGGAAAAGGGCCGCTATTATCAGCTCTATACAGGAAATTCCATCGGTGCCTGAGCGTTTTTACAAAAACAAATGGAGGAAAATTCCAGAATTTTGTAGAATTTTCGTGATTATATACAAATTAGTAGAAAATATTTTTCCTCAAAGAAATGATTTTATCACCTTTTCTTCACAAATCTATGATACAATAAAAGAAAATGAAGTGGAGAGCAGCCCCGATCGTGAGATGCGGAGTCTTTCCAAAGCTTCAAGCATTATGTGAATATTGGAGGAATTTTATCATGAAAGCCAAGTCTCTGCATTTCTCGAAAAGTGGTTCTGCTCAGGTGATTGCGTCCGAGCTCGGACGGATCCATCAGTGCGTGTGCGATCAGATCCCGCCCGCCTATCCCTGCGAGGGTGAAAAGGTTATTTTCATCGGCGTGGAGATGAACGGTAAGCTCCCGGGCCCGGTGGATCATTTCTGCCGTGACCTGACGCCTGCCCGCGCGCAGAATGTGGCGTTCTACATCATCAACGGAAACGGCAACACCTCCGGCCTGGACGAAATCAAGAAGGCGATGGAGTCCAAGGGCGTTCATATGATTCCGGATGTTCATTCCGTCACCGTCAAGAGCTCTCTCTTCAAGAAGGGTATGCCGACGGATGCCGACGTGAAAGCCGCTGTGGATTGGGCGCAGAAGATCGTGGATTCCGGGCTGTAAAATTGATATTTTTATAAAATGAGCGCCCCGAAGGATGTAACTCCTTCGGGGCGCTTTTGTGCGAGAAGATTCGCTGCGATTATTCGCGCATTTTCAGGATTTCGACCTCATGCTCAAAATCTCCGGCCGTGATGTCACGGCGCAGAAGCTCCAGCTGTTTTTCCTCGGGAAGAGAATTGAAATATTCCCTCGCACGGCTGCTTCCCCGGAACGGATCCGCCAGCGCGAGCGGGTAAAGAGAGAACGGGAATTGCATAGCTGTCTCCTTTCCGGCGCTCAAAACGCCTGCGGGTATTCTTGAATAGAGGCGGCAAGGCTGTCCGCCAGACGGCGCAGCTCGTCCTTTCCCTGAGCGTGGCGCGCCCGCAGAAACAGAGCCTGGCGTTCCTCGCTGCCCATAGCGCGAAACGCTTCCGATGCCGCGGGATTTTCCGCGATTGCGAACAGGAACCCTTCAGGAAATCCATAAGCCATCCTGTCCAGCTCCTTCCGTTTACAAATGCTTTTGCGGCTTTTCAGCCGCTTCCCTATTGTTTGAAAAAACGTCCTGTTTACCCGTGGCAATCACTGGGCGGGAAAAAGGAGAGGTTTACAAAAACAAGGAAAAAGTGGATAATAGAAAAAAGTTATTTCACACAATACAAGCAAAATGAAGCAGGTGGATCGATTGGTACAGGACAAATGGCAGATTCTTCGGGAATATTTTGGATATTCTTCGTTTCGAAGCGGGCAGGAGGAGCTGGTGGACGGCCTTCTGGCGGGGCGCGATGTGTTCGGACTGATGCCGACGGGAGCGGGAAAATCGCTTTGCTATCAGGTTCCGGCGCTGGTGATGGACGGTGTATCGCTTGTGATTTCTCCGCTGATTTCCCTGATGAAGGATCAGGTTTCCGCTCTAATCCAGTCCGGCGTGAAGGCGGCTTACCTGAACAGCTCCCTGACCCCGGGACAGTTTCGTCTGGCGCTCGAGCGCGCCTCGCAGGGCTGGTATAAAATCATTTATGTGGCTCCCGAACGTCTTTTGACGGAAAGCTTTGCCCGTGTGGCGGAGCGACTGCCGATCTCCCTGGTTGCGGTGGATGAAGCGCATTGCGTGTCCCAGTGGGGACAGGATTTTCGTCCCAGCTATCTGAAGATCCGGGAGTTTCTGGAATCGCTTCCGCAAAGGCCGCCGGTGGGAGCGTTTACCGCCACAGCCACAGCTCAGGTGCGGCGCGATATTGTGGAGATGCTGGATCTGCGGGAGCCTGTGTCCGTGTGTACCGGTTTTGATCGTCCCAACCTTCGTTTTGAGGTGAAAAAGCCCGCGGACAAATATGCCGCCCTTGTCTCGCTTCTGCGGCAGGAGAAGGGACAAAGCGTGATCGTGTACTGCCTGACGCGCCGCACGGTCGAGGAGGTGTGCGAACGGCTGTGCCGGGAGGGATTTCCCGCTGTGCGCTACCATGCCGGTCTGACGGATGAAGAGCGCAGGGAGAACCAGGACGCTTTTTTGTATGATAAAGCGTCGGTGATGGTGGCCACCAACGCGTTCGGAATGGGAATCGATAAATCGAATGTGTCGATGGTGGTCCATTATAATATGCCGAAAAATATGGAAGGCTATTATCAGGAGGCGGGCCGCGCAGGCCGCGACGGTTCTCCGGCGCGCTGTGTCCTGCTCTATTCCGGGCAGGACGTGGTGACAAACCGGCTGCTGATCGAACGTTCCAGCGGGGAAAACGAGGAGCTTGACGAGGAACAGCGCGAGCGGGTTCGCAAGCAGGAGGAGGAACGTCTGAAAAAAATGACGTTTTACTGCTTTACCTCCGATTGCCTGCGGGCGTACCTTCTGCGTTATTTTGGGGAACAAGCGCCCCGCCGCTGTGAAAATTGCAGCACCTGTTTGCAGGGCGGGGAGGAACGCGATATGACGCGGGAGATGAACCTGCTGCTTTCCTGTGTGCGGGCCTGCGGGCGCGGATACGGAAAGAAAACGGTTGCGGCGCTCCTGGCGGGCGGAGCCGCGGCTGCGGCAAACGACACCATCCGGCGACGCTGCCTGGATCAGCTTCCGCAGTACGGCGCTCTTTCCGGTTTTTCGGTGGGGGAGCTCCTCACTCTGATCGATCATGCCATCGGGCATGGCCTGCTGGAAGTGACGGAGGGCGACTATCCGCTCCTAGCTTTGACGCAGGCGGGGGAGTCTTTCCTGCAAAACGGCGAGCAGATTTCCATGCGGATGCCGGAGAGGGAAACAGCGCGGGTATCTTCGGAAAAGCGAAAGCCCTCCGCGAGAATCCGAGAGGAAGAAATGACGGAACGCCCCGAGCTGTATGAAAAGCTGCGTGCTCTGCGCGCCCGTCTGGCTGCCCGGGCGGGAATTCCGGCTTATGTGGTGTTCACCGATCGGGCGCTGCGGGAAATGGCGGGATTGCTTCCTTTAAATGAGCAGGAGCTGCTTGCCGTCAACGGCGTAGGCAGAGCCAGACTGGAGCGATACGGCGGGGAGTTTTTGCGGATTTTAAACGAATACGAACAGGAACATGGAAAAAATTCATAATTCCGTCATCTTTTTTTGATGCAAATTACCATTATTTTCTGTATAATAAAAAGAAATATGCGCCGAATTCAAACGCCGTTTTTCTGAAATTCCAGCGGACCAGATAACGGCGCATTGCAATTCCCGCGGGAAAAAGATATAATACCTTCAGTGGGACAGCCCTTCGGGTGGAATTGCCCGGGAAATCTAACAGGAACAGAGGAATTGCGTTGAACAAATACAAACGCCTGATTTCAAATACCCTCATCTTTGCGATCGGCACCTTCAGTTCAAAGGTGCTCAGCTTCCTGCTTACTCCGCTGCTTTCTTACGCCCTCTCTCCGGCGGAGTTCAGTATCACCAATATGATCGTAGACATGGGCAATCTGCTTTTGCCCATAGTGACGCTCGGCATTATCAATTCCATTATCCGTTTTGGCCTGGATAAGAGCATTAAAAAAAGCGATGTGTTTTCGACAGGATTCTTTACCATCCTGTTCGGCTTTTTGCTGCTGCTTGTGCTCCAGCCGGTCATCGTCCCTGTCCTCACGCCTGTGATGGAGGTCATGGAGATCAATCCGGCCTATGTGTCGAAATACATGCTGTATCTGGTTTGTTTTGTCGGCATGTCCTCCATGCGGTCGCTGTTTTCGCAGTTCACCCGCGCCCGCGGTATGGTCCGCCTGTTTGCGGTGGACGGCATTCTCAGCACCTTCACGACGGTTTTGTTTTCCTGCCTGTATGTCATGGTGTTCCATATGGGGGTTGTGGGCTATATTTCCGCCATCATCACCTCGGACGCATGCTCCGTGGTGTTTCTCGCGCTGACTACGGGGAATCTGCGCTATCTGCGCCCGATGCGCGTTGACCATGCGGTTCCGGTGGCCATGCTGAAATATTCCATCCCGATGGTGCCGAACACCATTTTCTGGTGGATTACCAACATTTCCAACCGGTTCCTGATTGCGGCCATGATGAGCCAGACCGACGCGGGCCTTTATGTTGCGGCGTATAAGGTGCCGAATCTGATTGTGCTGGTGTCGGGCATTTTTATGGACGCGTGGCAGATGAGCGCCGTGACGGAGACGAAGGGGAAAAACCGGTTCTTTTCACGGGTCTTTACCGCGTATTATGCATTGATGTTTATGGCGGCGTCGGGCGTGATCCTGTTCAGTAAAGTGATTACGCACATTCTGGTGGCCGAGGATTACTATCCCTCGTGGCAGTATATCCCTCTGCTTGTGGTTGCCACGGTGTTTACCTGTCTGGTCAATTTCCTTGGCAGCATTTATATGATGGAGAAAAAGAGCGTGCATTCTCTGATGACGGCCATTGTCGGCGCAGGCGTGAACATCGGGCTGAATTTTGCCCTGATTCCGCTCTGGGGCGTGAACGGCTCCGTGCTGGCGATGCTGATCAGCTATCTGGTGGTTTTCCTGATTCGCATGGTGGATACCAAACGTTATGTCCGGATGCGGATCAGCACCCTGAGATTGACGGTCAATACCCTTTTGCTGCTCGTGCAGGCGGTTCTGATGATTTTTGAGGTGCCGCTCTGGATTTTGTGGGAGATTCTGCTGACAGCTCTGATGCTTGTTTTGAATATGAAGGAAATTCTGGAAAGTGTGATGAAAATTCTGCACAGAGGAGGAAATTCTGCCGGTCGGGCATGATTTTTGCTGTGCGGTAAGGGAGTTGGAACCATGGTTCAGCTTTGTATTTTTGATCTCGATGGTACGCTGGCCAATACGCTGGATTCCATCGCGGGTTTTGCCAACGAAGCGCTGCGCCGCTGCGGATGGAATCCGATTTTGCCGAAGGAAGAATATCGCTTTCTGGTCGGAAATGGCGCGGACTGCCTGATGCGGCGAATGCTGTCCCGCACAGCGGGCACATACACGGAAGAGGATGTGGTCCGCCTGCGCAGTGTGTATGACGATCTGTATGGCGCGGATCCCATGCGGGAGGTAAAAGAATATCCCGGTTTGTTTTCCGTGCTCCAGGCTTTGAAGAGCCACAGGATTCGGCTGGCGGTTTTGTCCAATAAGCCGGACCGGGATGCCCGTGCGGTGATTTCCCATCTGTTTCCGGAGGGCTTTTTTGATCGCTGCTACGGCCAGCGGGAGGAAATTCCCCGAAAACCCGCGCCGGATGGAGCGCTGCTGATCGCGAAGGAACTCGGCGTTCCGCCGCAGAATTGTCTTTACATCGGGGACAGCGGTGTGGACATGGAAACCGGCCGTGCGGCGGGTATGAAAACCGTCGGCGTTTTATGGGGCTTCCGGGACAGGGAAGAGCTGATGGAGCATGGTGCGGACGCATTGGCAAAAGTCCCGGAGGATCTGCTGATCCTGGCCGGAACGGAGAAACCGCAATGAAGGCGCCCGCCTGGCTGGAGGGGAAACGCCTGGCTCCGGGGCTGCGCGTCATCAAGACGGGAATGGCTGTCACTCTGTGCATCTTCCTCTCCTGCACTCTGCGATTTGGACAGCCATTCACCAGCGCTATCGCCGCTGCGGTTATGATGGAAAAATCCATTGATTTGTCGCTCCGCACAGCGAGGGACGGCACGGTGGGGACCCTCTTGGGGGCCGCTGTGGGGCTTCTGTTCTCGCTTTGGGACCCCGGCAACGCGGGACTTTGCGGAATTGGCGTGATTGTCACACTTTACTTGTGTGTCTTGCTGCATTTGGAGCGGGGAACGCTTTTGGCGGAAGTCGCCTTCTTTGCCGTGACGCTCATGCCGCCCGGCGGCCCTTATTGGTTTCATGCGCTGACTTGTGCGGCGGATGCGCTTCTCGGTATTTTGGTGGCGCTGGCAGTCAATTTGATTGTGATGCCGCATCATTATGCCGGAGAGGTTCGCGATAATTATCAAGCCCTTTGCGCGGTGGCGGCACAGGCGCTGCACGCGGCGCGGGCAGGCGCACCGGCTCCCTGTAAGGAACTGGCGGGGCAGACGGAAAAGCTTTCGCAAAGCATAGAGGCGTATGTTTCCGAGCGCCGCTTGCTGCGAGGCAGCGACGAGGAAATTTTCCGCATTTCCTGTAAATTGACACAATTCCGGGAGTTTGCGCAGGAGCTGGGCAACGTTCAGCTCCTGCTTTCCCCCGAAAACGGACGGATTCCCGACGAAGAACGCGAGATCATCCGCCGCTATCATATGGCGCGGCTGGAAGCTCTCGCGGTTGCCTGCCTGCCCTCGAAGGAGGAGCGGGAGCGCAAGGGAACGTCCGTGGCAAAAGAATAAATCTATCGGTTCAGGAGGAATTTGTGATGGAAGAAGCAAAGATTGTTCATCTGTATGATTTGTCGCACACGCAGGCGGCTCCTCTGCTCAGTCAGTATGAGTATCCGTGGGAAGCGCTGGCTAAAATAGGAGAGTTCATTCTCCAGCTTGGGCAGTCGCTCCCGCAGGATGAGTACGATCATCCCTCCGAGGACGTCTGGATCTCCAAAACGGCAAAGGTGTATCCCGGCGCCTATATCGCGGGACCGGCCATCATTGGCCCTGGAACGGAGGTGCGTCCCGGCGCGTTTGTGAGAGGAAAGGCTCTTGTCGGGGAAGGCTGTGTCGTCGGCAATTCCACCGAGCTCAAAAATGTCATTCTTTTCGACGGCGTACAGGTGCCGCATTACAACTATGTTGGAGATTCCATCCTCGGTTACAAGTCCCATATGGGCGCGGGTTCGATCACTTCCAATGTAAAGTCCGACAAAACGCTGGTGACGGTGCGCGGCGGCGGGGAAGCAATCGAAACGGGCCTGAAAAAGATGGGAGCCATGCTCGGGGATTTTGTTGAGGTAGGCTGTAATTCCGTGCTCAATCCCGGTACGGTGATCGGACGGCACAGCAATGTCTACCCGCTTTCCATGGTGCGCGGGCTGATCCCTGCCGGGCATATCTTCAAGCGCCCCGGCGAGGTCGTGGCTAAGCGGTGACGGCCGCCATGCAGAAAACAGCCGCGGCGGTGCACGATCTTTCCGGCTTCGGGAAATGCTCTCTGACCGTCATCCTTCCGGTGCTTTCCGCGGCGGGGATTGCGTGCAGCGCTGTTCCGACAGCGGTTCTCAGTTCCCACACAGGCGGCCTTTCCGGCGTCTATCATCAGGATTTTACAGAGGGAGTGCGGGCATTTGCCCGCCAGTGGAGCGATCTTTCGCTTCATTTTGACGCGCTGTATACCGGTTATATGTCCTCCCCCGGGCAGATTGCCGCTTGTGGGGAGCTGGTGGGTTCCCTTCGCCGTCGGAATACGCTGTTTCTGGCGGATCCGGCGCTGGGAGACCATGGCCGCCTGTATCGCGGTATTTCCAAGGAGACGGCGGATGCGATGCTCACCTTCTGCCGGGGAGCCGATCTGATCCTACCCAATCGGACGGAGGCCGCTTTGCTGCTCGGGGAAGAATTGCGCGATGAAATGCCGGAGAGGGCGGAAGCTGCCCTTCTGCTGCCGCGCTTGGCTCAGCTTGGACCGCGCCGCGTCGTTTTGACCGGCGTTTCCTTTTCGGAAGAGAGCATCGGGGCGGCATGTTATGACGCGGAGACGGGAAGAATAGATTTTGCCGCCGCTCCGCGTGTGGAGGGACATTTTCACGGAACGGGCGATCTGTTTGGAGCCGCTCTGCTGGCGGGACTGCTCTGCGATCATTCCCTGCCGGAGGCGATGCAAACAGCCGTCCGTTTTGTCAGCCGATCCATTTTCCGTACCTGGCAAGCCGGAACCGATCCGCGCTTCGGTGTTGACTTTGAGGAGGAGCTGCCCAGCCTGATGCGGGAGCTTCGGTTGCTGTGACACGGCATGTCCGCTGCTGTCCAACAGACAGGAGGTGAATCTGCGGTGCCGGATTTTCAGTCGTTTTCCATTTCCATCCTTTATGTTCTGCGGATTTTGATTCCGCTGCTCTCCATCTACGTTCTGGCCCGCGCGTTCCATTCCATTAAGGCAGGACGGCGGCGGGAGGAGCCGGTGATCGTGCTGCAAAACACGGTCACAAAGGAAACCGTGCCGGTTTTGTATTGGGAAAATTCCATCGGACGCAGCCGAAGCTGTGATATTGTTCTGGCCGACGCGACAGCCAGCCGTGACCATGCCGTGCTGATGCGCCGGGAAAGCGGCTGGCTGGTGACAGATACCGGTTCCAAGGCCGGAACCCGGGTGAATGGACGTATGGCGAACAAGCCCGCCTCCGTTGCTCCGGGAGATGTGATTACCATGGGCTCCACTTCTTTGATGCTTAAGCGCACCAGTGAAGCGAAGCTGCCGCAGCAGAAACGGCGGGTTCGGCACGCCGCTTCTCCATTCGGTTTGCTGCTTACTGTGAGTGTGATCCATTTCTTCCTTTTGCTGCAAGCCTGTTTTGGGGGCGGCGATTTCTCGCTTCTGCCGGTTCTGCCGTTTGTGGCGGTTCAGGTGATGCAGTGGTCACTGTATGCATATTCCATCAAGAAGCTCGACCACGTCAGCTTTGAACTGGAAACCATCGCCTGCCTGCTGGCGGGAACGGGTATCATGCTCCTTTCAGGGATGCGGGGAAAGCTGGCAGAGGGGCAGGAGGCTCCCGGTATGTGGGCGGTGGTGGATCCCACCATGAGCACGGTTTATATGCAGCTTCTCACGATGCTGATGGGGATCGTTTTCTTCTGCGTTTTGATTTGGTTTATGGGCGATTTGGACCGGGTGACAAAATTTCGTCCGTGGATTGCGGGTGCGGCCATTCTGCTCTTTGTGATCAATCTTGTTTTTGCCACAGCGGTGCACGGGGCCGGCAACTGGATCTCCATCGGCCCTGTTTCGGTGCAGCCCTCTGAATTTATTAAGGTTGCGTTTGTTTTTGTCGGAGCGGCAACCCTGGATCGTCTCCAGACCAAACAGAACCTGACGGCCTTCATTGCGTTTACCGGTGTTTGTCTGGTCAGTTTGTTTCTGATGAAGGATTTTGGAACGGCCTGCATTTTCTTTGTGACCTTCCTGTTTATCTCCTTCATGCGGTCGGGCAGCATCCGCACCATCGTGCTGGCCGTGGCGGCGGCTGTGTTCGGCGCTTTTCTGATTTTGAAGTTTCGGCCCTATGTGCTCAGCCGCTTTCAGGGATGGCGGCACGTCTGGGAATATGTCAACGAAAGCCAGGGATATCAGCAGGTGCGCGTGCTTTCCTATGGCGCAAGCGGCGGTCTGTTCGGTATGGGGATTGGCAACGGCAAGCTTGGCGGCGGCCGTTCCGGCGCCCCGATCTTTGCCGCAGACAGTGATTTGGTATTCGGTATGCTTTGGGAGGAACTGGGGCTTCTGATGGCAGTCGTGGTGGTCTGTGCGATTGCCCTTCTGGTATTCTGCGCCCGATCGGATGCGACGCGCAGCCGCTCCACCTTCTATTCGATTGCCGCCTGTTCCGCCGCAGGGCTGCTGCTGTTCCAGGCATGTCTGAATGTGTTCGGTGTTGTGGACGTCCTGCCGCTGACGGGCGTAACACTGCCGTTTATCAGCGCGGGCGGTTCCAGCATGGTGTCCGTTTGGGGTATGCTGGCTTTTATCAAGGCAGGTGACGAGCGGACGTATGCGGCGCGCCGCCCAAAACGGAAACGGAGGTGACGGCGCGTGAAAACGACAGGAACACGATCGCTGATTCTTGTTCTTCTTACCATTGCGTTTGCAGGCGGGATGCTGCTTTTTCTGGTGGAGTTTGTGCGGGATGGGGGAAGCTGGGCGATTCAGCCCTTCAATAAGCATATCACGCAGGGGGAAAGTCTCTCCGGGCGCGTTCTGGATTGCAACGGGACTGTGCTGGCTTACAGCGATGAGACAGGCTGTGTCTATCACGACGATCAGACCGTCCGCCTTGCCATGCTGCACACGGTGGGAGACACGCGCGGGTATATAGCGACCTCCGCTCAATATTTGTACCGCGCGGATCTTTCCGGCTATAACTTGGTGACCGGGTTGGTTTCGCCGTTTGGAAAATCCAACGGAAGCGACGTGAAGCTGACGCTGGACGCGGATCTGTGCAAAACAGCGTATGAAGCGCTGGGAGGCAAGAAAGGCGCGGTTGTGGTCTATAATTATAAAACGGGAGCGATCCTGTGCGAGGTCAGTACGCCTTCTTTTGACCCCGGCGCGCCGCCTGCGGATCTGGATACAGACGAAACGGGGAAATACGAGGGAGTTTATCTCAACAATGTGCTTTCCTCCACCTATACGCCGGGTTCGGTGTTCAAAGTGGTGACGACGGCTGCTGCTATTGAGAATATTCCGGATCTTGACAGCCGGACCTTCACCTGCAACGGCAGTGTTGTCATCAACGGCAATCAAATCAATTGCCTTGCCACGCACGGCCAGATTGATTTCAAAACCGCGCTTTCCCATTCCTGCAATGTGGTGTTCGGTGAGCTTGCCGTAGAGCTGGGAGAGGAAAAGATGACCGAGATGGCAAACCAGATGGGATTTAATACCAGCTTTGAGTTTGATGGGATCCATACGGCCAAGAGCGTTTATCAGGTCAAAGGTGCGTCGGACGATGCTCTGGCTTGGAGCGGCATCGGCCAATACACGGATCTGGCGAACCCCATGCACATGGCGATTCTGATGGGAGCTGTGGCAAATGGCGGTACGCCGGTTCTCCCACATTTTGTGGAGAGCATTACCACAAGCTTCGGCCTTGTCACACGGATGGGATATCCGCAGGAGGGAGAACGTATGCTTTCGGCTTCCACTGCGGATCGGCTGAAGGGATATCTGCGCAATAATGTTTCCAGTTATTACGGGGACAATCTGTTCCCCTCCGGCATGGAAGTGTGCGCCAAGACAGGAACCGCCGAGGTGGGGGAGGGAAAAGCTCCCACCGGCTGGATGATAGGCTTTTCCGCAAACAGCGCCACTCCATACGCTTTTGCCGTGGCAGTGGAGGAGGGAAGCTCGGGAATCGGTTCCGCCGGCAGCGTGGCAAGTGCCGTGCTAAACCGCCTGGCCGCCTGAGATTTTCGGCGTTGGAGAAGGAAAAAGCCTATTCCTTGTGTTGTTACTGAAAAAGATTGCGATTTTTTCTTGATTTTTTAGATAATAATGCTATAATAGAACAAGAAACTAATTCCAGTATTCCCATCTTATTTGGAAAGGGTTGATCCCATGGAAAACAGAAGCATTCAAATTAAGTGCAGCAAAAACAAAAACCTGTCCTTGCGCGTCATCCCCGGCCATTTTGCGACGAACCATTCTCATATTAATTATTATATAGATATGACCGGTATCAAATATCACAGCCTGATTGCCAAGCAGGCCGGTGAGACAATGGCTCAAAATTACGCGAACAATACCAGCATTGATACCATTATCTGCATGGACGGCTGTGAGTTGATCGGCGGCTTTTTGGCTAATGCATTGAGCAAATCTTCTCTGCATGGGATGAATGAAAAAAGCGACATCTGTGTGATCACCCCGGAATTCAATCCGAATGGGCAGATCATTTTCCGTGACAACATCCAGCCGATGGTTTGGGAGAAAAGGGTGCTTCTGCTGGTGGCTTCCGCTACCACGGGAAAGACCATCAACCGTTCTCTCGAATGCATCAAATACTATGGCGGAAATGTAGTCGGAATTGCCGCACTGTTCAGCGCAATCAGCGAAAAACAGGGGGTTCCGGTGGACGCCATCTTCACGCAGGATGATATTCCGAATTATCGCACTTATGCTTTTGAGGAATGCCCGGACTGCCGTGAAAAGCGGAAGATTGACGCGATTGTCAACAGCTACGGTTATTCCAAAATTTAATGCAGTTTTTTGCGGCCTGTCGTCCTTCGGTTGTGTGGAAGGGCGGCAGGCTTTTGTTTTTTAGAAACTTTTTTTACAGTTTCTGGAAAAACGTCTTGTCAAAGACGATATTTGCATGTAAGATGTAAGGAAAAAAAGACGATCCGAAGATGGCAGGGAGGAAATATGGCATGCAATATTTGGCCGGTATCGATTTGGGAACCTCTGGGGCAAAGATTTCCCTTACATCGTTGGGTGGCTCTGTTACATATGGAGTAACGATTTCCTATCCGTTTTTTAGCCGTTTTCCCGGTTGGGCGGAGCAGGATCCGGAAGATTGGTGGAACGCGGTGTGCGTGGGCATGCACCGCCTTTTGACAGAACACAATATATTGGCGTCCGATGTGCGTGGCGTTGGCTTTTCAGGACAGATGCACGGGTTGGTAGTTCTGGATTCTGAGAAGAATGTCATCATTCCGGCGATCCTTCACTGTGATACAAGAGCAGGCGAGGAGAAAAGTGTGGTATCCCGTGAAGAGTTGATCCAATGGGGAATTTTGAATCCCGCTTTTTCCGGCTTTCAGATGACCTCTCTGTTGTGGCTCAAAAAGCACAGACCAAAGAAATTCCAGCGTATTCGTCATGTCCTCTCACCCAAAGATTATGTGCGTTATCGTTTGACGGGAGAGTTGGGAACAGAATGGACGGATGCCTCTGCAACGCTTTTGTTTGATGTAGAGCATCGCTGCTGGTCAGCCCCCATGCTGGAACGAATCGGTTTGGATCCTGCTGTATTATCTCCGGTATCGGGTCCCTGTGATTTGTGCGGAACCGTGACTTCCGTAGCCGCGCAGGAAACTGGTTTGGCCAAAGGAACGCCGGTTTCCTTTGGCGGAGCGGATCAGCCTATGCAGGCGTTGGGAAACGGCGTGCTGGTGCCGGGGGAGATGACTTGCACCGTTGGCAGCGGCGGACAGCTTTTTTTAAACACCAGACAGCCTTGGGTCAATCCCGACCTGAATACCCATACCTTCTGTAATGTGGAGCAGGAGAGTTGGTACCAGTTGGGCGCCATGCTGACAGCCGGAACAGCGTTTCAATATCTGGCCGGTTTGTTTTATCCGGGGGAATCCTGGGAGACAATCAACCACGAGGTGGAAGATGTGCTGGATGAAACTGTGCAGCCGATTTTTCTGCCGTATCTCAATGGGGAGCGCTCTCCGCATATGAACGAATCCCTGCGGGGACTCATGTTTGGGATGACGCTTGAATGTACCCGTGCGCATTACATGCGGGCGGCGATGGAAGGAGTTTGCTTTGCCATGCGTGATATGATGGAGGTCTTAAACCATCTGGGCGCGCCGGAGGAACGTATGGTAGCGTCGGGAGGCTATACCCGCAGCCCGGTGTGGATGCAGATGATGGCGACAATTCTGGGGCGCGATCTTTGTCTGACGGAAAATCGTTCCTATCAGGCGAGTGTGGGAGCGGCGATCACAGCGGGAGTCGGCACTGGTATTTACAAATCTCTTCGGGAAGGAGTATCGTGCTGTGTGCACTTCTCCGGTGAAAGCGTCAACCCGGATCCGGCGCGCAAAGCGTTTTATGAAGAACGGTACGCGGCTTTCCGAGCGGTATTCAACCAGTGCTATGGAGAAAATCAAAAGGCAATGTAAGCCAATATGACTTTGTGCAGAAATCCTCTTTTCACGAATGGTGCATCGCAGCGCCATTTGGAAAAGAGGATTTTTTCGCTGCATTTTTACTTGCAAATGAAAAAGCGGCCTTTCATTCAGAAAGACCGCTTTCAAAGATATGCTGTTATTCCGCCAGTGCGCGGGTTAACCAAGCGTCGGCAATGTCCATAGCCAGATACAGGCCGTTCTTTTCGCTTGATTTCACAATCTGTTTGCGGGAACGGATGTTGGCGTCCGTGTACATGAGCTGGATGGTAACACGGTCTGCGACCTCGAGATCCTGTACCTTTTTCTTACTCTTGATCTCCAGCTTGACCACATATTTATCCTTCATGCTCCCATAGTAAATCACATCGCCGCAGCGAACAAGCGGTTTCCCTTTGTAGGTCGGGAACGGGGATTCCTGTTTCGCATTCATTCTGATTCTCCTCCTTCTTTTTCTCTTCGGCAGCGCAGAAACTTTCCCGGAAGAAAAGGAAAAGGCAGCCGGCCGGTGGAGAAGCTCCAGGGGCCGGCGCCGTTCTGCGCATACCAAGGGATCGGTTCAAATGGGGTTCCATTCGCTGTTGTGAGTTTTTGCAGGAATAGTTGGAACGATACCGCTGTGCAGGGTTCCTGCGGAAAACCGCGCGTCCGTCTTATGGATTGCCCAGATAAGATTTCAAGAGGACCTGAAGCAGCTCATCGCGATCAATTTTGCGGATCAGGCTGCGTGCGCTGTTGTGTGTCGTAATATAAGTGGGATCCTCGGAAAGAATATACCCAACCATCTGATTGATGGGATTATAGCCCTTTTCCCGCAATGCGTCATATACGACCGTAAGGATTTTTTTAATGTTATCCTCCCGATCGTCGCCCAGGGCAAAGGTCATCGTCTTATCAAGCATGGAAACACCTCCGAATACTGCCGCCAACGTCACAACGATAGGATGGAATAATTGCTTTAGCTTACATGATACAACATCAACTGTTCAAATTCAAGGAGAAAATTGTGAACGAAGCGGAAAATCAAGCGGAGAAATCAGGAACGCAGGACCGCTCCGGTTTTTTCCAGCTCTTTCATAATTTTCTTCATAATAGCGGCATTTGTCTGCTCATCTGTCAGCGTATTTTCTCTGGACCGCAGCACGATACTGAACGCAACACTCTTTTTGCCCTTTTCAATCTGCTCTCCCTTATATACATCGAAGAGCTTGATGTTCTCCACAAGAGCGCCACCGCCGGTCACGATCGCTTTTTCCAGGGTTCCCACCGGAACAGCGTCATCACAGATCAGGGCCAGATCGCGCGTAACAGCCGGGAACTTCGGCAGGGGAGTATAAGTCTTTTCAGGCGCGGCCAGAGAGAACAGCAGATCAACGTCCAGCGTCAGGCAGAACACGCGCTCATTGACTCCATAGTTTTCCGCCGCCTTCGGATGCAGCTCTCCCAGTACGCCGATACGGCTGCCGTTGACGCTCAGGACAGCACAGCGTCCCGGATGATAGCTGGGCTCTTCCGAGGAAGCGGCAATCTCCCAGTCTTTCACACAGAGGATTTCAAGAAGCTGTTCCGCCATGCCCTTTACGGTGAAGAAATCGCAGTCGCCGCCGTACATACCGACAATCAGTGTGTTTTTCTCGATGGGCAGCTCGTTTTCTGTGGTGGGAATATATTCGCGGCCAAGCTCGAACAGGCAGGCTTCCGCGTTGCGGTTGTTGTAATTGCGGGCAAGCACTTCCAGCATGGACGGCAGGATGGTGGTGCGCATGATGCTGGTATCCTCGCCCAACGGATTGGAAATCACAATGGATTTGCGCAGCGGACTGTCTGCGGGCATCAGAATTTTATCGTAATATTTCGGGCTGATGAAGGAATAGGTCATGATCTCACTGGCCCCAAGCGCGCGCATGGTCTGCATGATCGTGCGATCAAACTTCTGACGCGCCGTGTATTTTCCCTGGGCGCTGCCGCGGATCGAGGTGGACTGAATCTTATTGTAGCCATAGAAGCGAGCAATCTCTTCGGCAATATCCGCCTTGTGCTCCAAATCGGGGCGGAAGGTCGGAACCAATACGTCGTTGCCGTCGAAGGTGCAGTCCAGCTTGGCAAGGATGGCTTTCATTTCTTCTTCGGAAAGGGAAACGCCGAGGAAACGGTTGATCCAGTCATGCTCCAGCGGAATACGGCGGCGCTCCGAGGAATAATGGGAATCCATCAGCACGCCGTCGAGCACATCGCCCGCGTCCAACAGTTCCACCAGCTCACAGGCGCGATCGAGGGTGGGCAGGCAGCTGTTCGGATCCAGTCCCTTTTCATAGCGGGAAGAAGCTTCGGTACGCATGCCCTGATCGCGGGCCGTTGTACGGACGGAAGCGCCGTCAAAGCAAGCGGATTCAAACAGAATGGTGTTCGTATCGTCCATGATGCCGCTGAATTCACCGCCCATGACGCCCGCGATCGCAATCGGCTTTTTCGCGTCGGCAATGACCATCTGCTTTTCCGTCAGGGTGCGCTCCACACCGTCCAGCGTGGTGATGGTTTCTCCGGCTTTCGCACGGCGTACACGGATCTGTCCGCCTTCCACAAAGCGAAGGTCGAAGGCGTGCATCGGCTGTCCATATTCCAGCATCACATAGTTGGTGATGTCGACAATGTTGTTGATCGGGCGAACTCCCATCGCGCGCAGACGCTCACGCAGCCAACGGGGAGAGGGCTTGACGCGCACATTTTTGACCACGCGTGCTGAGTAGACGGAGCAGAGATCCGTTGCTTCGATTTTGACGTCCAGCATCCCATCCGACGAGCCGTGCCCGGCTTTGACAGTGGGCGTGTGCAGAGAGAGGGGCTTGTCAAAGGTCGCGGCAGCCTCGCGTGCCAGTCCAATCACAGAGAAGCAGTCCGGGCGGTTGGAGGTGATCTCAAATTCCACCACGGTGTCGTTCAGGCCGATGGCCTCACAGATCGGCTTTCCGAGCGTCAGATCGCATCCGTCCTCCTCGGTCAGCACGAAAATACCATCCTCCACCGCGCTGGGGAAATCATGCGCCGTCAGCCCCAGTTCTCCCAGAGAGCACAGCATGCCGTTGCTTTCCACACCGCGAAGCTTGCCCTTCTTGATTTTTTTGCCGCCGGGCAGAAGGGAGTTGTGCAAAGCGGCAGGCACCACATCGCCGGGTTTCAGGTTCTGTGCGCCGGTGACAATCTGGATCGGCTGCCCGTCCCCTGTGTCGACTTGGCAGATCCAGAGGTGATCGGAGTCGGGATGGCGTTCCATGGAAACGACTTTCGCCACCACCACGTTCTCGATCTCCGTGCCTTCCGTTTCCCAGCCCTCCACCTTTGAGCCGCTCATGGTCATCGCTTCGGTGAAGGTGCGCATAGGCATCTCGCCAGGCTGAGTGAATTCATTTAACCATCTCATGGAAAGGTTCATTTTTCAATACCACGCTTTCATCTCAATACTCAGTTGTGTCCAGCTTTCCTGTTTTCCTTAAAACTGTTTGAGGAAACGGACGTCATTCTCATAGAAGAGACGCAGATCGTCGATGTTATAGCGGCGCATGACCACGCGCTCGAGTCCCATGCCGAGAGCAAAGCCGCTGTATTTTTCCGGATCAATGCCGCAGTTTTGCAGCACCTTCGGATGAACCATGCCGCAGCCAAGAATCTCGATCCAGCCTTCGCCCTTGCAGAGACGGCAGCCCTCGCCGTGGCAGTTGAAGCACTGTACGTCAACCTCCGCGCTGGGTTCCGTGAAGGGGAAGTGGTGCGGGCGGAAGCGCACGACGCTGTCCTCACCGTAAAGACGTTTGACAAATGTTTCAAGCGTTCCCTTCAGATCGGCAAAGGTGATTCCCTCCGCCACCACAAGGCCCTCGATCTGATGGAACAGGGGAGAGTGCGTCGCGTCCACAGCGTCGGAACGATACACGCGGCCGGGGGAGATGATGCGGATCGGCGGCTTCTGCTTTTCCATGACGCGGACCTGCACCGGGGAGGTCTGGGTTCTCAGAAGAATGTTTTCGTTGATATAGAAGGTATCCTGCGTGTCGCGGGCAGGATGGTTCTTCGGAATGTTCAGAGCCTCGAAGTTGTAGTAATCGGTTTCCACTTCGGGGCCGTCCACGATGTCAAAGCCCATACCGACAAAGATCTCTTTGATCTCGTCCAGCACGATGCTCAGCGGATGACTGGCTCCCAAAGGACGCTGCCGTCCCGGAAGTGTCACATCGAGCGCTTCATTTTTCAGCCGTTCCTGCAAAGCGGCCTCTTTGAGCTCGGCCGCGCGTTTTGTGATCTCGTCCTCGATCATGGTGCGGACCTCATTGGCAAGCTGACCGATCACGGGACGCTCCTCAGCGGACAGGCCGCCCATCTTTTTCAGGATTGCGGTAACCTCACCCTTTTTTCCCAAATACTTTACGCGCAGCATCTCCAGCTCCTGCTGTCCCTTCGCCGCCTCCAGCTCTGAAATAGCGCGCTGGCGGATGGCTTCAAGCTCCTGCTTCATGGAATCAATCCTTTCGAATGTTTTGCGGCGGTCTGCCAGGGAACAGGCGCGCCAAAATAAAAAATCTTCGCCCCAAAAGGGGCGAAGACACTTCTTCGCGGTACCACCCTGATTTACGCGCGTCCCATTGGGAGACGCACGCCTTTGCTGCCGGTAACGAGGCAAACCGTCGCGGACTACACAGGGCAAATCCCCTTCCCCCGCGCCACTCCAAAGGGAACTTCTCTTTCCTTGGCCGCGGCGCGCTTCCAGCCAAGGCGCGCTTCTCTGTCCGGCAGAGGGGAAAGATACTTCCTTCTTCTCAGTGATTGCGTTTATTATTTTACTATGCTTACGGCGGGCATTTCGCGTGAGGCGGTTCCGCCGTCCCGACTGTGTGCGTTTTTCGCATGAAATAACCCGCACTCAGCCTATTATCGGTTATTATACCATGGTAAGACAGATTTTGCAAGGAGGGGAGGAAAATATCCGGTATTGCAAAAAACCGGTTTGGGTATTATAATTGTAAAGAAATATCCGCTTCTGATGGGAAGCGGCAATTGGAGGTTTCTGTCAATGGCTGCCATTACGAAAGATACGCTGATCGGCGATATCCTCACACTGGACTCCACAACGGCTCCTTATTTCCTTGAGATGGGGATGCACTGCCTGGGCTGCCCAGCCTCCCGTGGAGAAACACTGGAGCAGGCCTGCATGGTACACGGCGTCAGTGTGGACGAGCTGCTGCAAAAGCTGAACGACCATCTCGCAAAGAAATAAAAAGCGCGGATGGGAAAACCGGCGTCCAAATAATACGCCGGAAACGGGAAAGGCTTTGCCATGCCGTTGCAAACAGCGAAAACAGGGGAGCCGTCCGGCAGCGCTGCCGGACGGCTCTTTCCCGCTTATCATCGCCGGGGAGGAAACGATTTGAGAGAGAAAACCTTATTTCAGCTTGGAAAGCGTCTGGGGCTTTGCGCCGCGATGGTGCGTCCCGGCTGCCGGTTGGCCGATATTGGAACCGATCACGGCTATCTTCCTGTCTGGCTGGCGAAAACCGGAGCCATCCTCTCCGCCGTCGCGGCGGATGTACGGGAGGGCCCGCTGCAAAGCGCGCGTCAGAACATTGAACGGTACGGTGTGCAGGACCAGGTGACAGCCCGCCTGTCGGATGGATTGGATCTGGTGTCTGCGCAGGAAGCCGACGATATTGTGATCGCCGGGATGGGTGGGGAACTGATCGCCCGCCTGGTGGATCGTGCCGTCTGGCTGCGCGATCCGCAGAAGCATTTGATTCTTCAGCCCATGAGTTCCGCCGAGGATTTGCGGGCTTTCCTTTTGGAAAAAGGCTTTGGTGTGTTCCGGGAGGAAGCGGTGCAGGAGGACAGCCACCTGTACAGTGTGATGCTGGTCTGGTACGATCCGGATCAGGCCGCGCGCTGTGGGAGGGATCTATCGTTTTTGCATCGGGGATTGGTGGACGGCTCCACGCCGCAGGGGAAAGCTTATCTGGCGGGCCGCGCCGCTTCTTTGAGAAAACGGGCAAACGGGCTGCGCCATACCGGAGAGATCGCGCAGGCCGAAGCCTTGGAGATGATTTGCAGCCGTATGGAGCAGGAAGCCGGGGAAGGAAGTGCAGCAACATGACAAAAGTAAAGAATATCTATGAATTTCTGGATGGATGGGCGCCGTTCTCCACCGCGATGAGCTTTGACAACGCGGGCCTTTTGGCTGGAAACGGGGAGGAGGAGGTACACACCGTACTCCTGGCGCTGGACATCACGCCGGATGTGGTGCGTGAGGCGGCATCTTGCGGCGCACAGCTGATTGTCAGCCACCATCCTGTGATTTTCGATCCTCTGAAACGTTTGACGCCGGATTCCGCTCCGTGGCTGCTGGCCCGTTACGCGATCGCGGCGATCTGTGCGCATACCAATCTGGATTTGGCGCCCGGCGGCGTTAATACCTGTCTGGCGGCACGTCTTGGGCTTGCCAATGTGCGGCCGCTCAGCATCGATCCGCCCTCCGGCCTGCCGGAAGCTTTGTGCGGCGAACTGCCCGCTGCGATGGAGCCGCGGGAATTTGCTCTCCATGTCAAGAATGCTCTTGACTGTGAACGGGTGGAGTTTACAAAAGGAAGCGCGCCTGTGCGCACTGTCGGACTGTGCAGCGGCGCGGGGGCCTTCTGCATGCCGGATCCTCAGCAAAGCGGAGTGCAGGCCTTTGTAACCGGGGAAGCCAAGCATCATGAACTCTTGGCGGCGGAGTCCATGGGACTGACGCTGGTGGTGGCCGGTCACTATCACACGGAAGCGGTGGTTCTCCCCGAAGTGCGGGAGAGGCTGTCAAAGGCTTTCCCGGAGGTTACGTTCTCGATTGCCGCTGCGTCCCGCACACCGTCACACGCTGTGTGAGTGAGCGGGATACATTTCACAGGAAACGGAGGAATTTCCCATGGCTCTTGACGGAGCGTTTCTGCGTCATATCCGCAGAGAACTGGAGGAAAACGCCCTGGAGGCCAGGGTCGAAAAAATCTATCAGCCGAACAAGGAGGAGATGGTTCTTCTCCTGCGTACCTATACCGATCATTTCAAGCTTTTGATTTCCGCCCGCGCCAACAGCGCACGCATCCACTTTACGCGGTTTGTGCCGGAGAATCCGCCGCAGCCGCCAATGCTTTGTATGCTTATGCGCAAGCGCTTGCAGGGCGCGCGTCTTACAGCGGTCGAGCAGCCGGGGCTGGAACGTGTTCTGCGCCTTGTGTTTGACGCGGTAAATGAGCTGGGCGACCGGATTACGCTGTCTCTTTACGCGGAGATTATGGGACGCTACAGTAATATTGTGTTTGTAGATGAGAAGGGGAAAATCATTGACGCGCTCAAACGGGTGGACGCGGAAATGACCTCGGAGCGGCTTGTGCTTCCCGGCCTTTCCTATGAGCTGCCCCCGCCGCAGGATAAGCTTTGCGCGCTGGATGTGCCGGCGGAGGAGGCGATCGCGCGGATCCGCTCCTCGGCGGAAGGGGTTTCGCTCGACAAAGCGATTCTCAATTCTCTGCAAGGTGTTTCTCCCATTGTCGCGCGAGAGATTGCTTACCACACGGGACGCGGTGCAGAACTTCGGATTGGACAGCTGGGAGAGGAGCATGGACTTCGCCTTTCCTTCTTCCTGGATCGCCTGTTTACCACAATCCGTGATGCGTCCGGTACGCCGCATATGGCGGTCAAGCCGGACGGGAAACCGTTGGATTTCACCTATTTCCCCATTGAGCAGTATGGTATTGCGGCTGTGGTTCGGCAGTATGAAAGCTGCTCTGAGCTTCTGGACGCATTTTATGACGAGCGGGACCGCATGGATCGGATGCGTGTTCGTTCACAGGATCTCCTGCGTCTTCTGGCCAATACCTCAGAGCGTTTGACCAACAAAATCAACAAGCAGAAAGCGGAACTGGAACAGTGTGCGAAACGAGAGGAGCTGCGCCTGTGCGGCGAACTGATCAGCGCGAACCTGTACCGCCTGGAAAAAGGGCAAAGCTCCGTGGAACTCGAGAATTTCTATGAGGAAGGAATGCCGCTCGTCCATATCACTTTGGATCCGCTCCTCACGCCGAACCAAAACGCGCAGAAGTATTTTAAGGAGTACCGCAAAGCGCGCACGGCGGAAGAAAAGCTGACGGAACAGATTTCCCAGGCGGAGGAGGAACTTTTGTATCTGGACTCTGTGTTTGAAGAGCTCAGTCGTGCGGAGACGGAGCGCGATCTCAGTGAGATCCGGGAGGAGCTGATGGGACAAGGCTATGTCCGCGCCCCGCGCGGGAAAAGGCAAAAAGCCCCCGCGTCGGCGGCTCCCTGGAAGTTCCGCTCCTCGGATGGCTTCTCTATTCTGGTTGGCAGAAACAACCGTCAAAACGATAAACTGACGATGAAACAGGCAAGCAACAATGATATCTGGTTCCACACTAAAAATATTCCCGGTTCTCATACGATTCTTGTCACGGAAGGCAGGGAGCCAACCGAGACGGCAATCCGGGAAGCGGCCATCCTTGCCGCTTGGCACAGCCGGGGACGTGATTCGTCTCAGGTGCCGGTGGATTATACACAGGTGCGGCATGTGAGCAAGCCCAACGGCGCAAAGCCCGGTATGGTGATTTATGTGAATAACAACACGCTCTATGTAACGCCAAACCAGGAGACCGTGGAACATTTAAAGGAATCATGACGCGATAAAGCGGAGATGTGCGGTTTCGCTTTGCCGCGATAAAATACGGAAAATTTAGTGTGGCAAGGCAAAAAGCTTTATAAAGTAAAAAGCCTTTTCGAAAATACAAAAAAGAGGGGAGAAAGCGGCTGGATTCAGCTGCTTTCTCCCCGTTTTTTATTTTGTGAAATTTACTTGTGATACTTTTCCACAATGTCGCGCACAGCGTCAATCACATACTGCACCTGTTCATCGGTCATGGTGGGGTACAGCGGCAGGGAGATAATGCGGTTGAAATGCTTCTCTGCCATCGGGAAGTCGCCTTCCTTCCAGCCGAGCTTCTGATACGCTGTCATGGTGTGCGTCGGAATGAAGTGCACGCTCGTACCGACGTTGCGTTCGTTAAGCTCAACAATGAATTGATCGCGATCAATGGTAAGCAGCTCAGGAACGACACGGAGAACATAGAGATGCCAGCAATGTGTGGTGAATTCCGGAACAAACGGCGGCTCAACGGCGTCGATCTTTCCGAACTCCTCTTGATAGCGGGCGGCAATCGCCAAACGGCGCGTCTGCATCTCTTCCATGCGGGAAAGCTGGACAAGGCCGAGCGCGGCCTGAATGTCAAACATGTTGTACTTATAGCCGGGTTCCACAATGTCATATTTCCAGCTGCCGCCCTTGGCGTAGCGGTTCCAGGCATTGTGGCTCATTCCCTGGCCAACGAGGATGCGGGCGCGCTCCGCGATATCGTCGCGATCGGTGACAAGCATACCGCCGTCGCCGGTGGCCAGATTCTTCGTGGCATAGAAGCTGTAGGAGGCGGCGCCGCGCAGCTTGTTGCCGATCAGACGGCCTTTGTAGCGGCTCCACAGTGCATGAGCGGCGTCCTCGGATACATAGAGATTGTGTTCGTCCGCCAGCTCATAAATGCGGTCCAGATCGCAGACTTGGCCGCTGTAATGCACAGGGACGATAGCTTTTGTGCGGGGGGTAATCTTCTTCGCGATCTCCTCCGGATCGATGCAGCCGGTGCGATAGTCGATGTCGGCAAAGACGGGCTTTGCGCCGCAGTGCAGAATGGTGCTTGCGGTGGAAGCGAACGTCATCGGCGTGGTGATCACTTCGTCGCCGGGGCCGATGTTCTGCGTGAGCAGGGAGACATGCAGGGCGGCGGTACAGGAGTTCACGGCAATTGCGTGCTTTGCTCCAAGGTACTCGGCAAACTCTTTCTCGAATTTCAGTGTGCGGGGGCCCTTGGCGATCCAGCCTGAGCGCAGCGTGTCGACGACCTCGTCGATCTCGGCCTGCGTGATATCGGGCAGATTGTACGGGATAAAATCCTCTCTTCTGACAAACTGGCTCATTTCTATTCCTCGATTCTCTATCGATTTTTACGGTTCTCTTCGTCTCATGATACCGCGCGAGGGCGGCAATGTCAACAAGCTCCCTCACGATTGTCCCGGAGCGGTGTTTGGGGAAT
>DVGZ01000020.1 GCA_018712435.1 Candidatus Caccousia avicola
TTTGTTTGGAAAAGAAGAAACAGCCGTTCCTCCGTTCTCTCCATTTTCCTGATCTTTCATAATATTTTTTATTTTACTACAGGAACAAACAGAATACAAGGCCGCGGCTGGGATAAAAAACCGGTCCGAAACCATCTTGGCCGGACCGGAACATACTGCTATTCTTTTTCTTCCCAGGATACTGCAAGAGCATCTTCCCCAATATGGATACTCAGTACAGGCCCGATTTCACGCAAAAGAATCAGGGGAACGCACAGCTTCTTTTTCAGTGCGGAAGCAAACTGAACGGCTTCCTTCTTCTTTTCATAATACTGTACCACCAGACGTTGAGCGTCGGGAGGAATCTGTGCTGCCAGCTGCTCGCTTTTTTCCTGCCAGCCTCGTGCCAGTCCGCAGCTGATGATACCGCCGCGCCGCAGCAAAAGGATCGGCCTGCGATTCAGAATCGAGCCGACCGACTGCCGTACTACGCCGATTCTCCGGCTCTTTCTCAAAGCATCCATTTGCTCAACAGAGAAAGCTACGCCGATCCGTCCCCGAAGCCGCTCACAGACGGCGGCAGCTTCGGAAAGGGTCAGATGGTTTTTATCGATTTCTTCCCGCATGCGGGATATCAGCAGATAGAGACCTCCGGCTGTCAGCTGCGAGTCCACCACAGCAATTCCTTCCCCTACGCGTCTTGCCACCGTTATCGCAGCAGAATAAGCTCCGCTCAGGCGGGAGGAAAGCACTGTGCACAAGACCTCCATCCCATTTCTCTTCAAACTGCGGAACAGATGATAAAAGTGCTCCTCCGAAGCCTGTAGAGAAATCTTTTCCCGACTGCCGCGAAGGACGGAAACATAGGCGCCGTTTTCTCCCTCAAAGGTTTCCGTGTAGAGATTCCCATCCAGCCGGTAAGTGTGCGGCACCAGAAACACGTTCCAGCTTCTTGCTTCGGCCTGTGTCAGACAGGCAGTGCTGTCTGTGACAAGAGCAATCATTCCCCAAACACCCCCAGCCTGCGGAAACGGTGGTATCTCTTTTCACAGCGTTCCTCAGGCGTCATGGCACTCAATTCGGTAAAAGCCATATCAAGCTGAGCCCTGAGCGTTTCGCAGATCGCCTCGGGGGAGGTTTCCGGCACGATGCGCTCGATTACACCCATTTCCAGCAGATCCTCCGCCGTAATTTTCAGACAGGAGCACGCTTCCTTGACCTTGGCAGCATCCTTCCACAAAATACTGGCACACCCTTCGGGACTGATAACGGAATAAACCGCGTTTTCCAGCATCCAGACTTCATCCGCGACGGCCAGAGCCAAAGCGCCTCCGCTGCCCCCTTCTCCCACAAACACGGAAAGGACGGGAACTTTGAGCGTCATCATTTCCATCAGGTTTTCCGCAATCGCTTCTCCCTGTCCGCGCTCCTCCGCGCCCATTCCCGCAAACGCTCCGGCGGTATCCACGAAGCAGAGGACAGGACGGCCAAATTTTTCCGCCAGCTTCATCTGGCGCAGCGCTTTTCGATATCCCTCCGGATTGGCGGAGCCGAAATTCCGGTGCGCTTTGTCCCGGATGTCTCCTCCTTTTTCATGTGCGATCACCGTTACGGGGCGGCCGCACAGAAACCCAATTCCAGCCATAATGGCCGGATCGTCTCCAAAGCGGCGATCTCCATGAAGCTCTATAAAATCCGTGAGCAGGTGCTCAATATAATAACGCCCGCTGGGACGGCCGTTTTTTCTTGCAAGCTGTAGGCGTTTATACGGATCCATGCGGGGTTCCTCCTTTGTGCAGGCGCAAAATTCGGATCAGCTGATCGCGGAGCTCCACACGCGGGACCACTCCGTCCAGAAAGCCTTTTTCCATCAGAAACTCGGCGCTTTGGAAACCTTTTGGAAGCTTTTGCCGCATCGTCTGTTCGATGACACGGGGACCGGCAAAACCGATCAGAGCACCGGGCTCCGCCAATGTAATATCGGCTTCCATCGCAAAGCTGGCCGTAACGCCGCCGGTTGTCGGGTGCGTCAGCACAGCGGTATACAGCAGGCCCTCGTCACTGTGCCGCTTCACTGCTCCGCTTGTCTTGGCCATCTGCATCAGGGAAAGAATTCCTTCCTGCATCCGCGCGCCGCCGGAAACAGTAAATCCAATAACAGGAAGCTTTTGTTCCAACGCACGTTCAAATACACGGGTGATTTTTTCTCCCACAACCGATCCCATGCTGCCCATCATAAACTGCCCTTCCATGGCAAACAGGGCACAATTCATCCCGCCAAGCTGTCCCAGACCAGTGACAACGGCGGAGTTTTCCCGGCTCTTTAAGCGGCTGCTTTTCAGCTTGACCGCATATCCTGGAAAGGACAGAGGATCCTTGCTGTATACTCCAGTATCCCACTCCTGAAAAGAACCCTCATCGCAAATTTGGAGAAGTCTTTTTCTCGCGGGCATTCTGAGATGATATCCGCACTTCGGACAGACAAGAAGATTTTCCGCCAGTTCGGCGGAAGGCGTCACCCGACCGCATTCCGGACACTTTGTAAAAAGAGCGTCCGGGACGCTGGGAGAGGTTTCAGCGAGAGTCTGGCTGTACCCCTCAAGCTGATTCCGATTCTTTTTGAAGCTCGTTTTTTTCAGCATCGCTTACCCTCTTTTCTCCATAAAATCTGTCGTATAGGTACCGTCGCGGAACTCAGGCGTTTCGAGAAGATCCAAATGCAGATCTGCTGTATGGGTAACTCCCTCAATTACCAACTCGCAGAGCGCGGCACGCATTTTGCGAATGGCTTCCTCTCTTGTCTGCGCGCAGACAATCAGCTTGCCCAGCAAAGAATCGTAATAAGGAGGCACAAGATAATCCTGATACAGAGCTGTATCAAAACGAACCCAGGGGCCACCCGGAAAATGAAGCAGACTAATCCGTCCACAGCTCGGTGCAAAATTGTTCTGCGGATCCTCCGCATTGATACGGCACTCAATGGAGTGGCCATTCAAAGAGATCTCCTCCTGACGGAAGGGAAGCTCCAAACCGGCAGCCACACGAATCTGCCATTTCACCAAATCAATTCCCGTTACCAGCTCCGTCACCGGATGCTCCACCTGAAGGCGGGTATTCATTTCCATGAAATAAAAGTTGCGATCCCGGTCTACCAGAAATTCAATGGTTCCAACGCTGTCATACTGAACCGCCTTCGCAACCTTTCGCGCCGCGTCCATCATCTTTTCGCGCAGTTCGGGCGTCACAAACGGCGAAGGGCTTTCCTCCAGCAGCTTTTGATTTTTCCTCTGAATGGAGCAGTCTCGCTCTCCCAGACAGACAACATTTCCATGTTTGTCGCAGAGAATCTGCATTTCAATGTGCTTGACCGGTTTGAGGAAACGTTCCATATAGCAAGCGCCGTCGCCAAACGCGCTCTGGGCCTCCGTGGAGGAAGCGAGAAACGCGCTTTCCACCTCCTCCGGCTTGGACACCAGACGAATTCCGCGGCCTCCGCCGCCCGCACGCGCCTTTACCAAAAGCGGGAAACCGATTTTCACGGCTTCTTTTTGCGCCGTCTCAACGTCCGGCACCAGATCGCAGCCAGGAACCACCGGAACGCCTGCGTCACGCATTGTGCGCTTTGCCTGATCCTTGTCTCCCAAGAGAGAAATGAGACGGGCGGAAGGACCAATAAACGTAATGCCGCATTTTTCACACAGCTCTGCAAAACGGGTATTCTCGCTCAGAAGCCCGTACCCAGGGTGGATTGCCTGCGCTTTGGTCTCTACGGCGGCGGACAGAATAGCAGTCATATTCAGATAGCTGTCCTGTACGCGCGCGGGACCAATACAGATGCTCTCATCCGCCAGACTCACATGGAGCGCGTCCCGATCCGCTTCGCTGAACACAGCCACCGTGGCGATTCCCATTTCCTTGCAGGCACGGATAACCCGCACGGCAATTTCACCGCGGTTGGCGATCAAGATTTTTGAAAACACAGCGCCGTTCCCTTCCTTCCTCTGTTATTTTACCAGTGCGAAGCTGAGCTCCCCGCTTGCGCAAAGCTTTCCGTTCACATAGGCAGAGCATTCCGTAAAATAGAACGTCCGCAGAGAGCGCTTGATGGCGCAATGCATCTCAATTGTATCGCCCGGCAAAACGGAGTTCCGGAACTTCACTTTATCAATCCCCGTAAAATACGGAGTCATCCCAACAATTTTATCAGCCAGAAGCACACAGCAGGTTTGTCCCATCATTTCGCACAGAACAACGCCGGGTACAACGGGATTGCCGGGAAAATGTCCTTGCAGGAACCATTCGTCTCCGCGCACCGTATAGCGGCCAATCGCGGTGTGATCCTCCATCACGGAAGCTTCATCAACCAACAGCATAGGCTCCCGGTGCGGCAGCAGTCCCTTGATTTCTTCACGAGTCATAACGCGTTCTCCTTGTCAATACAGCTTAAACAGGCACTGGCCATATTCCACCAGTTCCCCATCGCGAATGCAGACATCCACGATTTCTCCATCCTGCGGAGCGGTGTATTCATTCATCAGCTTCATGGCTTCAATGATGCAGAGCACCTGCCCCTTTTTCACCTTGTCGCCCACCTTGACATACGGCTCCGAACCCGGCGTTGGGGATACATAAACGGTTCCCACCATGGGAGACTTGAGTTCTGTCACGCCGTTGAAGTCCACCACTCCGTCTTCCGCTGCCTCAGGCTCCACCTTGGAAGCAACAGGCACGGGGGCAGGTACAGTCACTGTCGGGACGGGAAGCGGTTCAAAGGATGTCTGCTGGCGCTGCATCCGAATGCTCCGCTCTCCCTCTTCAATTTCCAAAGAGGTCAGGCCTCTTTCTTCCATCAAATCAGCCAGGAATTTAATCTCATTCAGCTCCATGGTTCAGCCCTCCTCTGCTCTGCGAAACACGAGACAAGCATTATGTCCGCCGAAACCAAGCGAGGTGGAAATGGCTGTATGCAGCTCTGCCTTTCTCGCCGCTCCCGGCGTATAGTTCAGATCACAATCCGGATCCGCTTCCTGCAATCCGATTGTTGGAGGGATGATCCCTGTTTGCAAGGCTTTGAGGCAGGCGATTGCTTCCACAGCTCCCGCCGCGCCCAGCATATGTCCCGTCATGCTCTTGGTGCTGCTGATGGCCACCTTTTCAGCCGCTTCCCCAAACGCCTGATGAAACGCCAGCGTTTCGCTCTTGTCATTGAGAGGAGTGCTGGTTCCATGTGCGTTCACATAGGTGTGTTCGTCCGCCGTGACGCCAGCTTCCTCCATAGCCAGCCGGATAGCACGCGTAATGCCATCCGCTTCCGGATCCGGAGCGGTGACATGATAGGCATCCGATGTGTTGCCATAGCCGCAAACCTCTCCGTAAATTTTCGCACCGCGCGCGAGTGCGTGCTCATATTCTTCAAGCAGGATTACACCTGCTCCTTCGCCCATCACAAAACCATCCCGATTTTTGTCAAAGGGACGGCAAGCCGTTTTGGGGTCGTTGTTGCAGGAAAGCGCCATACAGCTGGTGAACCCGGCAAGGGTGAGATCACAGACGGCTGCTTCCGAACCACCCGCCAGAATCGCGTCGGCATAACCGTGACGAATCGCCCGATAAGCCTCACCGATCGCATGAGTGGAAGTAGCGCATGCGGTGACAATCGGGAGCGTCGGCCCTTTCGCCGAAAAGCGGATGGAAACCGTACCGGACGCCATGTTGGAAATCATCATCGGTACCATGAACGGAGAAACGCGCTTCGCTCCCTGGCACAGCTTATTGCTGTTTTCCGTGGTGGTAAGAATGCCGCCGATTCCGCTGCCGATGTACACGCCGAAGCGCTCCGGCTCGATGGTTCCCTGCGCTCCGCTGTCGCGCATCGCCTGTTCCGCCGCAGCCACAGCGTACTGGACGAACAGATCGTTTTTCCTCAAATCACTTTTTTCAAAGTACTCCAGAGGATCAAAGTTTTTCACTTCAGCGGCAATCTGTACTTTTTTATCGGAAGCGTCGAAGCGGGTAATAAAATCCACGCCGCAGACGCCCTTTGTCAAAGAATCCCAATATTCCTCAAGATGGTTGCCGACAGGGGTGACGGCGCCCATTCCCGTTACGACTACTCTTCTCATTTCGTCCTTCCTTTCTCGGCCCGCCTGGGCTTACATGGCAAGGCCGCCGTCAACCCGAATCACTTCTCCCGTGATGTAGGACGCTCCAGGTCCGGCTAAGAATACAGCCAGATTGGCGACATCCTGCGGCAATCCTGTACGCTTCATCGGAATCTGTGATGCAATGGCTTCCTTCGCCTTTTCGGGCATGGCATCCGTCATATCGGACTGAATATATCCGGGCGCGATCGCGTTGCAGGTAACACCGCGTCCCGCAAGTTCCTTGGCGGTGCTTTTTGTCAGGCCGATCACACCGGCTTTCGCTGCGGCATAGTTAGCCTGAGCGGCGTTGCCTGTCAGCCCCACAATGGAACTGATATTGATAATACGGCCGGATCTTTTGCGCATCATATGGGAATACAGATGACGAATCATATGAAAAGCGCCCTTCAAATTCGTGTCAATCACAGCGTTGAAGGCTTCTTCTTTCATAGAAAGCAGGAAACCATCCCGGACGATTCCCGCGTTGTTGACGAGAATATCCACCTGTCCGAACTCCTCCAGGATCTGTTTCGTAACCGTTTCCGTCTCTTCAAAGCTGGAAACGTCACACTGATACGCACGGACCTTTCCTCCGAGCTGAGCAATCTCCTGCTCCGTCTGTTCCGCCGCTTCACGGTTTCCGGCGTAAAGAATGGCAACGTTTGCTCCCTCCTGCGCCATGGCCAAAGCAATCGCGCGTCCGATGCCCCGGGAACCTCCGGTCACAACGGCTGTCATATTTTCAAGCGTTTTCATTCCTGTCCTCCTGTTTTGCGCAAAGCTTGAATCGTTTCCTCCAAGGTTGCGGCATCTTCAACGCGATATACCGCTGCATGGGGGAGAATTCTTTTCACCAGGCCCGACAAGGTCTTGCCGGGGCCAACCTCCACAAAGGTATCCACTCCATCCGCCGCCATCCGTTCCACTGTCTTGGTCCAGAGAACGGGATTTTTCATTTGCTCCGCAAGCATAATCTCCCTGTTTTCTTCATAGGGAGCAGCGGTGCGGTTCCCATAAACAGAAATTCGGGGGGGATTCACGCCGATCCGAAGCAGTTCCTGAAGATACGCAGAGGCTGCCTGCTCCATAAACGGAGAATGAAATCCGCCGCCCACAGCAAGTTTTTTGGCTCTTCCGCCTGCTTCCGCCGCAAGTTCACAGAACTGCTCCAGATGTTCCGTTCCACCCGCAACCACGAGCTGTCCGGGGCAATTGTAATTGACCGGATACACATCAGGGAAACCGGCGCAAAGCTGCTCTACCGTTTCATCTTTGAGCTTCAGAACGGCTGCCATAGCACTCGGATGCTCCTGCGCGGCCTCCTGCATCAGTTCACCTCGGCGGCAGACAAGGGAAAAGCCGTCCTTCTCCGAAAAGGAGCCAGCAAAAGTCAGAGCGGCCATTTCTCCAAGAGAAAATCCGGCAGCCACATCCGCGTGAACACCAGCTTCCTCAAGTGCATATGCTGCGGCGAGGTCAACCGTAAACACACAAGGCTGCGTGTTGGCCGTCTGCGTCAGCTCCGCAGGATCTCCCTCGAAACACTGACGAGATGTTCCCGGACGGATGGAATCTGCCAGCTCAAACAGGCTTGCGGCCTTCGGGCTGATTTCCGTGAGTGATTTCCCCATGCCCGGGTACTGCGCGCCCTGTCCGGCAAATAAGAAGGCTATTTTACCCATTGAGCGGCTCCTTTCAGCAAAACCTCTGCTTCATCACACAGGTCGCGAATGATTTCCGCGGCGGGCTGTTCCTTCTGCACCAACCCGGCAATCTGCCCGGCCAGGAAGCAGCCTTCCGCCTCGTTGCCGTCCACCGCTGCCTTGCGCAGGGCTCCGACTCCCATCTCCTCCAGCTCTTCCGCTGTCACATTGGGATCGTATTCCTTTTTCATATATTCGCGGCTGAAGCGGGTCTTCAGACTGCGCACCGGATGGCCGAGCCGTCTGCCGGTGGCCACTGTATCAATGTCCTTCGCTTTCAAGACTCGATCCTTATAGTTCTGATGGACGCCGCATTCCTCCGCTACCAGGAAACGGGTGCCAACCTGAACGCCGCACGCGCCCAGCATAAAGGCTGCAGCAACGCCCCGTCCGTCCGCAATGCCGCCCGCCGCGATAACAGGGATATTCACGGCGCTGCACACCTGGGGAACCAGCGTCATTGTGGTCAGTTCTCCGATGTGTCCGCCGCTTTCCGTGCCCTCCGCCACAACAGCGGAGGCACCGGCGCGCTCCATCATACGGGCCAGACCAACGCTGGCAACCACGGGAACCACACAGATTCCCGCTTCTCTCCAGGCAGCCATATATTTTCCGGGATTGCCTGCGCCGGTGGTCACCACCTTGACGCCTTCCTCCACAACAACCTTAGCCACTTCATCCGCAAAGGGGCTCATCAGCATAATGTTGACGCCAAACGGACGATCCGTCAGTTCCTTGGCGCGGCGGATCTGGCCGCGAAGCCAGTCCGCATTGGCATTCATAGCGGAAATGATACCGAGACCGCCTCCGTTGCTGACGGCAGCAGCCAGATTGGCGTCGGCAATCCAGGCCATACCGCCCTGGAAAACGGGATAGGAAATTCCTATCAAATCACAGATGGGAGATTGCAGCATGTTTATTCCGCCTCCGATTCTTCGATCACTTTCAGCAGATCGCCCACCGTCTTGAGGTCCTGATCTTCTCCGATGGTCACACCGAATTCATCTTCGCACGCCATGATCAAATCGACAACGTCAAGAGAATCAAAGTTCAGTTCTTCAAAAGAGGTTTCTTCCGTCAGGGTGCCGGGCTCCAGATCATCCTTGTACTCCGCAAAAATTTTCTCCAGCTTTTCCAGATTTGTCATGATACATTTTCTCCTTTTTTATTTTCAGATTTATAAAATGTGTTCCAAGCGTATCGCGAAATTTCTCCGCAATTATAAAGTCCAATCTATTGCGGCGGTTCCTGTGGTCAAGCCTGCGCCAAATGCGCAGAAAACAAGCCGCTGTCCCTTTTTCAGTTTGCCCGCACGGTTCCACTCGTCCAGAAGAAGCGGAATGCTCACCGCTGAGGTGTTGCCGTATTTCTGAATGTTAACCGGGAATTTTTCTTCGGGCAACCCCAGCTTTTTACGGGCCGTTTCGATAATGCGGAGATTTGCCTGATGGAGGAAAAAGTAATCGGTTTCCTCAGGGGAAAGGCCGGTGGCTTTCGCCGCTTTTTCAATTCCGCTGCAAATAGCCCCCACCGCAAAGGTGTAAACTTCGCGGCTCTTCATCAAAAGCCCTGGCTTTCTGGTGTCCGGTTCCGTATACGGACAGCTTCCGGGAGCCAGCGGGGATGCAAGACAAAGATTGCCATGTGCCGTGACCTCCAGGAAATGCAGCGCATCCCCTTCTCCCAAAACCACAGCGGCGGAAGCGTCTCCAAACAGAACACAGGTGCTGCGATCTGTCCAGTCCAGAATCCGGCTCAACCGTTCCGCGGCAAGCACAAGAACATACCGGGCTTTCTTTCTGGCAAAGACGCCTTCCGCGACGTCCAGCGCATAGAGAAAGCCGCTGCACGCACCATTCACATCCACAGCGGGACAAGTGGCTCCCAGTTCCATCTGCACTACACAGGCCAGGCTGGGCGTCATGTAATCGCCGCCAAGCGTGGGACAAATGATGTAGTCCAGATCCGCAGCCGTAATACCGCTGTTTTCCAGCGCGTTCCGGGCTGCGGCCACCGCAATTTCCGTGACGGTTTCCGTGGTGAGAATGGGCCGCTCTTTGATTCCCGTTCGTGTTGTAATCCACTCATCGCTGGTATCCACCAGCTGAGAAAGGTCCTCGTTCGTTTTTCGGCAGGCAGGTAAAGCGCTGCCTGTTCCTAAAATTTGAAAACTCATATTTCCTCCTCAGTCCTGTGAATTTTTTGAGCAAAGAAAAGGTTCAGCTTCCGCATCCCCTTCAACATGGCCGCCTGCTCCTCCTGTGTGAGATCCTGAACAATGGAACGCACCATTCGGATATGAAAATAACGGTGAGCCGTGTTCGCTTTGTGAC
>DVGZ01000021.1 GCA_018712435.1 Candidatus Caccousia avicola
AGTGAAACGCATTGCAATCCAGGTGAGATTCCGTTATAATAAAAAGCATCGCAAATTTTGCGGCTTAGATCCGCTCGAATGAACGAAGATTTCTGTAGAATAGGAGAAATGGAATGGTTCCCGGTCTTGAAAAAATACTTTTAAAAGTTCAAAAACCAGGACGATATGTAGGGGGAGAGCTCAACTGTGTTATCAAGGACAAAGCTGCCATTGATGTTCGCTTTGCATTTTGCTTCCCCGATATTTATGAAGTCGGCATGTCGCACCTTGGCATGAAGATTCTGTATAGCTGCCTGAACCGGATGGAGGGCGTATGGTGCGAACGTGTCTTTGCGCCCTGGACGGATATGGAAGCTCTCATGCGTGAGAAGGACATTCCTCTCTACGCACTGGAAAGCGGCGACCCCGTCAAGGATTTTGATATCATCGGGTTTACGCTGCAATATGAGCTAAGCTATTCCAATGTTCTGAACATGCTGGATTTGGCGGGAGTGCCGCTTCTGGCATCGGAACGGCAGGGATTGTCCCAGCTGGTGGTTGCGGGCGGGCCTTGTGCCTGTAATCCGGAGCCGCTCGCGGATTTTGTCGATCTCTTCTTTATTGGAGAGGGCGAAGAGATGGACTGCGAGCTGGTGGAGCTGTACCGTGCGCATAAACAGAAGGGCTCCTCTCGGGAAGAGTTCTTGCGGGAGGCTGCACAGATTCCAGGCGTGTATGTTCCCTCGCTGTATGAGGTGAAGTATGGCGAAGATGGAACGATTGCGTCTGTTACGCCGCACAGCGGAGCGCCGGAAAAAGTAACCAAGCGCTTGATGCTTCACATGGATCAGTCGTTCTTTCCGGAAAGCTTTGTGGTTCCCTATCTTGAAATTGTACATGACCGCGCGGTGGCGGAAGTGTTTCGCGGCTGTATTCGCGGTTGTCGTTTTTGCCAGGCCGGTTTCCTGTACCGTCCTTTAAGAGAAAAGTCGGTGGAAACTGTCAACCGGCAATGCCGTTCGCTCTGTGAGACAACGGGGTACGATGAAATTTCGCTTTCCTCGCTCAGCACCAGCGATTATTCCAAGCTCAATCCTTTGCTGGACGAGCTTTTGACCTGGACCAAGGAAGAAAAAACGGGAATTTCCCTTCCTTCTCTGCGTGTGGATAATTTTTCCACAGAGGTGATGGACAAGATCAGTTCCGTGCGGCGCAGCGGTCTGACCTTTGCTCCGGAAGCGGGTACACAGCGTTTGCGTGATGTGATCAATAAGAATGTCACAGAAGAGGAACTGATGAAAACCGTAACCACCGCTTTTTCCGGCGGATGGAGCTCGGTCAAGTTGTATTTCATGATTGGACTTCCCACGGAAACGCTGGACGATGTGGCTGGAATCGCGGATCTGGGGCAAAAGGTGGTGGACGTTTTCTACGCTAATCCCAACAAAAAGAAGGGGAAGGGCGTTTCCGTGACGCTGAGTGCGTCCGGCTTTGTGCCCAAAGCGTTTACGCCGTTCCAGTGGGAGCCGCAGGATACCATTGAAATGCTGCATGAAAAGCAGCGGCATCTGGTAAGCTCTGTGACGACGCGTAAAATCACCTGCAATTACCACGATGCGGATACAAGCTTTATGGAAGCCGTGTTTGCCAGAGGTGATCGCAGGCTTGGTCCCGTGCTGCTGGAAGCGCATCGTTTGGGCTGTAAGTTTGACGGTTGGAACGATTATTTTTCGCTTGCCCGCTGGCGGCAGGCCTTTGAGAATTGTGGGGTGTCTCCCGAATTCTACGCAAACCGCCGTCGCAGCTTTGATGAAATCCTGCCTTGGGATCATCTTGATTATGGCGTTTCCAAGGAGTTCTTCCGCAGGGAATGTGAGAAAGCGTATGCGGCGGCCACTACGCCGAATTGCCGGGAAAAATGCTCCGCCTGCGGGGCGGCCTGCTTCCAGGGAGGGATTTGCTATGAAAACCGTTAGAGTCTGGTTTCGCAAGACAGGAGCGGCATGCTACATTTCCCATCTGGATTTGACGCATTGCATGGCCCGCGCGCTGCATCGTTCCCGGATTCCCCTGTGGTACACGCAGGGCTTTAACCCCCGGGCGCATATGGTCTTTGCCCTTCCGCTGCCGCTCGGTATGGAGGGGGAAAGGGAATCCGTCGACATCAAAATTGAGGAAGAACAGATTACGGAACAGGAGGTACAGGAGCGCCTGGCCCGATCCCTGCCCGCGACACTGCCTGTGTTTGCGGTCACAGAGCCCAAAATGAAGCCGGGGAAAATTGCCTGGGCCTCTTACCGCCTGCGTCTGGAACCGGAGCAGGGAAGTGTAGGGGAGCTTGCGGAAAAGCTGAATGCTCTGCTGGCACAGCCGGAAATCCCCGTGGACAAGCATACCAAAAGCGGAATGGCTCATTTTGATCTCAAGCCATATCTGGGAGAACTGTCGGTTTCGCAGGAGGAAAACGCTCTTATGCTGGATCTTTTTCTGCCGGCGGGGAGTGAAAAGAACATTTCTCCGTTCCTCTTGACTGAGGCGCTGGCTGCTCAGCAGGGGGCCGCGTTTTTCTGCCGTTCCGTGCGAACCAATTTATATGACGCGGATCGAAAAATATTCGAATAAACCGGCAATTTGCCACTTGCGAAAAGATGTGTCCTGTGGTATCATATATAAGCATTTCGGATGCCGCCGGTTTTCCGGTGGGGTTCATGCCCGGAATATTCCGTGACATTGAAGCGGACAGTCCTCTGCGGCCGTGTGATCGTGCGCATGAATGTCTGAAAACTAGGAGGAAATGAAATGGACGCATTGAAATTGATTGCTCAGGATTCCGTCAAGGCTGAGATTCCTCAGTTTGACATCGGCGACACGATTCGCATCGACGTGAACATCCGCGAGGGTGAGCGCGAGAGAATCCAGGTGTTTGAGGGTACTGTGATCGCCCGCAAAGGCAGCGGTATTTCCGAGACCTTCACCGTTCGCCGCGTTTCCTATGGCGTTGGCGTGGAAAGAGTATTCCCCCTCCATTCTCCCAACGTGAAAGCCGTCTCCATTGTCCGTAAGGGCCGTGTCCGCAGAGCAAAGCTGTACTTCCTGCGTGACAGAGTCGGTAAGGCCGCGAAGGTCAAAGAGCAGATTAAATAATCATGCGGGAAAAGGGACATGGTCATGTCCCTTTTTTTCTTTATGGCGGATTGCCTTTTGAGGCTTGCGCCGTTAAAGCCCGCGGAAACCGGAGGTTTGATGTATGACAGAACAATCTCAGGATCGGCCCGCTGTTCACTCCAAAGGGGTTTTGGCTTTTTATGAATGGTTGGAGGCGCTGGGTTCGGCCATAATCATTGCTATGATTCTTTTTACCTTTATCCTTCGTGTCAATGAAGTAAAGGGAGATTCCATGCTTCCCAATTATACGGAAGGCACCCGCGTAATTGTGCAGGCGATTGGCTATCAGCCTGCTGTGGGCGATGTAGTTGTGATTGATGCGACCCATACCAATTTAGATGAATTTGTCATCAAGCGTGTGATTGCCACAGAAGGACAAACCGTGGATTTTGATGAATTCGGCACCGTGTGTGTGGATGGACAGCCGCTGGATGAAAGTGCGTATTTGGACCCTTCCGTTGGGACATACAGTTACGATATTTCTTTTCCTCAAACCGTTCCGGAGGGCTGTGTGTTTGTACTGGGAGATAACCGAGGCTATTCCACAGACAGCCGTTCTTCCGATTTGGGGATGGTGGACGCGCGGTATGTGATAGGGAAAGTGCAGTTTGCTTTTGGCGGAAACTGACAGAACGGGAACGGGGGAATCGCCTTGCAGGAGTATGCCGACGCGGCGAAAAACCGCGAAAACAAGCCCGGTTTCGGTCCACTTGTCCAAAATTGCTACGAATGGATTGAAGCCCTGATTTCAGCCATCATCATCCTGGTGGTTATCTTTACCTTTTTCTTCCGTGTGGTGAACGTGAGCGGTCCGTCCATGCTTCCCACATTGGCATCGAACGATCGGGTTCTGATCTCCATGCTGCCGCACAAACCGCAGGCCGGAGATATTGTGGTTGTCACCCGCACGCAGGGATTGACGCAGCCCATTATTAAGCGAATTATTGCCACAGAAGGCGAGACGGTTGACATCGATTTTGAACAAGGGATCGTTTATGTGGATGGAGAAGCGCTTGACGAAAGCGCCTACCTGGAAAACGGAACGACTACGCAGAGTTCAGACTATACCTATCCGCTGACGGTTCCCAAGGGCCATGTGTTTGTACTGGGAGATAACCGCGCGGTATCCAATGACAGCCGGAGCAAGGATGTCGGTATGGTGGACGAGCGTTATATTATGGGGAAAGCGGAATGGATCGTGTTTCCCTTTCAGCGATTTGGAAAAATCACATGAGTTTGAGTATTAGAAAGGCTGAATATCGAGTATGATCAAAAAAGAAACCGCCGCCCGTGAAACGGAAGCCGTTTCCATCCAGTGGTTTCCGGGGCATATGACGCGCACAAAGCGGCAAATGGAAAAATGTATCCGCCTTGTTGACGCCGTTGCGGAGATTGTGGACGCCAGAGTACCGGTTTCCAGCCGGAACCCTGTTTTGCACAAGCTGATTCAGGGGAAGCCCCGCGTGATTCTGATGAACAAGAGCGATATGGCGGATCCGGAAGAGACGAAGAAATGGCTGCAGCGGTATCGCGAGCAGGGAACTCCAGCGATTGCGGTAGACTGCCGCTCGGGAAAAGGGCTCAATGGCTTTGTGCCGCTGGTGCGCGAGGTGCTCCGCGATCGGATCGCGGTGTGGGAAAGCAAAGGCATGGTTGGCCGAACCATCCGTGTGATGGTGGTGGGAATCCCCAATGTGGGAAAATCCTCTTTGATCAATAAGCTTTGCCGTGGAGGTAAAGCTGCCGTTGCGGATCGTCCTGGTGTGACACGAGAAAACAGATGGTTCTCCATCGGAAAAGGCTTTGAGCTCCTTGATACGCCGGGCGTGCTCTGGCCGAAATTTGAAGATAAGCTGGTTGGAGAGCATCTTGCCTTTACCGGTGCGGTGAAGGATGAAGTGGTGGACACGGAAACGCTGGCGTCGCGACTTCTGGAAACGCTGGTGGAGGTGGCGCCCTGTGCTCTCTGTGAACGGTACCGTTTGGAGGAATCTTCTCTCTCCGAACAACCTGGCTATGAGCTTCTGGAGACAATCGGAAAAAATCGTGGAATGCTGATGGCGGGCGGTGTAGTCAATACTGAACGTGCTGCAGCGGCTGTTTTGGACGAATTTCGCAGCGCCAAGCTGGGACGCATTACCCTGGAACAAGCGGAGGAATGAAGCATATGGATCAGCAGGATTGGTTCCTTTATGAACACGGGGCCATAGAAAAAGGATTTTCTCCCGTGTGCGGAATTGACGAAGCGGGGCGGGGGCCTCTTGCCGCTCCTGTTTATGCTGCTGCCGTTATTTTGCCGGAACATGTCGATCTCCCCGGACTGAACGATTCCAAAAAGCTTTCCGCCAAAAAACGAGAAGCTCTCTATGATGCTATTTGTGAGCAGGCGGTGGCATGGTGTGTGGCCAGCGCCAGCGAAAAGGAAATTGATACGATCAATATTTTGCAGGCAACCTTTCTTGCCATGCGCCGTGCCTGTGAGGGGCTGTCGGTCGCGGCTTCCTATGCTTTGATTGACGGCAATCGGATGCCCCCGCTGGCCATTCCGGGAGAAACCATTGTAAAAGGGGATTCCCTCTCGGCCAGTATCGCGGCGGCGTCTATTCTCGCAAAGGTCAGCCGTGATCGGTATATGGAGAAAATGGATGCTCTGTATCCGCAGTATCAGTTTGCCAAGCACAAAGGATACGGAACAAAGCTGCATGTGGAGCTTTTGAAGCAGTATGGCCCCAGTCCTATCCATCGCAAAAGCTTTCTGAAAAAGATTCTGACGCCGGAGGAGATTGCGCGTGCGTCAGAGCAATGAGGCAGGGAAAAATGGGGAAAAGATCGCTGCGGATTACCTTTTGAAAAAAGGATACCGGATTGTTTCCCGGAATTTCCGAAGCAAAAGAGGAGAAATCGATCTGATTGCGACAACCGGGAACTACCTGGTTTTTGTGGAAGTAAAGGAGAGGGAAGCGAATGCGCTGGTTTCCCCGCTGGAGGCCGTGACATCTGCCAAACGGGCCAGAGTCATCCGCGCAGCGCAGTATTATCTGATGCGCTATCCCTCTCAATTGCAGCCCCGGTTTGATGTGATTGCTGTTGTGCACCGTCTGGACGGTGTTTATGCTGTGACTCATCTGGAAAACGCGTTTGAAGGGGGAGGTTGGTAAATGGAGCTTTTTGATCTGCATTGCGATACGCTGGGAGAATGCCTGAAAACGGGAAAAAGTCTCTTTCAGAATGATATGCAGCTTGATGTCCGGCGTGGTCTTTCGATTTCTCCCTGGGTTCAGTGCTTTGCCGTCTGGATCCCGGGTGAAATGAGGGGCGAGGAAGCGGTCCGTTTTTTTGACGATGCGGTACGGCTGCTGGATCAGGAAGCGGCCTCCCATCCTGAGCTGCGCCGGATTTTTAACGGAAATGATTTGGATATCCTCAAGCCCGGGGAGTGCGGTGCTCTGCTGACAGTGGAAAGCGGCGCGGCGCTTGCCGGAAGTCTGGAACAGCTCCATCATTTATATCAGTGCGGTGTGCGCATGATGACGCTGACCTGGAATGGATCCAATGAGCTGGGAGGGGGAGTGCGTTCCCCTTCATCCTTAACTCCTTTTGGTGTGGAAACAGTGCGGGAGATGGAACGACTGCACATGGCGATCGATCTTTCCCATGCCAGCGAGCGGCTGTTTTATTCTGTTGCAGAGCACACGGAGGGGCCGCTTGTGGCCAGCCATTCCAATTCCCGCTCCGTCTGCCCGCATCCCCGGAATCTTACAGATGAACAATTCTGCCTGATTCGCGATCGAGGGGGCGTTGTTGGCCTGAATTTTGCCCCTCCGTTTCTGCGGCAGGAAGGAAAGGCGTGTGCGCAGGACATTTATCGCCATGCGGAACATTTTCTGGAATTGGACGGAGAGAAAACGCTGGCCATCGGCAGTGATTTTGATGGAACGTCTCTTCCGGAGGATATCTACGGCATTGCTTCCATGGAAAGTGTTTATGAGATTTTCCTGCGGCATGGATGTTCAGAATCGTTAATTCATCAAATTTTCTTTAAAAATGCCTATGATTTTTTCCATTCTCTTTGACAGAAGAAGAAGAATCGGATAAAATAGGGAAGGAAAACGCGGGGGATTTCTCCGCCGCAAAACAAAGGAGGTCGTTCCTTTTGAAATATTGTTGCACACGGAACAGCAGCGAGCGTGTCACCGCAGCTCAGGCAATTGCGCAGGGGATCAGTGCGGACGGCGGTTTGTTTGTGCCGGAATCTCTTCCAGTCTATACGTATGATGACCTGACGGCACTCTCACTCTCCTCCTATACGGAGCGTGCGGCGAAGATTCTGTCCGATTTTCTGCCGGAGTTTACGGCGGAAGAGCTTTTGGAATGTGCGCAGGCTGCGTATGCGTCTGAGAAATTTTCCGGGGATTCTCCGGCTCCGCTGACTCTTCAGCAGAATGGGAATCGGAATATGTATGTGTTGGAGCTGTGGCATGGCCCGACCTGTGCTTTTAAGGATATGGCGCTTCAGATGCTGCCTCATTTACTGACCCGTTCCCTCCAAAAGACCGGAGACAACCGGACGGCCGTGATTCTGGTTGCGACCTCCGGCGATACCGGCAAGGCTGCGCTGGAAGGATTCCGCGATGTGCCGGGAACCAAAATACTGGTATTTTATCCCGAAAACGGCGTTAGCGAAATGCAGAAACGTCAGATGCAGGTGCAGGAGGGACAGAACGTTTCCGTATGCGCCATTCAGGGCAACTTTGACGATGCTCAAACCGGCGTCAAGCGTATTTTCACCGATCCGGCTGTCAAAGCTGAGCTGCAAAAGCGTGGGATGATGTTCTCCAGCGCCAACTCCATCAATTGGGGACGTTTGCTGCCTCAGATTGTCTATTATTTCTCCGCTTATTGTGATCTTATGAGAACCGGTGAAATGGATCATCCGGGAGAAAAGATCAATATTGTGGTTCCTACTGGAAACTTTGGCAATATTCTGGCGGCTTTCTATGCGAAGCAGATGGGACTGCCGGTCAACCGTTTGATCTGTGCCTCCAATGAGAACAATGTATTGACAGATTTCCTGCGGACGGGCGTGTACGATCGCAATCGTCCGTTCCATACCACGATTTCGCCTTCAATGGATATTCTGGTTTCCAGCAATCTGGAGCGTCTGCTGTTCCATCTGACGGATGGAGACAGCGCCCGTGTGGCCGGATGGATGAAATCTCTGAACGATACCGGCCGCTATGAGGTGGACGCGGAGACGCTGGCGAAGCTGCGTGATCTTTTCTGGGCTGGCTACTGCGACGATGCAGCGACCAAGAATACAATCCGTGAAATGTTCCAGGTGGAGAATTATCTGTGCGATCCACATACGGCTGTGGCGGTTCATGTTTATCAGCAGTATACGGAGACAACCGGCGACCTCTCCACTCCCACGGTTGTGGTTTCCACAGCGAGCCCTTACAAATTTGCTCCTAGTGTGCTGGAAGCGGTGTCTGGTCAGGTAAGCGCCTGCGACGATTTTGCTCGCGTGGAGGAGCTTTCTGCTCTGACGGGCGCGCCCGTTCCGCAGCCGATTCTTTCCCTTCGCGGAAAACCGGTTCGTTTTACGCAAAGCTGTGCGAAGGAGCAGATGGCGCAGACTGTGCTGTCTCTTCTGGTGTAAGCTGTGGCGGTGTTTGTTATCGCGGATCTGCATTTGTCACTGGACGGGAAAAAACCAATGAATGTTTTTCCGGGCTGGGATGACTATGTGGAACGTCTGACAAAAAACTGGAATGCCATCGTTTCTCCCGATGACACGGTTGTGATTGCCGGTGACATTTCCTGGGCGATGAAGCTGGAGGAAGCGGAGCAAGATTTTGCGTATCTGCACTCTCTTCCCGGTAAAAAGCTCCTTCTGAAAGGGAATCATGACTATTGGTGGAGTACCCGCCGGAAAATTGAAACTTTTTTTGCGGAGCGTGGGTTCACATCCCTGTCTTTGGTTCATAACAGCGCTGTGGCGGTGGAAGGGATCGCGGTGTGCGGTACACGCGGCTGGATCTATAACGCGGAAACGCCGGAGGATCAGAAAATTGTCAATCGGGAAGTCGGTAGACTGACCGCCTCGCTCAATGAGGCGGAAGCGTTTGGGCTGCGTCCCGTTGTGTTCCTGCACTATCCGCCTATCTATGATGACCAGCGGTGTGACGAGATTCTCGCGGTTCTGGAGGAACGCAAGATAGCGGATTGCTATTTTGGCCATATTCACGGCACACAAGCGGCGAAAAGAGCTGCGATTGGAGAATATAAAGGGATCAAAATGCATTTAATTTCGTGTGATTACGTCAAATTTGCGCCTGTCCTGGTGCGTTGACGTGCACAATGAATAAATTTTAAATATTTCATTCTCACTATGGAATATTTCGGTAATGTATGCTATAATTATCAAGATAATTTGCAATTTTGCAGGAGGAAACAAAAATGAGTCTGAAGTCAAGCAATCAGGTTGCGACAAATCGTTATCAATTAGAGATTGAACTGCCCGGCGACGTGTTTGAAAAGGCTGTTGAGCAGGTTTACCGCAAGGAAAATAAAAAGATCACTATCCCCGGTTTCCGTAAGGGCAAGGCTCCCCGTTCCTATGTGGAGAAGGTTTACGGCAGCCAGGTGTTTTATGAGGATGCCATCAACTCTCTGTATCCCGCCGCGCTTGAGGAGGCTGTAAAAGAGGCTGGCCTTGAGTTTGTGGAGGATAAGATTGATTTTGACCTTGTTTCCGCCGGCAAGGATGGACTCTGCTTCAAGGTTACCATCACCACAAAGCCGGAGGTTTCCATTGAGAATTACAAGGGCGTTGCCATCGAGAAGAAGCCCGTCAAGGTAACGGACGAGGATGTGGACGCTGAGATCAAGAAGGTACAGGATCGCAACTCCAGAATGGTGACGGTTGAGGATCGCGAAGCTCAGAACGGCGATATCACCGTGATTGATTATGAGGGCTTTGTGGACGGCACCGCGTTTGAGGGCGGTAAGGCGGAAAACGCTACGCTGAATCTCGGCTCCAACACCTTCATTCCGGGCTTTGAGGATCAGATCGTCGGCCACAAGACCGGCGAGGAGTTTGATATTAACGTCAAGTTCCCGGAGGATTATCATGCCACAGAGCTGGCCGGTAAGGATGCCGTCTTCAAGATTAAGCTCCATGAGATCAAGATCAAAGAGCTTCCCGAGGTGGATGATGATTTTGTAAAGGATGTCAGCGACTTTGATACGGTTGACGCTTATAAGGCGGACATTCGCACCAAGCTGACCGAGGCTGCTGAGAACCGTTCCAAGAACGAGGTGGAAAACGCCCTGATCGACAAGCTGGTGGAGCTGGTGCAGGCTGAGATTCCCGAGGCCATGTTCGAGAACCGCATCAACGAGGATATCCGTGATTTTGCCTATCGTCTGCAGTCTCAGGGATTGAATCTGGATACCTATATGAAGTATACCGGACTGAACAACGAGGGCCTGCGCGGCCAGTTCCGTGCACAGGCGGAGCGTCAGGTGAAGGTGCGCCTGGCTCTGGAGAAGATTGCACAGCTTGAGAATATCCAGCCCACCGATGAAGATCTCGACGCTGAGTACGAGAAGATCGCGCAGAACTACGGAATGGAAGCGGATAAGGTTAAGAGCTTCATTCCCAAGGAGGATCTGGCGAAGGACGTCGCCGTGGAAAAAGCAATGGAGATTGTGCGCAGCAATGCCGCTATCACCGAAGCAGCCGAATAAAATTTCCCATTCTTGTATAAATTGTATTCTGCCGGCCAAAGATGAAAATGCGGCTTTTTGACTTGGAAGGCAAGAAAGCGCCGGGCCGTTTCTTCCCTGGGAAGAAGCGGCCCGCGCGTAGGTTTCACAGATATCATTGCGCCTGTGTGTGCAGGCGCGGAAAGGCAGAATGAATATGAGCAGCTTGGTCCCTTATGTCATTGAACAGACCAACCGTGGGGAACGTTCCTACGATATTTATTCCCGTCTGCTGAATGACAGAATTGTTATGCTGACGGACGAGGTCAACGATGTTACCTCCAGTTTGGTAGTGTCTCAGCTTCTTTATCTGGAGGGGCAGGATCCGACAAAGGATATCAGCCTTTACATTAACAGCCCCGGAGGCTCCGTGACGGCTGGAATGGCGATTTATGATACCATGCAGTATATCAAATGTGATGTTTCCACGATCTGCATGGGAATGGCGGCCAGCATGGGAGCTTTTCTGCTCGCCGCCGGTGCGAAGGGAAAACGCCTTTCCCTGCCGAACAGCGATATTATGATTCATCAGCCGAGCGGCGGCGCGAAGGGGCAGGCCACCGACATCATGATCCATGCCAACTATATCACAAAGAAGAAAAAGCTTTTGAACGAAATCCTTGCGGAACGGACAGGACAGTCCCTTGAAACCATTACGCGGGATACAGAGCGCGACAATTTCATGACGGCGCAGGAAGCTTTGGAGTATGGATTGATCGATAAGATTATTGATAAGCGCTGAATTTCCAAGAATTCGATCCATTTGGAATAGGTTGGTGATTTTGAATGTCAGGTAACGACGAAATCCGGGGACGGGAGCGCTGCTGTTCGTTCTGCAAAAAGCCCCAAAGTGAAGTGGAACGCCTGATTGCCGGCCCTGGAGTCTATATTTGCGACGAATGCGTGGAGCTCTGCGTTTCTCTTTTGAAGGACGGGGAAAACTTTTCCGACAAAGGAGCGCAGAAAAACCGTGAGGGTCAGGTAAAAGTGCTTCCGAAGCCGCAGGAGATTAAGGAGCAGCTTGACGAATATGTGATCGGGCAAGACAGGGCGAAGGTGGCCTTGTCCGTTGCCGTGTACAATCATTATAAACGCATTTATTTCGGTAAGTCCGATGATGTGGAGCTCTCCAAGAGCAATGTGCTGCTTCTGGGGCCCACCGGTGTGGGCAAGACCATGCTGGCACAGACTCTGGCCAAGATTCTGGATGTTCCGTTTGCGATCGCGGACGCAACCACGTTGACCGAAGCTGGTTATGTGGGCGAGGATGTGGAAAACATTCTTCTTCGCCTGATTCAGGCTGCGGATTTTAACATTGAGGCTGCGGAACGCGGCATTATCTATATTGATGAGATTGATAAAATTGCCCGTAAATCGGAGAATCCTTCCATCACCCGCGATGTCAGCGGTGAAGGTGTGCAGCAGGCTCTGCTGAAAATTCTGGAAGGAACTGTTTCCAATGTTCCGCCTCAGGGTGGCCGTAAGCATCCTCAACAGGAATTTTTGCAGATTGATACTTCCAATATTCTGTTTATTTGCGGCGGTGCTTTCGATGGCTTGAATAAGGTAATCGAGCGCCGTACAGCGGCTTCCTCCCTCGGCTTTGGCGGCGAAGTACACAGCCGTGCGGAGCTGGATACACTGGATTGGATGAAGGATGTTGTTCCGCATGATCTGGTGAAGTTCGGATTGATTCCCGAACTGGTTGGCCGTCTGCCGGTGGTGGCTTCTCTGGAAGGACTCAGCGAGGATATGCTTGTTCGTATTTTGAAGGAGCCCAAAAACTCGCTGGTGAGCCAGTATACCAAGCTGCTTGATCTCGATGAAGTGGAGCTTGAGTTTACCGATGGCGCTCTGCATGCAATTGCAAGGAAAGCCATTGAACGCAAGACGGGCGCCAGAGGTCTGCGCTCTATCATGGAGGAGCTTCTGACCCCGCTGATGTTCCGTGTGCCGACCGATTATACCATTGAAAAGATCATTATCACCGAGGAGACAGTGGAAAAGGGAGAAGATCCCCAATTCATCATTGACAATGAACGTAAACCGGTGAAAATAAAAATCAGTTTACAGAAAAAGCGCGGACGCAGAGACCCTGCATAAAGCGTGGCATGGCTGCTGTGAGGGGGCGGAGTGTCGCCGCCCGCAGCAGCCTTTTTCTCAACAGGAGGAACATCCATGAGCAACACTTCTCAAATTACGATCCCAGTTCTCGCTCTGCGAGGATTGGTGATTTTCCCCGATATGATGATTCAGTTTGATATCGGCAGGAAAAAGTCGGTTCTCGCGTTGGCCGGAGCCATGGAAAAGGAACAGCTGATCTTCTTGGTGGCCCAAAGCGACCTGGAAGATGGAGAGCCAACAAAGGAACAGCTTTACCCAATGGGTGTGGTAGCCAAAATCAAGCAGGTTGTGCGCCATTCCGAAGAGGGGGTAAGGCTGTTTGCGGAAGGCTTATACCGTGCACGGCTGGATACTGTTCTTCAGGAAGAACCGTTCCTTCTCGCGGAAGTGAGTGAAGTCGAGATCCCGGCTTATAAGTCCACCAATACCACAACGGCTTTGGTTCGTCATACCCGTGCGTTGTTTGAGGATTATGCCAAAAATTACGCCAAGATTGCTCCGGATATCCTTTTTGGTGTGATGCAGCAAAAGGATTGCGGAAAGTTAGCGGATTACATTGCGGCGAATATCATGCTCGATTTTGACCGCAAGCAAATGGTTTTGGACGAAATTCACCCCGTAAAGCGTTTGCGGAAGCTGATTTCCATTTTGGAAGAGGAAATTAAAATTATCTCCATCGAAAATGAAATTCAGGAAAAAACGCGTGAACAGGTGGATGAAAATCAGCGTGAATACTATCTGCGTGAGCAGATGAAAACCATCGCCTATGAGCTGGGGGATGACGACAACCCGCAGGAGGAAGCAGATGAGCTGCGGGATCGCATTGCAAAGCTGAAGCTTCCGGAGGAGCAAAATGAAAAGCTTCTCAAGGAATGCGATCGCTTGGCCAAAATGCCGATTGGTTCTCATGAAGCGAGCGTGATCCTCACCTATCTGGAGACTTGTCTGGATCTTCCCTGGAACGAACGGACCAAGGAGAATATTGACCTGAACCGCGCGGAAAAGGTTTTGAACGCCGATCATTATGGCCTGAAAAAGGTGAAGGAACGGATTTTGGAAGCGCTGGCAGTGAGAAAGCTGGCTCCGGAAAACAATGGTCAGATCATTTGCCTGGTGGGCCCGCCCGGCGTCGGTAAAACTTCGATCGCACGCTCGATCGCAAAAGCTATCGGACGCAAATATGTGCGCGTCTCTCTGGGCGGCGTGCGGGATGAATCTGACATTATGGGACACCGGCGCACCTATATTGGTTCCATGCCCGGACGGATTATTGCGGCCCTCCGGCAGGCAAAAGTGAAGAACCCTCTGATTCTGCTTGACGAGGTGGACAAGCTGGGGAGCAGCTATCGCGGCGATCCTTCCTCCGCGCTGTTGGAGGTTCTCGATTCGGAGCAGAATTCCGCATTTTATGATCATTATATTGATATGCCCTTTGATCTCAGTGAGGTTTTGTTCCTGACAACGGCCAATGATTACAGCGCTATTCCCGCTCCGCTGCTGGATCGCATGGATGTCATTACCTTGGGCAGCTATACGCATGAGGAAAAATATCAGATTGCTTCGCGCCATTTAATCCCGAAGCAGCTGAAGAAAAACGGGATCTCTCCGAAGAATCTGAAAATCACGCCCAATGCCCTGCATACACTGATCGACGGATATACCCGTGAGGCAGGCGTGAGAACGCTGGAGCGGCAGATCGCTTCCGTATGCCGGAAATGTGCCAAGCGTATTGTGGAGGATCCCGAGATTAAAATTTCCGTTACATCCCGTATGCTGGAGGATCTTCTCGGCCCGCAGCGCTTTAAAAAGGAGAAATTGCAGCAGAAGGATGAGATTGGTCTTGTCAACGGCTTGGCGTGGACAAGCGTGGGCGGTGAGCTGTTGCCCATCGAGGCGGCTGTTTTGCAGGGAACCGGAAAGATAGAGTTGACCGGTTCTTTGGGAGATGTGATGAAGGAGTCCGCTCAGACGGCAATCAGCTGCATCCGTGCACGGGCCGAAAAGCTGGGGATTTCTCCCGATTTTTATAAAAAGTATGATATCCACATTCATGCTCCGGAAGGCGCGGTTCCTAAGGATGGCCCGTCGGCTGGAACAGCGATGGCAACAGCAATCACTTCGGCCCTGTGTGAAATTCCGATTCGCCGCGATGTGGCTATGACGGGAGAAATTACGCTTTTGGGGCGTGTGCTTCCAATTGGCGGCCTCAAGGAAAAAACAATGGCGGCATACCGGAGCGGAATCAAAACGGTATTGATTCCAAAAGAAAATATGCCGGATCTGTATGAGGTGGAGGACGTTGTCAAACAGCATGTGGAATTTGTTCCGGTGGAAAGAATCGAACAGGTTCTGAATGCCGCTCTTGTGAAAATGCCATCTCCTTCTGTCTCGAAAGAAGAAAAGCATTCGGAACAGGCTTCCGCCGCTGTACCGGCCGCTCTTCCGTTGACAGATGGGAAACCGGATACAGCCGGTGCGACACAGTCTGGGCTTTGCCAGTGAGCCGGTGGAGAAACGAGAATGAAATATCAAAATGCTGCTTTTGAGTTTGCGGCGGGCAGAGTGGATCAACTGCCCGCCTCAGCTCTTCCGGAAATTGTTTTTTCAGGGAAATCCAATGTAGGAAAAAGCACCTTGATCAATAAACTGCTGAACCGCAAAGCGCTTGCCCGTGTCAGTTCCACGCCCGGCAAAACGGGAACGATCAATTTTTACTCTTTGCCGGAATGCCGGCTGGTCGATCTTCCCGGTTATGGCTATGCAAAAGTGTCTGAAAGCG
>DVGZ01000022.1 GCA_018712435.1 Candidatus Caccousia avicola
AATGGCAGCAGTCTTAATTGCTGATGACATCCCATCGATATAAGTTCCCTCTGATAAGACTGAATTTTCTCCCATCATCGGGGCGAGAAGATAAATCGTTCCGCTGGCAAGCATTGTTATGAGCAATAATAGCGCCAAGGTATAAATAAATATTTTGGGAAAGAGCTTTAACTTTTTCATGTTTCCACCTCAAATTTATACCCGATCCCTTTCACCGTAACAATACAATCAAGGCGAAGTTTTTTGCGTAAGTTCTTAATGTATGTATCAATGATACGATCAATAATAGGGTAATCGGCCCCCCATAGACTATCCAGCATTTGAGATCGAGTAAGCACTAAACCTTTGTGTTCAACCAGGAGCTTTAGCAAATCAATTTCTTTTGGGGTAATGTCAATTTTTCCCTCGGGGCCTTTAGCTGTGTATCCAGAGAAATCAACTGTTACATCCCCAAAAGTCATAATATCAGGCGTAACTGTTTGCCCGCTTCGCCGTAGGAGGGCAGTAACTCGCCGCCCAAGAAGAACCATTGAAAAAGGTTTTGTGATGTAGTCATCAGCCTGTTCATCGAAACTTGTAACTTGAGTATATTCATCACCGATTGCGGTGAGCATGAGGATTGGCACAGAGCTTTTTTGTCTAATCGTATGCAACACAGCAAGTCCCGTCTTTTGAGGAATCATAATATCCAAAATAATCAGATCAATACTACTGCACTCAAAAAGCTGTAATGCTTCATCACCATCATAGGCCGAAAGCATTCGGTGTCCAAAAGATTTTAGATATTCGGAAACGGCGTCATTTGTTTGTCTATCATCTTCCACAATCATTATCGTTGCCATAAAAACACCTCCTTGTGTAGTCTACCCTTAACTTGTGGAGTGTATATGAAATTACCCAAAAACATTATATCTCCATTATCTGTGTCAATCGTGTTTTTCGGAAACGGAACATGCCTTTGACAACGGCGAAGACGTGTTCAGCCTTACAGCGTATCGAGGCCTTGGCGTGCTCTGCTGCAACAGCCTTTTCGTATTCTGCACCGGCATAACGCTTCTTCAGGGATGAGGGGCGTGCGCAGATGATGTATTGTATCTCTTTTCCATGGCCATTGGTCAGGATGGCTTCCTCACGTTTTTCGGCGCCGAGATAACCGCTGTCGCCATAGAGTTCTTCCTCCGTGCCGTCCATCAGGCCGGCCACCTGGGTGACGTCGTGGACATTGGCTGCGGTGGTTTCAATCTTCCTGAGCGTGGGTTGAAATAGAAGCAAAAAAGGAGGCAACATAATGAGCGGAGTCGCTCCCCGCGAGGGGAGCGTGGGTTGAAATATCGGGGCGGGAGAATCTCCCGCCCCGTACAAAGGGGTCGCTCCCCGCGAGGGGAGCGTGGGTTGAAATCGTACAACGGCCATGATCTACGCGCACCCTGACAGTCGCTCCCCGCGAGGGGACCAGGCCGGTATCCCTGTCAACGGCGATGTGACCCTTGTAGCTGAAGTACCACTGATTGCCCTTCTTGACCTGATGCGCATCCGGATCCCGCTCCTTCTTCTCATTCTTGGTGGAAGAAGGCGCAGCAATCAGTGTGGAGTCAACGATCGTGCCCTTCATCAGCATCAGACCCCTGGCCTTTAGCCTGCTGACAATATCGGCGAAGAGCTTCTCCTGCAGTCGATTTTGAATCAGGATATTGCGAAATCGCCCGATTGTATCGCCGTTGGGCACCTGATTGCTGGACGTTACGCCGCAAAACTCCGAAAACGCCCGACTGTCGATCACTTCGGCCGCCACAGCCATATCGGCCACGTTGTACACCATCTGCAGCACATAGATCCGCAGCATCAATTCGAGGCCGTAGGGCTTATTGCCGCGCTCTCCCTTGTAATAGCACGGCCTGATCATCGCCACCCACTCGCTCCACGGAATCAGCTGGTTCATCTGCCCGAGAAAGTCCTTCTTGAGCGTCTTCACTTCCGCCAACTCGTCCGTGAAGAACGACATGCTCATCTGCTTATCCATGTCCCTATTATATCACAAAAGCAAACGGCTTTGCTGTCTTTTGTCTGGGTTTGTGCGGTATTGGCTTAGTTTTGTACGCACTGGCTAACGATTTCACGGGCTTCACTCTGATCCATATTTCCCAATTTGACCTGATCATTACAGAAAGACTCTACCGCCGCAAGCAATTCGTCGGGCGTTTCATAAGGCCCAAATAACTTTTCTTCACCGTTCTCCAGCTTCACAAAATAATCATAGCTTGAACCGGTCATGATGTCCTCTGGATTATAACCCACCATGATATCCTGTTCACCGTCAACGGTCTTGGAGTACATCATGCCGTCTTTGATTTCCTGGAGTACCTTTTCATATTCGGCAATCGTTTCATCGACCATTTCCTGGGTCCAAACAAACTCGCCATGTGCAGAGGTCCATCCCTTTTGGCCGATTACGCTCTGGAGCGTTTCTTTTTCGTTATCCAGCCAGTTTTTGTATTCGTCGTAAGTCCACCACTCGATGACCGGGGAGGGGTACTGCTGCTCAAATTCTTCTTCACTCAGCGTTTTTGTTGTGTTTCCGTCATCAAGAATATAGTGAAGCTCTCCGTTGTCATCAGTATAGGAGGTCAAAATACCTTCGGAGGTTTCCGTCTCATAATAGTTCGTGTTCATGGAGCCTCTACTCTCGGTGAGGGCAGAGGTTGCAAAGACCGTTGTCGTTCCCGCAACAATCAACGCCGCAAGAACCAGAGATACAACTGTTGTTTTCCGTGTTTTCATAATTGCTGTTATCCTTTCTTCAATCGCATTTCTACTGAAATTATTACAAAGAGGGGTGAAACCGCTCCTTGTTTCCTCCATGCTGATTAGAACTTTGGCATAAACTGCTCTAGTATTTTCTCCGAACTGGCGAATTACCGTCTCGTCACAGGAAAGCTCAATATCTCTATTTGCCAGAACATACATGACCCATACCAGAGGATTAAACCAATGGATACAGAGAGCAACCGCCAGCACAACTTTTGTTATAATGTCAAATCGCTTGATATGCACAAGTTCATGTGCCAAAACATAATGCAGCGTCTCTTCATTATTCCAGACTGTGGTTTTTGGCAGTAAAATGGCGGGGCGAATCACGCCGTAGGTCAATGGAGAAGATACCAAACTGGATTGGCGCACGGTAATGGTTCGTTTTGTTGGATGAGTTTCCAACCACTTCTCAATCCCATCATTTCTGACAGGCAGGGACATTTGAAACTCCTTATAGGATTTCCAGTAGGCTGCCGCAAAGAAGAACGCACAGAGAACACATCCAAGAATCCAGATGATTTCCGGCGCTGAGACATTCGCCACAGGGCCGACAGTATTGTGCGGTATGGTGGCCTGATGTTCCGCTGGTATCACAGGTATCAGCATTCCCGCCGCCGTATTCATTCCCTCTGTGGGCATTTCTCGGTTCCAGAGAGAATAGATGCTAAACCAAGAGGGCAAAGAAAACGGTATCATCAGCCGCACCAGTGTGATCCCCCAAAGCACCAGGAATGTCTTTTTCGGGACTTTGTTAATTGCAAGAGCACGAATGACCGTAACGGCCAAAATCATTACAGCACCCGTAAAACTCATTTGGAGCAGGTTCATTATCACCACCTCATTCCAGATCGCCAACAATTTGTTTCAGCTTTTGGATCTGTTCCTCAGATAGTTTTTTTCTCCCGAGCAACGCAGCGAACAACTTGTCAGCAGAACCATCGTAAATTGTGTTAATCAATTCATCAGTTTCGGCTTCTTGAACAGCGGACTTGGAAACCAATGCATGGCACATAAAGCCCGGCTCGGAACGCGCAATCGCCCCCTTTTTTATGCAACGCTTGATAAGCGTATATGTCGTATTGACATTCCATCCTAATTCATCTGTCAGTACCCGTGCTATTTCTCTGGCGGGTGTATCCCCCTCCTTCCAAAGAACATCCATTACTTTTAGTTCAGAATCAAACAGTTTAATATCCATGAGCAAGGGCCCCTCTCATAAGACTGGCGTAGTTTGTATCTCTATAATACCACAGTCTTATAACTTTGTCAACACTGTATTGGACTGTTCTTGCGAAAATAAATACTACTTATCATAAAATTGTATTGCTTCGTTTCCGTACTGCATCCCTGCTGCGCTCATGAGCGGTGAAAGCACGTTCAAAGCGTCAGGACAGTAGCGAAACTGCGCTGCGATCATCCGCTGCACATCCTCAGGCAGGTTCTTTCCGCCCGTCTCGATCAGCTTCAGCGCATTGGTGAACTTCTGCGAACCGAAATCAAACGCCTCGCTCGGACGTTCTGCTGCGACGGCCTGTTCGAGACGGCGAATCTTTTCGCTTGCGCTGTTGTAAATCCGCCGTTGCTCTTCCTTCTGCTTGCTGCGGATGCCTTCGACGCACTTCCCTATATATTCCCTGCTGTAGTTTCGATTGGCTCTGATCTTCTCAACAGATTCATCAGATGCTTTTTTTACGCGCTGAAGCTCTTCGTACTTGCGCTTGATCTCCGCTGCAAGATTGTACTTTTGAAGTTTCTGAGCCTCCGTGGCCTTCGCGTTCTCCATAATTCTAAGGCAATAGTCCAGAATTCGTTCATCGTCCACAAGCCAGTTGTTCTCACTGCGCCGCTGACGCAGATACATGAGCGAAGTATTCTTGACAATGGAGAGGATGTACGGCGTCTGCTTCTGCACGGAGATTTCCCGCAGATAGCCGATCTTCTCAATCATTTTCAGGCAGGCCTCGGAGACCATGTCGCAGGCCGTATGATGCTCCTTGACGATTTTCAACGCCATGGCATACATACTGCGCTCGTTTTTAAGAAACAGCCCCGTGATATAATCCCGATCACTTTCGTCTTCAATCGCCATGATCACTATCGGTATCATCTGGACTTTGTCCTTTCTTTTGAAGTTGGCATAAACCTGTCGGAAACCTTGTGTGCAATATCCCCGCTCATTATATAATAGATGCAGATAACAGTCAAAATGCAAATCATTTTTTCAGTTTTTAGAATCTTCCTCTCTCAGGGACATAGTCTGAGAACTTCCTTTTTCAGATAGTATATGTCATCAAGCGGTGAGCAGCAGGTCGGCGTTGTCCGCCAGATAGTGGTTTCGGCGGAACATGGCGCTCCGGGTGTAGGCGTGGCCGGTGGCGGTGATGATGTCTGCCTGCGCGAAGAGGCGGTCGTGCCGTGCGCGCAATTCGGGCGACCATCTTGCCGCCTGATCGTCGAAGGGGCTGACCATCTCCAGCATCATGTCCGGATGCTGTGCGCGCAATTCCAGAACGGCTTCGGCGGCGAACATATCCATGCCCAGCGCGCCGCCGGAGATGAAATGGCGATAGCCCATGTCGTAGAGCGTCTGAATGGTTTCCTTGACGCGGCGCTTGAAATCGATGCAGCGCGGATCGGACTCATTGAAGCCGAAAGGCATTTTCTGCGGACGATAGCCGGTGAAAGCACAGCGATGCATATTGAGCGCCGGTTTTCTGCGAACGATGTTTTCCATTATAACGCCTCCCCGTTGTCGATAGAACAGTTCACGATGCGGGAAACAGGTCGCTTCAGGCGCGTTGCGTCCAGGATGCCGGTGAATGAAAGCTCCAAACCGTCCCGTTCTTTTTTGAGATTGCAGTCAAAACAAACCACGCCGCCGTCTGCAGCCTCCAGACGAATGCGCTGCACCTGTTCCCCCGTGCCCGCCGTCAATTTGGTCTTGCGGCGCAGGGTCAGTTTGCGGGGACATTGCTCCACAGGCGGCAATACACCACTCTGAATGAGGTCATGAATATGCCGACTTATGGTGGCGGTGGATTTGATACCGACACCTATGGCAATCTCCCGGTAAGACGGCGAGTAGCCGTGCTGATCGCAGAAAGCGGATACAAAGTCCAAAATTTTCTCTTTCGTTTTACTAGCTTCTCCCATGGCGATTCACTCCCTCCGTGTCATGAGCCAACGTCTCCTGTTTCGGTCGCCAGATTCGCGGCTGTGTTTATATGGATATTGCATGAGCGCTTTCTCCTTGAAAAAGGGTATAAAAAATATGCCGACCGGAAGGGCCGGTTGTGTTAATTTTATTCTTTAGTGCCGTTGCGCCGCCTCGTGCTGGAGGTCGTCCAGCTCCGCCTGCTCCATTTCCGTGGGCCGGGCGTCGATGGGTACGATGCCGATAACCCTGCCGATGCAGCGAACGTTGTCGTCGTCGTTAAAATGCAGAACAGGATACTTGGAATTATGGGAATGAAGGCCGTCGGGCTGGTATTCCTTGACAAATCCCTCGCCGTCGGCGACGAATACACCCACCTCGCCGGGAGAAATGGCGTCAGCGTATTGTACCAGGATGTCGTCTCCGTCGTGCAGGTCGGGTTCCATGGAGTCGCCGCTTACGGTGATGACAGCGTCTGCCCGGCAGACGTTGCGGTCAGCACGGAGGTAGATATAAACGCCATGCCCACCCTCGTCCAGGGGATTGCCCGTGCCTGCGGAGGTTTTCAGGTCGTCATACCAGACGCGCTGAAAATTCTCCTGAACGTATTTGCGTAGATTCCGGGCCTGCACGTCCAGCATGGTCGCCATCAGCTGGTCTATGACCTGCCGGTTCTGTTGGCTGAGATAATGATAGTTGCTGAGCACCCGGCGATCCTCGCTTGTCAATTCCTCAGTAAAAACTGCCTGGCCGAAAAAGGTGTTGAGGGAAATGCCCAGCGCTTCGCAAAGGCCAGGGATCATATTGAGGTCAGGGCGCGCCTTTCCTACTTCCCAGTTGCTGACGTAGTTTTTGCTGGTGTTAAGGATACGTGCCAGTTCAGGCTGGTTGATACCCTTTTTGAGGCGTGCGGCCCGGATGATAGAGCCATACTTCTCGCGGTTGAAATAAGCGAGCTTGGCAGCTTTTCGCTCCGCCAGGCTGGTGACGTTTCCCGCGGGAAACGAATTATCAGTGGGCTTCATGCTTTTTGCCTCCTTCTTGTCTTTCATGCATATAGTAGCACTAAAATATATGGCTGTAAATAGGTTGATAAAAATTTTACGCAGTTTCTCGCAGAAAAATCCATGTGCACCTGCTCGAAAATAATTTTTGCAAAATGAATGTATGTTCGTACATTCGAAAACAAGAAATAAAATTTGGTGCTATACTTGGTGACGAGATACAGCTCCTGGCAAAAAGGATAGTGTGACAGGTGCTTTCTCTCAAAAAGCTGCTTCCTTCATGCGGCGGACGCCGGGCTGCCGCATGAAGTTATCCGATGCCGGTAATACGAAAATACGGAGGAATCTATAAATGGTGTTGCGCTTTCACGATTTCTATTTCATGGTTTTCATCAGCCGCGAGTATCTGGGCGTCGAGGTGTCCTTCAGGTATGACGAATGGCATGGGGATATTGGAGGGATTTTCATGATTCCCTTTGTCCGAATTCTCTTCGGATATGAATTGAGGCAAGAGGAGTCGCAGGAGGAACTGCAGGAGGCGGTGGAGGATGGCGAACGCTACTGAAATGCTTATGACACACTGCTGCCATTGCGGGCATCTGATCAGCCGGTCGGCTTCCGGCACAAGGAGCATTATGCGGTGCCCCAAATGCGGAGCAGAGATTGAAGTGACTGTTCGGGAAAAGACGGTTACGGTGACGCTGCTGCGAGTGAAGGAAAATGCCGCACAGACAAACTGAATAGAAACGCACGGCCTCGTCAGGCGCTGAATTCGACCTGGAATCGAAAGGAGCGCGGAGGCAGGTGTAAGATTTGCTAAGAGAATTGGATTTGGCTTGAACCATCAGGAATCCGGCAAATAGGCCTCCGCAGAGGGACATTTTTGTCCTGCAAGCGGCACGTCTGTTTGCCGGATTTTTTCTTTTGAAAAAATTCTCAAACCGGAAAATAGGCTTCCGGTTTAGCTGTTACCATGCAGCCAGAGCCAAGGGAAAGGAGGTGATCGGCCGTGACGATGAACGAGCGCCGGGCAGAAATCATGCGAATTCTGACGGCAAGGCGTTCTATTACCATGCCGGAGCTGGCAAGAACGTTTCAAGTGACAACGCGAACGATTCAGAACGACGTTGTAGCGCTCACGGTCGATTATCCTCTGGAAACCCAGCAAGGTAAAGGAGGCTGCGTGAGGGTGGCTCAGTGGTACCATCCGCACCGGAACATTCTTTCCGGCGAGCAGCAGCGCGTCCTTGCCGAGATCATCCAGACGGCCAGCGAGCAGCAAGCCAAAGTCCTGCGCGAAATGCTCCTGGAATATGGCTCTCCGAAAACAAGGCAGACCTTACAGGAGGGATTCAATGTACAGTAACAATCTGAAGCTGCCCATTCGGGCTGCGCCCTACAGGCACCAGCGAGAAGCTTTCTACTTCGTACTGCGGCTCTTTGGGCTGCTGGCCGATAATGAGGGGAATGACAATGAAACAGATGATGGTTCGGTGTGACTGGTGTGGCGTTCGTTTTGAAAAGCTGACCTGTGAACTCTATAGCCATAATTTCTGTTCACGGGAGCATTTTTACCTTTGGAATGGGCAACGAATGCGAAAGTACAATCAATGCGTAAATGCCATGAATAAGCCTGGTGGCATTATGGAGTCCAGAATCAAAAGAGGAAATCTTCTGCGCGGGCGAGGTGAAGGAAAAACATACACAAAGTGCCTCGGGAAGCATGAGCACAGGCTGGTTGCCGAAGAAAAGTTAGGACGGCCTTTGAGAAAGGGAGAAGTTGTTCACCATATTGACGGCGATTACAAGAATAACGATCCCAATAACCTGATGATTCTTCCTTCACAGCGTGAGCATGTCAAGCTGCATTCCGTTCACAAGGAGGTGATTTTATGAATGTTTCCAACGGGAAGGGCGCTGCCCTCTTGATGGAAATGGGTTAGGCACCGGAAAAACTCTCACGACCATCGCCATTGTAGGCCATCTCTGGTTAAGCGGCCACATCCGCCGCCTGCTGGTGGTCGCGCCGCTGTCCATCCTCGGCGTGTGGGAGGACGAGTTTGAACGCTTCGCCGCTTTCGACTACAACCTCGCCGTGCTCTCCGGCACCGGCACGCGCAAAGCCGATACCATCCGCCACATGAACGGGGCCGCCCTGCAGGTACTGGTGGTGAACTACGAATCCGCGTGGCGCTTGGAGAAGGAACTGTCCGCGTGGGGGCCGGACTGCATCGTCTGCGACGAGGGTCACAAGATCAAAACCCACAACATCGCCGCCAGCAAGGCGCTGCATCGGCTGGGCGCGAAGGCGCGGTATCGCCTGCTGCTTACTGGCACGGTCATCACCAACATACCCATCGACGTGTTCAGCCAGTACAAATTCGCCGATTCCACCGTATTCGGCAGCAGCTTCTACCTGTTCCGCAACCGCTATTTCGACATGGTAGGCTATGGCAATTATACGCCGGTCATGAAGAAAAGCATGGAGGCGGAATTCACCGAGAAGCTGCACAGCATCGCC